>NZ_JBHTBJ010000144.1:0-514 GCF_042664765.1 Paractinoplanes rhizophilus | reverse complement strand
CCGAAGCCGGTGGCCTAACCCCGTAAGGGGAGGGAGCCGTCGAAGGTGGGGCTGGCGATTGGGACGAAGTCGTAACAAGGTAGCCGTACCGGAAGGTGCGGCTGGATCACCTCCTTTCTAAGGAGCACCTCGTTCCGAAAGGAACGCAGGAGCCCACAGTCGGCGAACGATCGACTGGGGTGCTCGAAGGCGGAGACACTGGCCAGTTTCTCCCGGCAACGGCCGGCGAGCTCAGTACACGAGGAGGAATCCTCGAAGGAACAGCGAACCGGTGCGGCTGATGAGAAACGATCAAACATGCACCCTGTTGGGTATCTGAAAGAACAACCAAGAGCCGGCTGTGCCGGTGAGGTTGGTCTTCAATGCCAGGCAAGACTTCGAATGCAAACCTGCCACGGTTGTGGTGTTCGGTGTGTTCAGTGGGAAGTTTTGGGTTGGTCGTTGGTTGAGAATTGCACAGTGGACGCGAGCATCTTGTTTTCTGTGGTTAAGTTGTCAAGGGCGGACGGTGGAT
>NZ_JBHTBJ010000143.1:0-516 GCF_042664765.1 Paractinoplanes rhizophilus | reverse complement strand
GATCCCGGCGGGCCTCGACCGCCAACCGGGTCGCACGCTCACGCAGCTCATCGTTGTACTTCTTCGGTGCAGGCATCGCCGGTGTTCCTCCAGGTTTCGATGTCTCCATCTAACCCGGGGCGGAACAGTTCATCTTCGAAACCTGAGAAGTGGAACACACCAGCATCTGCTGTGTCCACGCTACGGGCGAACCCGCCCCGGACGGCCGGAACGCTCGATGAAGTGCATTGATTGCCGCTGTCCGAGCTCGACCAAGTGCGGCGTTCAGCCGATCCGGCCAGTCATGGTGGGCGAGTTGGGCCGCCACCAGAACGTCGCGCCAGTCCTGCTGCGCCATCGCCAATGCCTCAAGGAACCGTTGACTGTTCCCGTCCGACAGGAGGATCACTGGTAAGTAGTCCCAATTCCCGTGGGTGACTGTGCGTGACACGGACAGTTGGTGTGTGATCGGGCGGTCGTGATGGTGTTGGTTTGCGGCTATGACGGTCTCGTCGGGTGTCACGGTCCAGGCGGATG
>NZ_JBHTBJ010000142.1:0-522 GCF_042664765.1 Paractinoplanes rhizophilus | reverse complement strand
ATCCACCGTCCGCCCTTGACAACTTAACCACAGAAAACAAGATGCTCGCGTCCACTGTGCAATTCTCAACCAACGACCAACCCAAAACTTCCCACTGAACACACCGAACACCACAACCGTGGCAGGTATGCATTCGAAGTCTTGCCTGGCATTGAAGACCAACCGCGGGGGTCACCCGCCACAACGGTTGTTCCTTCAGATACCCAACAGGGTGCATGTTTTGACGCTCTCCACCAGCCGCACCAGCGAAATCCCGTTCCTTCAAACCCCGCAGGGCTCGTGTACTAGGTTCGCCGGCCGTTGCCGGGAGAAAACTGGCCAGTGTCTCCGCCTTCGAGCACCCCGACCTGGCATTCGCAGGTCGCGGGCTACTGTCCGTCTTTCAACGGATAGTCGCTCCTTAGAAAGGAGGTGATCCAGCCGCACCTTCCGGTACGGCTACCTTGTTACGACTTCGTCCCAATCGCCAGCCCCACCTTCGACGGCTCCCTCCCCTTACGGGGTTAGGCCACCGGCTTCGGG
>NZ_JBHTBJ010000141.1:0-530 GCF_042664765.1 Paractinoplanes rhizophilus | reverse complement strand
TGGACCAAGGGTCTGGGCTTCGAGGTGCCGCGGGCCGGTTCCGGCGCGGATTTCGAGTATTTGTTCTGGGTGGGTTGCGCGGGCGCGTTCGAGGATCGGGCGAAGAAGACCACCCGGGCGGTGGCGACGCTGCTGCATGAGGCGGGCGTCGATTACGCGATTCTGGGTGAGGGCGAGACGTGTACGGGTGATCCGGCGCGGCGCATCGGTAACGAGTTCGTCTTCCAGATGCTGGCTCAGCAGAACGTGGAGACGTTGCGGGAGGCGGGTGTGAAGAAGATCGTGGCGACCTGCCCGCACTGCTTCAACACGCTGGGTAACGAGTATTCGCAGTTGGGTCTCGAGGTGGAGGTCGTGCACCACACCCAGTTGCTGGCTCACCTGGTCGCCACCGGCAAGCTCACGCCGGTCGAGCCGGTGAGCGACGTGACGTATCACGACCCCTGCTACTTGGGCCGGCACAACCGCGTGTTCGACGCCCCGCGCGAGCTGCTGGGCGAGATCACCGAGATGCCGCGCAACCGCGAGCG
>NZ_JBHTBJ010000140.1:0-534 GCF_042664765.1 Paractinoplanes rhizophilus | reverse complement strand
AACAGTAAGTGACCCTTCGGGTCGAGGCCCCGGCACCAGACTGCTTAACGGGTTCACAAGATCGCAAGAGAGCTGTCGGCGTCAACGAGCAACCCACCCACTCCAACGATCCAGCGACCGACCCCGACTTTCACGCCAGCGTGGCGTCACCCGAAGGGAGTAGGAGGACTGCTTACCGAGAGGAAGCATCGACGCCAGGCGGTGCACCTGCGCGACAGCGGCGTGGCGCGCTCGCACGTTCCCTGTTCATGGAGCGCGATCGGAGAGCCCTGTGCTTACCGAGGATAAGCAGAGCAAAGCTGTCTAGGTCGCTGAGCCGGCTAAAGACCCTTGGGGGCGGGGGTCTGATTTCTCGCCACTTCCGTTGTCGTGGCCCGGGGTCGCCGGTTGCTTGGGTCGCGCGTGGTTGTTCCGCCCCGGGTTAGATGGAGACATCGAAACCTGGAGGAACACCGGCGATGCCTGCACCGAAGAAGTACAACGATGAGCTGCGTGAGCGTGCGACCCGGTTGGCGGTCGAGGCCCGCCGGGATC
>NZ_JBHTBJ010000139.1:0-580 GCF_042664765.1 Paractinoplanes rhizophilus | reverse complement strand
CATCCGTTCCGCCTGTCTCTGTTACATCATATAACCCGTCATTATCACTGTCAAGATCGAAGTGATTTGGTACTCCATCGCCATCAAAATCATACGCCGGATCTAACATATCACACACTCCATCATTAGGCGTTGTATCTACACAAGCAGCCGGAGTTCCATCTCCACGATCATCAGCATCCTGCCAGTTAGGGATCCCATCACTGTCATTATCATCACTCGGATCTAAACCTAAATCATTCTCTGCAGTATCTAATATTCCATCGTTGTCATCATCTAAATCTAACCCATCTGGTACCCCATCATTGTCATTGTCTGAACCATCCACAGTAATTGTTACCGTAGTAGTCATACATACTACATTGTTTGGAGCTGTTGTAACTCCATCATCACTACATACCTCATAGTAAAATGTTACTTCTCCATCTTCCGCAGCATCCGGAGTATACGTAGCCGTACCCGTTGCAGGATCAAACACTACTGTTCCCATAGCCTCCGTAAGACCTGGTGCAGCTACAAAAGCAGCCAACGTAATGCTCGTCGTTCCTACATTGTTCGTATCGTTATTCGGTAAATAATC
>NZ_JBHTBJ010000138.1:0-608 GCF_042664765.1 Paractinoplanes rhizophilus | reverse complement strand
CGACTTCGACGGATTCAGCAACGGCAAGCTGATCGAGGCCAAGGACAACTATTCCAGCTTCATCGACCCCAAGACCGGCGACTGGAAGTGGTGGTTCAAGAACGGCCGGGCCGGCAAGAACGAGACCGGCTACGAAGCCCTCGTCCGCGAGGCACGTTCCCAGCAGGCCGCGGCGGGCGGCAACCCGTTGGAGTGGCGGGTGTCCAGCCCCGAGCTCAAGGCCACGCTCGAGCGCACCTTCGGTGAGGAGGGAATCGACATCCCCGTGGTCGTGTATCCGTAAGATCTCTCGCACCAGGAGGAGGTGACGATGCCGGTCGAGAAGGTACTTGTGCAGGCGATATGGGGACCGCGTGCGGAATCGGTCGACCAGATCGCGCGGCGGTGGGCGACCTCGAACCGGGAGCTGGCGCTGGTCGATCCGATGCTCTCCCGCTGGGTCGCCGTCTACGAGGAGGAGGACGGGCACCGGGAGGAGGAGCTGGACACGCCGGCCGCGCTGGCCGAGATCCTGTCGATCGGAGCCGGCGAGGCGAAACCCGGGCTCGGCTTCGGCTTCAGCGCCTGGAACGGCCGGCGCGGCGAGGACGAGGCCTCGTTCCTCGGCC
>NZ_JBHTBJ010000137.1:0-615 GCF_042664765.1 Paractinoplanes rhizophilus | reverse complement strand
CAGCACGCATACCGGTAACGGCCCGGCTCTGCCGGCCGTGCAACGACTCGCCGAGATCCCCGGCCTCGGCGACCTCGGCGCGCAAACCATCCTCGCCGAGATCGGCCTGGACATGACCCGGTTCCCCACCGCCGAACACCTGGTCTCCTGGGCCAAACTCTGCCCCCGCACCATCCAATCCGGCGCCAAGAACACCACCGGCAAAACCGGCAAGGGCAACCCCTACCTCAAAGCCACCCTCGGCCACGCCGCCGCCACCGCCGCCCGCACCGACACCTTCCTCGCTGAACGCTACCGGCGCATCGTCAAACGCCGCGGCAAACTCAAAGCCGTCGTCGCCGTCGCCCGCTACCACCCTGATCATCATCTGGCACCTACTAACCAACCCCACCACCCGCTACCACGACCTCGGCAGCCACTACTACGAACAACGCATCGACAAAGAACGAAGAACCCGCAACCACCTACGGCAACTACAAGCCCTCGGCTACACCGTCACCCTCACCGCCGCCGCCTGAACACATCACACGCCACCCCGGACCGGCCACCGGCCCGGCACCCCCACCTGCCCAAACACCCCACCATGGCCAAGCTTCTATTTTCCGGTCAGAGCAA
>NZ_JBHTBJ010000136.1:0-625 GCF_042664765.1 Paractinoplanes rhizophilus | reverse complement strand
GATTCGACGTATTCGACGATCGCGGGTCGTGAGTTCAACATGATCACGGCTGAGAACGAGATGAAGCCGGACGCGACCGAGCCGCAGCGGGGTCAGTTCAACTTCAGCTCCGGGGATCAGATCTACAACTGGGCGACGCAGCGGGGGTTGAAGGTCCGCGGGCACACCCTGGCCTGGCATGCGCAGCAGCCGAGCTGGTGGGGCAGCCTGTCCGGGTCGAGCCTGCGGCAGGCGATGATCGACCACATCAACGGGGTGATGGCCCATTACAAGGGCAAGCTGGCCTATTGGGATGTGGTGAACGAGGCGTTCAACGAGGACGGCTCGCGCCGTAACTCGAACCTGCAGAACACCGGTAACGACTGGATCGAGGTGGCGTTCCGCACCGCCCGGGCCGCGGACCCGTCGGTGAAGCTGTGTTACAACGACTACAACATCGAGAACTGGTCGTACGGTAAGACGCAGGGTGTCTACCGGATGATCCAGGACTTCAAGTCCCGGGGGGTGCCGATCGACTGTGTCGGCCTGCAAACCCATTTCACCGGGGGTAGCTCGCTGCCGGGTAACTTCCAGCAGACCCTGTCCAGCTTCGCCGCGCTCGGCGTGGACGTCGCGCTGACCGAGG
>NZ_JBHTBJ010000135.1:0-625 GCF_042664765.1 Paractinoplanes rhizophilus | reverse complement strand
CGGAATTTGTCAAGTCAAATTGAGACGGTTTGTGCCTCGGTTGTTGGCTGGTTGATCCAGGCTTTTTCGGGGAGCTGGGGTGCGCGGGGCCGGCGGGTGAACCGGTCGGGGTGCTGCGCGTAGGCGGCGTTCAGGGTGTGCTGGCGGTCCCGGCGGATCTGGTCAGCGGTGCCGTAGTGCACCGACGCGGGCGTGTGCCAGCCGATCCCGGAATGACGGTGCTCGTGGTTGTATGCGGTAAAAAATTTGTCGCAGAACGCGCGGGCGTCAGCGAGGGATCCGAACCGGTCAGGGAAGTCCGGCATGTACTTCATTGTTTTGAACTGCGCTTCGGAATATGGATTGTCGTTTGACGTACGAGGTCGGGAATGCGAACGTAGGACACCGAGGTCGACGAGCATTTCCGACACCGGTTTCGAGGTCATGGCGCCACCGCGGTCGGCGTGGATGGTGTGCGGCTCGATCCCGTTGGCGGTGACTGCGTCAGCGAGGAAATCACGGGCCACGATAGCGTCCTCGGCCGCGGCGACGAGCCAGCCGGTCACGTACCGGGAATAGATGTCGATGATGACGTAGCATTTGAACCAGACGCCTTTGACGGGCCCTTTCAATGCGGTGATGTCCC
>NZ_JBHTBJ010000134.1:0-691 GCF_042664765.1 Paractinoplanes rhizophilus | reverse complement strand
CACCGCAGCCCCCGTCCCTGAATCACCTCAAACAGGACGAAGTCTCACCCGATCCGCAGCCCCTGAACGCCAGGACCTGGGCACGTTCATCCGTACGTGGCTGGGCACATTCACGCGTACCCCGACAGCAAGCCTCGCGGCGGCTGCCCGCCGAGGTGATGGACCTGGCGGTGGCACTGAAGAAGGAGAACCCCGGCCGGACCGCGGCCCAGGTCCGGCGGATCCTGCGCGCCCAGCTCGGCTGGGCGCCCGGAGAACGCACGCTGCAGCGCCGCTTCGCTGACCTGGCCGCGGTCGACCCCACGCTGCTGGGCGGGACGCCGGCGGCGGTGTTCGGGCGGTTCGAGGCCGACCGGCCCAACGAGTTGTGGACCGGCGACGCCTTGCACGGCCCGCGGATCGGCGGGCGCAAGACCTACCTGTTCGCGTTCCTCGACGATCACTCCCGGGCGATCGTCGGGCACCGGTTCGGGTTCGCCGAGGACACCGTCCGGCTCGCCGCTGCGCTGCGGCCCGCGCTGGCCTGCCGCGGGGTCCCGGAGGGGATCTATGTCGACAACGGCTGGCCCTGTCAGGGGAGCTGTGTAAGTCGGGGGTGTGCCAAGATCGACCGGCTTGAGAACCGGTCAGATGGGACACGACGTGACACAGGACACAGATGCGGCCCGAGTCGACGAGGCGGCGGGCCGGC
>NZ_JBHTBJ010000133.1:0-732 GCF_042664765.1 Paractinoplanes rhizophilus | reverse complement strand
CGTTGTCGGCGGAATCGATCGATGCGTTGATCAATGACGCGAAGCGGGCCGGCACGCCGCTGGATGGTGTGGACGGTTTGTTGAATCAGATGACGAAAGCGGTTCTCGAGCGGGCGTTGCAGGCCGAGATGACCGATCATCTCGGCTACGGCTCGGGGGATCCGGCCGGTCGTGGGACCGGCAATTCTCGTAACGGCAGGACGCGCAAGACGGTGTCGACGGTGAACGGGCCGGTCGAGTTGAGTGTGCCGCGGGATCGGAACGGCTCGTTCGAGCCGGCGATCGTGCCGAAACGGGCGCGGCGGATCGGCAATATCGACGAGATGATTCTGTCGCTCTACTCGCGTGGCATGACCACGCGGGATATCGAGGCGCATTTGCTGGAGGTGTATGGGGTTAATGCGTCACGGGAGTTGATCTCGAATGTGACCGATGTGGTGGTCGACGAAATCAAGATGTGGCAGTCGCGGCCGCTGGACGAGGTTTATCCGATTCTGTATATCGACGGTATCCGGATTCGGGTGAAAGACAACGGGGTGGTCACGACCAAGGTCGCCTACCTGGCGATCGGCGTGGACGTCGAGGGCCGCAAGCACGCGCTCGGCTGCTGGATCGCCGACACCGAGGGCGCGAAGTTCTGGCAGAAGGTCCTGACCGATCTGCGTAACCGTGGCGTGCGGGACGTGCTGATCGCCTGCTGTGACGGGCTGACCGGCCTGCCGGACGCGATCG
>NZ_JBHTBJ010000132.1:0-735 GCF_042664765.1 Paractinoplanes rhizophilus | reverse complement strand
GAACACCACGCTGGCACCCTGAACACCAAGACCCCGCCCGGCACCCGCCCGGCGGGGTCTTTTCGCACCACCACGTCCTCACCCTCAACGCCGCGCTCATGCTCATTTTCAGCGCCGCGCAACACCCCGCCGCCCAACTCGCTGCACTGTATGCCGAGAGATGGCAGATCGAACTCACCTACGCCCGCTTGAAAACCACCCTGCGCGAACCCGGCACCCGGCTCCGCGGACAGACCCCCGAACTGGCCCACCAGGAACTCTGGGCTCTGCTGACCGTCTACAACGCCCTGGTCCGGCTCGCCGTGACCACCGCGGTCGACCTGAACATCGATCCCGACGCGGTCAGCTTCGCCGCCGTCCTCGCCCTGACCCGAGCCCACCTCGCCACCGGCCCCTGCATCAACTGCGGACACCACGACCCCGACCCAGCCGCCACCCTGATCACTGCGATCGCCGCACAACCCCTCAACCGACACACCCGCACCCGTACCGGCCCCCGCACCGCACGACAACGCGAAACGCAACGTACCCGCGACGTCACTTACGAGATAACCATCAGTCCCGCCGATCTACCTAAACACAGCAAAACGGCCAAAGTTTAGGTCAGTGGGTCCAGGGCCTGCAGCAACCGGCGGATCATCGCCTCGGACGGACGTCGATCAGCCGCGATACCCAGGGCCTGGACCGTCGCGTCCGGTACGTCGGCCACCCACTCCGCGATCGCGGCGTACGAGC
>NZ_JBHTBJ010000131.1:0-742 GCF_042664765.1 Paractinoplanes rhizophilus | reverse complement strand
TGCCCAAGGCGACGTGCTCAAACTCATCGGTCAGTGTCATGATCGTGATCCTGTCTGCCCCATCAGGTCATATCTGGCGGAAAACGGATAATCCACTCATCCGTTACACAGACCTACCGACACGCCCTTTCGGAGCAGGAGGGCGCCATGGCGGGACCACTCGCTGGGATCGCAACGCGGCGGATTTCTGCGCTGCTCGACGAGCTGCTTCAGGTCGAGCCGGTCATCGCCCTGCACGGACCACGCTCGGTCGGTAAGTCAACCGTGTTGAATGCCTTGGCCAACGCCCGCAGGGTACCCGTCCTGGATCTCGACGACATCAGCACTCGAGATGCCGTATCGGCCAATCCGCAGACCGCTGTCTCGACGTCAGGCTTGCTCTGCGTGGACGAGTATCAGCACGCGCCGCTGATTCTCGACGCGCTGAAGGCCCGACTCAACCGCGAAGGCACCCTGCCCGGCACGGCCGTGCTGACCGGGTCAACGCGGCAGGACGCGCTGCCCCGCACAGCGCAAGCACTAACCGGCCGACTGCACACCATGACCATCTGGCCTCTGTCACAAGGCGAGATCAGAGGCGTCAACGAGGACTTCTTGCCGGCGCTACGAGCGGAATGAGCCGCCCTGGATCTTCCGGAGAGAGAACCAACTAAGATCTTTTCTCTTCGGGAAGGTAAAGGGGGAATGGTGATGGCGACGCGTAGGTCCTACACGCCGGAGTACAAGGACCAGATTGCCCGGA
>NZ_JBHTBJ010000130.1:0-790 GCF_042664765.1 Paractinoplanes rhizophilus | reverse complement strand
CCTGGGAAAAGCCGCGGCGTTCTTCGCCAGCGAGTATCGGTAGAAGCTCGGTACGAGCTGATCGACGCGGAGAAACGCATTCTCGGGCCGGATGGCCGGCCGAAGTACACCGTCGTGCGCATGTGCAAATGGCTTGGGGTTTCCAGCTCCGGCTATTACGAGTGGCGGAGCCGGCCGCAATCGGCGACCGCAGCGCGCCGGGAGAAATTGAAACAGCTGATCGTGGTGATTTTCGAGATGTCGGACGAGACGTACGGTTACCGGCGGATCCACGCCTCGTTGCAGCGGTCAGGCCACGCCTGCTCGCTGGAGCTGGTCCGGGCCCTGGTGCGGGAGCTGGGCCTGGTGCCCTGCCAGCCGCGGCCGTGGCGGCACAGCCTGACCGACCAGGACCCGGCGGCCGGGCCGATCCCGGATCTGGTCCACCGGGACTTCACCGCGTCCGCGCCGGGCGAGAAGATGGTCGGCGATATCACGTACATTCCGACGTGGGAGGGTTGGGTATTCCTCGCCACGGTGATCGACTGCTACACGAAGGCGGTGATTGGCTGGGCGATGTCGGATAACTACAAAACTCCGCTGATCAGCGCGGCGATCGATATGGCGGTCCGGAATCATGATATCAAGAGGAAGGCGATATTCCACTCCGACCGCGGGAGCAACTACACGTCGGCCGAGTTTGGTCGGTTTCTTCACCAGCGTGGGATCCGGCAATCCGTCGGGCGTACCGGGATTTGCTATGACAATGCCATGGCAGAGTCCTTCTTCGCCGCGTTGAAGAACGAGCGGG
>NZ_JBHTBJ010000129.1:0-831 GCF_042664765.1 Paractinoplanes rhizophilus | reverse complement strand
ACCCAGGGCCCCGGCAAAGTCGTCAGATGATCCCGAGCAGGGCGAGTGGGCGGGCGCTGTCGCGGGCGTGGTACCGGTTGGCGGCGGCGATGTTGGTGACGCCGGCGAGGCGCAAAGTGCCGATGGCGGCGTTGCGTAGCGCGGCCATGACCTGTTGCCCGGTGCCGGTGCGGATCTGTGAACGGTCTTCGTCGTAGGTGACGTCTCGCACCCAGTGAATCTTGTTCTCGATGGCCCAGTGCCCGCGGATCCACGCGGCCAGCTGGGCCGGTTTGGCCTGGTGGACGTGCAGATCGGTGATGGCGTAGACGGTCTCGGTGGTGAAGCGTTTCGGCTCGTCGAGGCGTCGCCGGCGGCGTCGGATCTGCATGGCCTGAGCGGCGTGCGGGAAGTCGATGCCGGCGGAGACGGTGAGGATCTTCAGGGTACGGATCTCGCGGCGGCCGTGCCCGCGATCATCGTCACGGGTGGCGTCCGGGACCGCCTTCCAAGGCAGGCCGGCCAGCTGTTTATGCAGGTAGGGCTGGTTGCCTTTCACGGTCAGGATCCAGTGTGCGCCGCGGTCGGCGAGGTAGGTGACGTGGTCGCGCTGGCAGTGCATCGCGTCGGCGGTGACCACGCTGCCGCGTAGGTCGCTGATCTGGTCGAGCAGCGGCGCGAACCGGGTGATCTCATTGGTCTTGCCGTCGACGGCAGTGCTGGCCAGGACCACACCGGTGCCCTGGTCGCAGGCAGCCATCACATGATCGGCGCCCGTGCCGGCGGTGCGGGAACCTCGCAGAGTCTTCCCGTCGACCGCGATCGCCCGCCGGCCTGCCGGGATGTCCACCG
>NZ_JBHTBJ010000128.1:0-837 GCF_042664765.1 Paractinoplanes rhizophilus | reverse complement strand
ACCGGAACGCACGGTTGGAAGGTGGCATTGAACACTCTGGTTCGCCTCTTCCCAAACCGGCTGACCTTCTGATAGTATTCGCTTAAGCGGCACATCCTCCGATTTACACAAAAATCGTGACAGGCTCTGCGGTACGTGTCCTACACGGACCGCAAGAAACTGGCGGCGGCGCTGAAACCGGTCTACACCGCCGTCAACGCCGACGCCGCGCAGACCGCCCTGCTGGAACTGGCCGACACCGAACTCGGCCGCAAGCACAAGGCCGCGCTCGCGGTCTGGGAACGCGCCTGGGACCGGTTCACCCCGTTCCTGGAGTTCCCGCCCGAAATCCGGAAGATCATCTACACCACGAACGCGATCGAGAGCTTGAACTTCCAGATCCGTAAAATCATCAAGAACCGCGGGCACTTCCCGACCGACGACGCCGTGATCAAGCTGATCTGGCTCGCGATCTGCGACATCGAGGACAAACGCGCCCGCGCCCGCGAAGCCGACCGGGGCAAACCCGCCAGCAAACGCACCGCCAAACCCCGCCTGGTCGAAGGCGCTGTCACCCAAGGGTGGAAAGCCGCGCTCGGCGCGTTCGAAATCGCATTTCCCGGCCATATTCCGGCTACACTGAACTAAGAGGACAAAGGATGGTTACACAGACATCCTGACAAGCTCACCGACAGGCTGGACGCGGTCTGGCTGGCCAAGCTGACCGAGAAGGGCCTACTGCGTCCGTCGTTCGTGCCGCCGCGCCCGGTCCGGGTACTGCGCGACTACACCCGGCTGCGCGTGGACCTGACTCACGACCGCACCCGGCACTGGCAACGCCTGGAAAAGCTGCTCGAG
>NZ_JBHTBJ010000127.1:0-849 GCF_042664765.1 Paractinoplanes rhizophilus | reverse complement strand
CCGCCTGCACGGCGAGCTCGGACACGTCCCGCCCGCCGAACACGAGGCACTACACGCGATGACCCAGCCGGTCACCGCACCCCTGAAAACCAGCTAACCAACTCTCCACCAAACCCGGGGCTTGACAAACCAGCACCAGTACGGCTCCTTGCGGCCATCACGATAGGCCGGAACAGCTAGCTGGCCGCCGCTGTCCAGTGCATCCAGCGACAGCCAGGCGTAGCCTTTACCAACTCTTGAGTAGTCGCGTATTCCGTTCAAGCCGTCGACATCCCTGGAATTCCCCCCGGCGTCGTAGTAAACGGCGTGGTCCAGGTCCAAGCGCATCTTGCCATCGGAGTTGTTGGCAAATGACAACGCGACAAGAAGCTCGTGCCGTCGCGGCGACCAATAACCCGCTTCCAGTCGATAGCACCAAGAGTCACTGACCTAAACTCAAGGCCTTTGGTGGTCAATAGTCCCGTTTTGGTCAAGGCGCGGGCCGGGTGCGAGACGTGGAGAAGCTCCTGATAGGACATGGGATTGTCTAGATCAACATGTTCCAACCAGGAGCTTCGGTGGCCGATTCTGCCGTGGTGTCTGCCGGCGTGGTGCAACAGCCCGCTGATCAGCGGGAGGCGTTGCGGTCGGCGGTGATCGCCGGTCCGGCTGGGCTCGGCGTGCTGGACGCGGAGATGACCGGCCGGTTATGGCCGGTGCTGGCGGGCCAGGAGCTGATCGGGTGTTGCGCGGCGCTGAAAATGAGCATGAGCGCGGCGTTGAGGGTGAGGACGTGGTGGTGCGAAAAGACCCCGCCGGGCGGGTGCCGGGCGGGGTCTTGGTGTTCAGGGTGCCAGCGTGGTGTTCAGT
>NZ_JBHTBJ010000126.1:0-893 GCF_042664765.1 Paractinoplanes rhizophilus | reverse complement strand
GGGCGTGTCGGTAGGTCTGTGTAACGGATGAGTGGATTATCCGTTTTCCGCCAGATATGACCTGATGGGGCAGACAGGATCACGATCATGACACTGACCGATGAGTTTGAGCACGTCGCCTTGGGCAACGAGGAAGATGAGCCGGTGGTCACGCCGCGGCTGCCGCTGTCCGACGGCGTGCCGGGCGCGGCAGCGCCGGCGGTGAAGGCGCTGCTGGACGAGCAGTTGCTCGACCAGATGGTTGCCCAGGTCCGGGCCGACGGCGGCCGGCTGACCGGGCCGGGCAGTTTCCTGTCCGAGATGTGCAAGGCCGTCCTCGAGCGCGGGCTGCAGGCCGAGCTCGGCGCGCACCTCGGGTACGGCAAGCACGATCCGGCGGGCAAGGGCTCGGGGAACTCGCGTAACGGCAGCACCCCGAAGACGGTGCAGACCGAGATCGGGCCGATCCCCCTCGACGTGCCACGGGACCGGTCCGGCACGTTCACCCCGCTGCTGGTGCCCAAGGGCGAGCGGCGCCTGGGTGGGCTCTCGGACGTGATCATCAGCCTCTACGCGGGTGGGATGACGGTGCGTGACATCTGCCACCACCTGCAGCGTGTCTACGGCACCGAGATCTCACCCGACACGGTCTCGGTGGTCACCGACGCGGTGCTGGACGAGGTGAAGGCGTGGCAGACCCGGCCGCTGGACGCCGTGTATCCGATCGTCTACATCGACGCGCTGGTCGTGAAGGTCCGCGACGGCGCCCACGTGCGTAACAAGGCCGCCCATCTGGTCGTCGGGGTCGATTGCGACGGCGTCAAGCACGTGCTGGGGATCTGGCTGCAGAACAGCGAGGGCGCCAAGTTCTGGCTGAGCGTGCTGACCGAGCTGCGCAACCGCGGCGTGCGCGA
>NZ_JBHTBJ010000125.1:0-896 GCF_042664765.1 Paractinoplanes rhizophilus | reverse complement strand
AGACCGCATCCCATTAGGGGTTGTTGCTGGTCAGGAGGTTGAGGCGGACGGCTCGGCGGTAGCAGATCAGAGCGCAGGCCAGGCGCAGGAATCCGATGAAGTGAGAAGCCTTGCGGTCGTAGCGGCGGGCCAGACGCCGGAACCGGCTGACCCATTCCAGACAGCGCTCGATGACGTAGCGGTGCCGGCCGAGATGAGTGGCGGATTCGATGCCCTTACGGGCGATCCGGGCGATCATGCCGCGTCGCCTGACCAGCTCACGGCAGGACCGGTAGTCGTAGCCCTTGTCGCCGTGCAGCTTGGCCGGCCATCGGCGGGGCCGGCCGAGCGGTTGCCGGATCGCGCGCAGATTGTCGAGCACGTCCTCGAGCGCGGTGTTGTCGTTGACGTTGGCGGCGGTCACCAGCACGGTCAGTGGTAGCCCGTTGCGGTCACTGACCGCGTGGATCTTGGAGCCGGGCTTGCCTCGGTCCACCGGGCTGCGCCCGGTCAGGTCCCCCCTTTGAGTGCCCGGACATGCATCGCGTCCACACTCGCCCGAGACCAGTCGATTTGCCCGGCAGCGCCGAGAACATCCAGCGTCGCCTGGTGAAACGCCTGCATGACGCCCTGTTTCACCCATTCGGTGAACCGGCGATGCGCGGTCGCCCGGGAGATCGGGAACGATTCCGGCAACGCGTCCCACGGGCAGCCGGTCTGCAACACGTAGGCGATCGCCGCGATCGCCACCCGGTCATCGATCCGCCGCCGGCCGCCACCCTGATGCCTTTCCGGGTGCGGGGGCAGCAACGGCTGCACGAGACACCACAACGACTCCGGGCAGTACTTCTCCACATCACTCACGCCCGTACAACGAATGATGTTGGAACTCAACAACCCCTAATGAGATGCGGTCT
>NZ_JBHTBJ010000124.1:0-898 GCF_042664765.1 Paractinoplanes rhizophilus | reverse complement strand
GGCCGGTGGCCGCTCCGATACCGGCCATTGCGTTGATCACGCCGAATGCGCGGGCCCGGGACGTGACCTCGGTGAACAACATCGTGGTGAGGATGTACACGGGCGGGATCAGCAGGGCCGTGCCGATTCCCTCGAGGATCGAGTTGCCGATGATGAGCGTCGGCAGGCCAGGAGCCAATGCGCTCAGGAGCGCGCCGATGCCGTAGACGGCGAGGCCGAGATTGAGGCACCGCTTTCGGCCGTAGCGGTCGGTGAGCTTGCCGCCGGGGATCATCAGCGCCGCCATGACCAGCAGGAAGAGCGTGATCGCGACTTGCACACCTTGGACGGTGGTGCCCAGGTCCTCGCTGATGTCGGTGATCATGACGTTCATGTTCGAGCCGGCGAAGCTGCAGATGAACTGGGCGAGCGCAAGGGGGATGAGCACCCTTCGCAGGGCGCCCGACGGACGTGCCCCCGCGGTCTGCTCAGCCATGCTGTGCCTGCTTTGCTTCCGGTCGGCTCCGCTGCGCCGAGAGTGGGCGGCCTTTAGAGCGAAGACTCCACCCGACCCAACGCGGAGGCATCATCCGCCGCGCATGACGCGTGCCGTCGGTCATGGCCGACCCGTTGTCAAGGACGCCCGAAAATTATCGGCCGTCCTTGACACTTGGACGGAGGCGGAGTTCAGCGTCGTTCTGGAAGGCCGGGCGCAATCGCGCATTTCGCCTCCTCCGGGAGGGATGAATCGGCTGCCGCGGTCGAGTTGCAGCCGAACGTCTCCACGTGGACTTGGAGCAATGCTCGAAACCTGTGGATGAGCGTTGGGAGGCGTACCCTCCCGACGAGTTCCAAGCCATAGGAATCGAGTAGAGCCCGCGCGCCAACGCGGGTTGGGGAGGGTACGCCCGTGCTTACC
>NZ_JBHTBJ010000123.1:0-924 GCF_042664765.1 Paractinoplanes rhizophilus | reverse complement strand
ACGTAGCCGCCGAGTTCGCGGCGTCGTTCGAGCATGTATTGCATCTCGTCGGATTTTTCGCCGGGGTGGTAGTACGGCGGCAGGTACGGGTTCTGTTCGAGGGCCTTGTCGGGGATGTCGAGGTAGAGCCGGTCCCGGAACCCTTTCAGGTCGTCCAGGGTCAGCTTCTTCATCTGGTGGGTGGCGTTACGGGCCTCGAAATGCGAGCCCAGCGTCCAGCCCTTGATGGTTTTGGCGAGGATGACGGTGGGCTGACCGGTGTGCTCGGTCGCGGCCTTGTACGCGGCATACAGCTTGCGGTAGTCATGCCCGCCGCGTTTGAGGTTCCACACCTCGTCGTCGGACAGGTGCTCGACCATCTTGCGGGTCCGCGGGTCCCGGCCGAAGAAATGCTCCCGCACATACGCCCCGGACTCACCCTTATACGTCTGGTAGTCCCCGTCCGGAGTCACGTTCATCAAATTCACCAGCGCGCCGTCGGTGTCCGCGGCCAGCAGCGGATCCCACTCCCGCCCCCACACCACCTTGATCACGTTCCAGCCGGCGCCGCGGAAGAACGACTCCAACTGCTGGATGATCTTGCCGTTACCGCGGACCGGCCCGTCCAGCCGCTGCAGATTACAGTTGATCACGAAGGTGAGGTTGTCCAGTTCCTCCCGGGCGGCCAGCCCGATCGCCCCCAGCGACTCGACCTCGTCCATCTCCCCATCACCGAGGAACGCCCACACCCGCTGCTGCGAAGTGTCCTTGATCCCCCGGTTGTGCAGATACCGGTTGTAGCGGGCCTGATAGATCGCGTTCAACGGGCCCAGACCCATACTGACCGTCGGGAACTCCCAGAAATTCGGCATCAACCGCGGATGCGGATACGACGGCAACCCGCCACCCGGATGCGACAACTCCTGCCGGAACCCGTCCAGGTCA
>NZ_JBHTBJ010000122.1:0-934 GCF_042664765.1 Paractinoplanes rhizophilus | reverse complement strand
CCCTCTCGGTCAAGATCGTGTGAGACACCCCGTGTGACTGTGGGGTGGTGACCTGAGGGCGGGGATCGGAGATCCTTGTGAGCGTGTCCACTTCATCTGACAAGCAGCCGGCGGCGGCCGGTGACGGGGTCGATCCGGCGCCGAAGCCTTCACGTCGAGCGTTCAGCCCGGCGTACAAGCTCGCGATGGTCGCCGCGTACGAGAGCGCCCCGAACGGAGAAAAGGGTGCTCTGCTGCGCCGGGAGGGCTTGTATTCGTCGCACATCATCGAATGGACACGGGCTCGTGACGCAGGCCTACTCGGGAAGCCGGGCCGGGATATCGAATCCTCGACGCCGGCGGGAACGGGGCGGCCGAAGAGGAAGAGCAGCGAACAACTCGAGCTGGAGAAACTACGCCGTCAGAACGAGAAACTGCAGGCCGATCTGAAGAAGACTCGAATGGCGCTGGACATCATGGGAAAAGCACACGCGCTCTTGGAAGAATTGTCCGAGAGCGCGGACGATCAGATACCGCCGAAGAAATCCTGACCGCCACATTCGAGCAATTACGGGCCGCCGAGGTCGCGGTGCAGAAAGCGTGCACACTGACCGGGATCTCGCGGGCGACTTACTACCGCAAGGCGAAACCGGTCGGGCCGATGCACGGCCCGTGGCTGCCGAGGACCCCGCCCCCGTGGACGCTCGGTCCTGCCGAACGGGAGCAGGTCCTGGCGGTGCTGAACGCGCCCGCGTATGCGGACCTGGCGATCCCGCAGGTGTGGGCGCGGGAACTCGACGAGGGCCGGTACTGGTGCTCGATGTCCACGATGTACCGGATCACGCGGGCGGCGGGGCAGAGCCGGGAACGGCGCCGGCAGGCCACACACCCGCCCCGGGTGCGCCCGGAGCTGGTCGCGACCGGCCCGTCGCAGGTGTGGTCCTGGGACATCACC
>NZ_JBHTBJ010000121.1:0-977 GCF_042664765.1 Paractinoplanes rhizophilus | reverse complement strand
CTTTGCTCTGCTTACAGAGATGATGTTCATGAGCACCTCCCGCCGGGGTCTGACCCTTCTGCTTACTGGCTTCGGGTCTTTAACGGGATTTGTCGGCCTCGGCTGGGAGGTGCTCGTGCACTCACTGGACGTGGCGTTGTGACTTCATAGGAGCCTGGCCAGAGGCCCCATCTCTGTCTTGTCCGCGTTGCCCGGCTGGTGCGTGCCGCCCTGCCCACAGTCACGAACGACAGGACGACGATGCTCTCTATTACACCCGACCCCGCCCGCTACGACGTCGTTGGTGGTGTCGACACGCATCAGGACACCCACACCGCGGCGGTGCTCGACCTGGTCGGCCGGGTCCTGGGTACCGAGCAGTTCCCGGCCACGCCCGCCGGCTACCAGGCGCTGCTGGCCTGGATGCGCGGGTTCGGGCGGCTGTGGCGCATCGGTGTCGAGGGCACCGGCGCCTACGGTGCCGGACTCGGCCGCCGGCTGCGCGACGAGGCCGTCGAGGTGATCGAGGTCGACCGGCCGAACCGTAAGACCCGCCGGTTGCAGGGCAAGTCCGACCCGATCGACGCCATCGCGGCGGCGAAGGCCGTTCTGGCCGGCGAACGCATCGGCCTGCCCAAGCAGCGTGACGGCCACGTGGAAGCCCTGCGCAACCTGCGGGTAGCCCGGCGCAGCGCCGTCAGCCAGCGCGCCGACACCCAACGCCAGATCAAGTCTCTGATCGTCACCGCCGGCGACCAGCTACGCACCCAGCTCCGCGGCCTGCCCACCAACAAACTCATCGCCACCTGCGCGAACCTGCGACCCGACCGTGCCGACACCGCCAGCCCCGCCACCGCCACCAAATCGCCCTGCGGTCGCTGGCCCGCCGCCACCAGCACCTGTCCACCGAGATCACCGAACTCGACGACCTACTCCAGCCGTTGATCGCCGCGATCAACCCCGACCTGCTCGAGGCCAACGGCGTCGGCGCCGACACC
>NZ_JBHTBJ010000120.1:0-993 GCF_042664765.1 Paractinoplanes rhizophilus | reverse complement strand
TGAGCTGATCTCAGCGACGCATAAGTATTGATTGGTACGACACGGACGAAGGGTGTCGAATCCGGCGGTGCTGGAATCGGACGTGGGGCCCTCGGTAGGTAGTTCTCACCACAAGATCACCCACACGGTGAGGACCCCACGTGCTGTCGTATCGTGCCATGATCGATGTCCCCAGGGAACTCGTGCAGTACGTCGGCCGGCTGCTGGCCGCCGAACGCCGCGCCCGCGGTACCCGGACCGGAACCCGCGCGTTGACCTGCTTCTACCAGGCGTTGATGGTGCTGGTCTGGTTCCGCAAACACGAGGATGTGACGCTGCTGGGCGCCGGGTTCGGGATCTCCCGGGCCACCGCCTACCGCTACCTCGACGAAGGCATCGCCGTGCTCGCCGCCCAGGCCACCGATCTGCACACCGCACTGCGCCGGGTAGCCGACGACGGCTGGGCGTACGTCATTCTCGACGGGAAGCTGTTCGACTGCGACCGGCTGACCGAAACCACGATCAGCGTCAAAGGCGAGGTCATCGACGCCTGGTACTCCGGCAAGCACCGCGACTTCGGCGCCAACATCCAAGCCGTCATGCGCCCCGACGGTCTGCCGGTGTGGACCTCCGCCGCCATGCCGGGCCACCTGCACGACCTGACCTGCGCCCAGACCCAGGGCATCACCGCCACGTTGAACTGGGCCGCCGGCGAGCTGGACCTGCCCACCCTGGCTGACTCCGGCTACGACGGCGCTGGGCACGGCATCAAAACCCCGGCCAAACAGCCTGCCGACGGTAAACGCCTGTCGATCGCCAACCGCACCGTCAACCGGCTCCTCCGCGGCCTGCGCTGGCAAGGCGAACGCGGCTTCGCGATCCTGATCGGGCGGTGGAAAACGCTGCGGCACACCACCGCGAGCCCGCGCCGGACCAGCGACATCCTCGCCGCAGCGCTGCACCTCACCCATTTCGAATACAAATACCTACCGGAAAGTCGTTGAGATCAGCTCA
>NZ_JBHTBJ010000119.1:0-1054 GCF_042664765.1 Paractinoplanes rhizophilus | reverse complement strand
CTAGACGAGTGATGACTGGGTTGAGCTGGGTCAGTGGTCGTAGGCGATCAGGCTGCGGGTGACCGGTTGGCCGGTTTTGTGGTTGTGCCAGATCGCGGCGGTCATGGCGAGTAGGCGTTGGGCGATGCGGGTGGCGATGCCGTCGAAGGTGCGTCCGCCGTGTAGTTCGAGGTCGAGTTGACCTTTCAAGGTGTCGTTGACCGACTCGATCAGCTGACGGACCGTTTTCAGCAGGCTTTGGCCTGGGCGTTGTTTCTCGGTTTTGCGGTTCGGGCGTAGCAGGGTGACGCCGCGTTCGGCCAGATCGGCCTCGAAGCGTTTCGCGGCGAAGCCTTTGTCAGTGATCAGCAGCAGTCCGGGACGGGAGGTGAGCAGTTCGGGTTCGCGGTCGAGCATGGCCTGCACGACTTCGCGTTCGCCGATTTTCGCGTCGGCCAGGGCCCAGACGATGGGCATGCCGGTCGGGGTGCAGATCAGATACAGCCGGAGTCCCCAGAAGAACCGTGAGTGTGACGCACAGTAGCCGTAGGTGGCCCAGCCGGCGGCGTCCGAGCGTTGCACGGTGGGTCGTGAGCGGCCGCACTCGACCGGGGTGGAGTCCAGGATCCAGTGGTTGTCGAACCAGAAGTCGGTGTCGCAGGCGAGGTGCCGGATGAAGTACTGCAGCAAGGGCCGGGCTGCCCGAAGGCGTTTGTTGTAGCCCGATTGCGAGAGCTGGACCGGGAACAACGGTCGTAGGTTCTTGCCGAGGTAGCGGATCCAGCGTCGCTCGGAGCGAATGTTGAGCAAGGACTGCATGACTGCCATGGTGATCAGTTCGGCGTCTGAGACCGTGCGGGTGAACCCGTTCGGTACCGAGACGGGCCGTAAATCAGGATCGGCTCTCAACGTGTCGTCGATCTTCACGTAGAGTGCGGTCGCGAGGGTCTCCAAATCGACGTGCACATGGCCTCCATGGTCATCGTTGCTCAGCAACGTCGATCATGGAGACCCTCACCCGTCACCCCGCAGCCACCCCCATCCACGCAGGTAACCCCGGTCATCACTCGTCTAG
>NZ_JBHTBJ010000118.1:0-1216 GCF_042664765.1 Paractinoplanes rhizophilus | reverse complement strand
TGTCAGCCGCCGTTGAGGGCGACGACGTAGCCGGCGCGTGCGCCGTTGGGCGTGACGACGATGTTGGTGTGCGGCGCGGCGTGTTGATCGTGTTGGTCGCCGACGCCACGGTGACGACGGGCAGGGCGATGTTGGAGGGCTCGGCCCTCCCGTCGTGTCCTTGGCCGGTTGTGGCGGGAGGGCCGAGCGTTTGCGCTCGGAGGCGCGGTGGTCACGGTAGAGATCGATCCGGTCGTGGTCGAGCAGCGGCTGTGCTCGGGCGAGTTGATGTGTCCGGGGTGTGCGGGCCGGTTGACCGGTTGGGGCAGGGCCCGGACCCGGGTGGTGCGGGGTGTGGACGGACCGGTGGTGGTGACACCGCGCCGGTCGCGGTGCTCTCGGTGCCGGGCGACTCATGTGTTGTTGCCGGTGTTGTTGCTGGTCAGGCGAGCGGATACGGCTGTGGTGATCGGGGCGGCGCTGGCGGCGAGGGCGGCGGGACGGGGTTACCGGCAGGTCGCTGCCGCGCTGCGGCGGGCACCGGACACGGTCCGGGGATGGTTGCGTCGCTTCGCCGTTCGTGTCGAGGCGGTGCGGGCGGTGTTCACCGAGTGGTGCGGGAGGTTGGATCCGGATCCGGTATTGCCCGATCCGGCCGGGACGGCGTGGGCGGACGCGCTGGCCGCGATCGACGCGGCCGCCCGGGCGGTGCACGACCGCTTCGGCGCTGTGGGCGCTGATCGTGTCGGGGGTGGTTCGGCCGTGGTCGTGGTGCCGGTCTGGGAGGTCGCCGTGGCGGTGTCGGCGGGCCGGTTGCTGGCCCCAGGCTGGCCCTCGTCGAGGGTCTGAAGCTGATCAACACGAACTGCCTCTGCCGGTGATGACCGCCGGCGGCGATCCTCGCGCTGCCGCCCGAATCACGGGTGGACGGCGAGTACGAGCGAGGAGTTTGTGATGGACAGACCGATGGCGGTGGGCGGGGTGCGCCCGGACGAGGCGGCCGGGCGATCGGAACGAGCGCGGGCGATCGCGTTGTTCCGTTATCAGGTGATCCGTGAGGCCGCGGATCCGGCGCACTCGACCCGCCAGCGTGGACGGATGGTCCGTGAGCTGGCCGCCCGCACCCACCTGGATACGGCCGGCCGGCCGGTGCGGCTGTCGCGGGAGACCCTCGATCGCTGGATCAGGGCCTGGCGGCGCGGCGGGTTCGACGCCCTGATCCCGAACCCGCGGCAAG
>NZ_JBHTBJ010000117.1:0-1250 GCF_042664765.1 Paractinoplanes rhizophilus | reverse complement strand
ATCTGGGCGTCGGCGTTCAACTACCGGCCGAGCAACAGCACCTATTACTGGCTGGGCTGCACCGAGTTCAACCGCACCTACGTGTACACGTCGGCGTCGGTCAGCGGCGGCTGGGCGAAGAAGGCCCGGATCAACAAGTGCTACTACGACGCCGGTCTGCTCTTCGACAACGACACCCCCTACGTCGCGTACGGCAACACCACGATCAGCGTCGCCCAGCTCTCGCCGGACCTGACCTCCGAGGTGCGGTCGCAGACCGTCTACCAGACCCCGTCGAGCATCGGCACCCTGGAGGGCTCCCGCATGTACAAGCGGGGCAACTACTACTACATCTGGGTGACCCGCCCCGCCAACGGCCAGTACGTGCTGCGCTCGACCAGCCCGTGGGGACCGTACGAGCAACGCCAGGTACTGCTCAACCTGCCCGGCCCGATCTCCGGCGGCGGGGTCCCGCACCAGGGCGGCCTCGTGCAAACCCAGAACGGCGACTGGTGGTACATGGCGTTCACCGACGCCTACCCCGGCGGCCGGATGCCCACCCTCGCCCCGATCAGCTGGAGCGGCGACGGCTGGCCGGTCCTGCAAACCGTCAACGGCCGGTGGGGCAACAGCTACCCGCGGCCCAACCTGCCCTGGCACCCGCTGGCCTCGATGACCGGGACCGACACCTTCACCGGCACCGCCCTGGGACCGCAATACGAGTGGAACCACAACCCCGACACCAGCAAGTTCAGTACCGGCAACGGGCTACGACTGTCCACCGCCACCGTCACCAACGACCTCTACAACGCCCGCAACACCCTCACCCGCCGCATCCAAGGACCCTCATCGACCGCGACCATCCAACTCGACTACACCAGCATGACCAACGGCGACCGCGCCGGACTGGCGATGCTACGCGACCAATCCGCGTGGATCGGCATCCGTAAAGACAACGGCACCACCCGGGTGTCGATGACCACCGGGCTGACCATGTCGACCAACGGCTGGACCACCACCGGCACCGGAACCGAACAAGCCGGCACCACCGTGTCCGGCGGCCGGATCTGGCTACGGGTATCGGCGAACATCCAGCCCGGCTCCGGCCGCACCGCCACGTTCTCCTACAGCACCAACGGCACCACCTTCACACCCCTCGGGCCCGCCTTCACGCTCAACAACGACTGGCAATTCTTCATGGGCTACCGGTACGGCATCTTCAACTACGCCACCAACGCGCTCGGCGGCTCCGTCACCGTCAACCAATTCGC
>NZ_JBHTBJ010000116.1:0-1254 GCF_042664765.1 Paractinoplanes rhizophilus | reverse complement strand
CGTCCGGGGCCCAGCCCAGCTGAGCGCGCAGGATCCGGGCGATCCCGACCGGGGTGCGGGCCGGGTTCTCCCGCTTGAGTGCCACCGCCAACTCCATCACCTCCCCGGGGGTGCGCGAGCTCGGCTGGCGTGGGCTGGGCACCAGCGCGTCGAAGCCGCCGCGCCGCCAGTCCCGGATCCACCGGTCGAGCGTCTGCCGCGACACCCGCACCGGCCGACCGAACGGGCCCATGTGCTCGACCGCCGCGAGCTTGCGCACCAACGCGCCCCGCGCCTTGATCGAGTGCGCCGGATCCGCCGCCTCACGGATCAACTGGTAGCGGAACAACCCGACCGCGCGGGCCCGCTCCACCCGCTTGCTGTCTTCCTCATTGGCCGCCATCTGCCGACATCCCCTCCTCGCCACTGACCACACAGGACAGCTGGTGAGGATCACCGACTCAGCAACGCCGCGTCAGGGTCAACTCGTGTTGATCAACTCAGGCGGGCCAGCCCGGTGCCAGCAACCGGCCACCGGAGGCCGCCGACACCCACTCCCATGACGGCACCCCGAGCACCCCGAACCGGGCCGCCGCAGCCGTCACCGCCGCGTCGATCACAGCTACCGCGTCCGCCCACATCCCACCCGCCGGCGCCGGCATCACCGGATCCACGGCCATCTCCCGCAGCAAAGCGGTGAACCACCGCCGCACCGCCTCCACCCGACCGGTGAACCGGCGCAACCAGCCCCGCACCGTCTCGGGCGGGCGCCCCAGCTGCGCAGCGATCCGCCGGAACCCCGCACCAGCCGCCCCGGCGGTCAGCGCCGCCCCGATCACGACCACCGCATCCGCCCGTCGCAGCAGCCACCACACCGGCAGCAGCACATGCGTCACCCCGCACCCGGTGCACCGCGCTCGTCGGGGACGCGCCAGCACCACACCCTCCGGCCCCCGCAACCGCCGGGACCGGGCATACCCCCACCCCGACAACATCCCCGAGCAGCCAGGGCAGACCAGCCGCCCCTCCGCCAACCGCCGCTCGACCGCGGCAGCGTCACCGCCTACCGTGACCACGACGCCTCCACGCGTCACGCACGGCCCTTCCGCGGCACTCCGGCCAAAAAGACAGCGGGAGGGCCGTCGCCTATCAGGACCTGATCACGGTGCCGCCGAAAACAAACAAGGGCAACCGTCCACGGTTGCCCTCTAACCGATCCTCATCCTCAACGCCGCTGGCCTACCCCAACCTGCTCATCCTGAGCGCCGTCGAACA
>NZ_JBHTBJ010000115.1:0-1259 GCF_042664765.1 Paractinoplanes rhizophilus | reverse complement strand
CCGCCGCCTCGTCGACTCGGGCCGCATCTGTGTCCTGTGTCACGTCGTGTCCCATCTGACCGGTTCTCAAGCCGGTCGATCTTGGCACACCCCCGACTTACACAGCTCCCCTGACAGGGCCGAAACGCATGCTCGCGCGGATCAGGTGCACCACGCAGGTCTGCACGATCGCGTGGGGCCAGACCGTCTCCACCGCGGCCGGCAGCCCCTCGAGGCCGTCGCAGCAGGCGATCAGCACGTCCCGCACGCCCCGGTTACGCAGCTCGGTCAGTACCGCCAGCCAGAACTTCGCGCCCTCCGAGTTCTGCAGCCAGATCCCCAGCACGTGCTTGACCCCGTCGCAGTCGACCCCGACGACCAGGTGCGCGGCCTTGTTGCGGACCTGGTTGCCGTCACGCACTTTGACGACGAGCGCGTCGATGTAGACGATCGGGTAGACCGCGTCCAGCGGGCGGGTCTGCCAGACTTTCACCTCGTCCAGGACGGCGTCGGTGACCACCGAAATCGTGTCCGGGCTGATCTCAGTGCCGTAGACCCGTTGCAGGTGGTGGCAGATGTCGCGGACAGTCATCCCGCCCGCGTACAAGCTGATGATCACATCCGACAGGCCGCCGAGGCGGCGTTCGCCCTTGGGCACCAGCATCGGGGTGAACGAGCCCGCCCGATCGCGGGGGATGTCCAGGGGGATCGGCCCGATCTCGGTCTGCACCGTCTTCGGCGTGCTGCCATTGCGCGAGTTCCCCGACCCTTTGCCGGCCGCCTCGTGCTTGCCATACCCCAGATGCGCGTCCAACTCCGCGCGCAGCCCTCGCTCGAGGACCGCCTTGCACATCTCCGACAGGAAACTGCCCGGCCCCGTCAGGCGGCCCCCGTCGGCGCGGACCCGCTCGACCATCTGGTCCAGCAACTGCTCGTCCAGCAGGGCCTTCACCGCCGGCGCCGCCGCGCCCGGCATCCCCTCGGACAGCGGCAGCCGGGGCGCAACCACCGGCTCGTCGTGCTCGTTATCAGTGGTGACGGCCTCGAACTGCTCGGTCAGCGACATGATCGTGATCCTGACTGTGCCACCGGCCCCATAACCGGTGAAAAACGGATAATCCACTCATCCGTTACACAGACCTACCGACACGCCCCTGTCGGTCTTGGGCCGGCCGGGCGCGTTCTTGACATCACGGGCGTTGACCAGTTGCACATCCAGCCCAGCCGTTTCCAGCAGGTAGTACCAGATCCGCCAGTAGTCCCCGGTGCTCTCCAGGGTG
>NZ_JBHTBJ010000114.1:0-1307 GCF_042664765.1 Paractinoplanes rhizophilus | reverse complement strand
GTAACTGATCAGGTCGGTCGTTTGGGGCCGGTTTGATCTTGGTGGGGTTGTTGGGCAAGATGTCCGGGTGCCTGACGTGCCGTCCATCGTGGAGTTGCTGGAGCGGCTTGTCGCGTTGGAGAAGGCCGTCGCGGAGCGGGACGCTCGGATCGCGGTGCTGGAGGCGGAGAACGCCGAGTTGCGGCGCCGTCTGGGTCAGTCTCCGCGGAACTCGAACGTGCCGCCCTCGGCGCAGGGGTTGGACAAGCCGGCGCCGAAGTCGTTGCGGGGCCGGTCCGGGCGCCGCTCGGGTGGCCAGGACGGTCACCCGGGTCGCACGTTGCGGCAGGTCGAGATCCCGGACGAGACCGTTGTTCATGAACCGGTCGCGTGCGGGGGGTGCGGCAGCGGGCTCGCCGGCGCGCCAGTCGCGGCGGTAACCCGCCGTCAGGTGTTCGAGATTCCCCCGGTCGCGGCCCGGATCACCGAGCATCAGCTGATCGCCCGTCGTTGTGTTTGTGCGGCGGTGACCTGCGCGGACGCGCCGACCGGGGTGGACGCGCCGGTGCAGTACGGGCCCCGGCTGGCCGCGATCGTGGTGTATCTGCTGGTCGCGCAGTTCGGGGCGCAGAAACGCGTCGCCCAGACCGTCAGCGATCTGTTCGGGGTGCCGATCTCGCAGGGCAGTGTCGCGGCGTTGACCGCCCGCGCCGCTCGCCGGCTCGAGGGTGACTTCCTGACCGCGATCCGCGCCGCGCTGACGGCGGCGCCGCTGGTGCATTTCGACGAGACCGGGTTCCGCGTCGCGGGCCGCCTGCACTGGGTCCACTCCGCGTCGACCGGCAAATACAGCCTGTTCTACGTGCACCCGAAACGCGGCCGGGACGCCATCGACGCCGGCGGGGTCCTGCCCGCTTTCACCGGGATCGCCGTGCACGACGCCTGGGCACCCTACGACTGCTACCCGCAGGCCACCCACGCCCTGTGCTGCGCGCATCTGCTGCGCGAACTGATCGCCGCTGGTGAACTCGACCCAGCTGCGACCTGGGCCGCTCAAGGCATCGACGCCCTGCTGGCCCTTAAGAAGGCTGCGGACACCGCAGTCGCAGCCGGCCTGGACCACATCGATCCCGACATCCTCGCCGCCGGGGTGGCCTCGTTCCGCCACGCCGCCCTGGTCGGGATCAAGTACCACACCGGCCAGAACACCCCGATCGGGAAGAAACTCGCCGCTCTGGCCCGCCGGATGCGTGAACGCATCGACGACTACCTAAGGTTCGCCCACGACCCGCACCACTGCCCGTTCGACAACAATCCGGCCGAACGGG
>NZ_JBHTBJ010000113.1:0-1316 GCF_042664765.1 Paractinoplanes rhizophilus | reverse complement strand
TGTCAAGCCCCGGGTTTGGTGGAGAGTTGGTTAGCTGGTTTTCAGGGGTGCGGTGACCGGCTGGGTCATCGCGTGTAGTGCCTCGTGTTCGGCGGGCGGGACGTGTCCGAGCTCGCCGTGCAGGCGGCGGTTGTTGTACCAGTCGATGTACTCGACGGTGGCCATCTCCAGGTCGTCGAGCCCGCGCCATGGGCCCTTGTTGCGCACGAGTTCGGCCTTGAACAGGGAGTTGAACGCCTCGGCCATCGCGTTGTCGAACGAGTCGCCCTTCGACCCGACCGAGGCGACCGCGCCGGCCTCGGCGAGCCGCTGGGTGTAGCGGATCGCTCGATATTGGACGCCCCGGTCCGAGTGATGTACGAGTCCTTGCAGGTCAGCGCCCTGATTCTCGCGGCGCCAGATCGCCATCTTCAGCGCGTCCAAGGCGAGGTCGGTGTACAGCGACGTGGATACCTGCCAGCCGACGATCATGCGGGAGTACACATCCAGCACGAACGCGGCGTACACCCAGCCCACGCTGGTGCGCACGTAGGTCAGATCGGCGACCCACAGCAGGTTCGGGCCGGCTGCGGTGAAGTCACGTTTGACCAGGTCGCGAGGCCGGTCGGTCTCGGCGGCCGGGCGGGTCGTGCGCGGTGACTTGTCACGCAGCAGTCCCCGCAACCCGATCTCACGCATCAGCCGCTCGACCGTGCACCGGGCCACCTGCACGCCGCGACGGTGCAGCTCGTGCCAGATCTTGCGGGCGCCGTAGACGCCGTAGTTCTCCGCGTGGATCTTCTTGATCATCTCGATCAGCGCGGCGTCACGCCGTGACCGAGCGCTGGCCGGGCGGATCTTGGCGGCGTAGTAGGTCGACGGTGCGATCTGTGCCGGCGTATCTTCAAGAGCCTGCAGGACCGGCTGGACACCGTATTCGGCCTGGTGGGAGTCGACGAACGCGACCTTCATCGCGACGGACGGTCCAGCTCCGCCGCGAAGAAAGACGCCGCGGACTTCAGGATCTGGTTCGCCCGCCGCAGCTCACGATTCTCCCGTTCCAACGCGGCAATCCGCTCGGCGTCGCTGCTGATCGTGCCCGGCCGCTCCCCGGCGTCGATCTCCGCCTTCTTCACCCACGTACGCAACGCCTCCGGATGAACCCCGAGCTGATCGGCGATCCGCCGGATCGCTCCGACCGCCGACGCCGGATCCCGGCGGGCCTCGACCGCCAACCGGGTCGCACGCTCACGCAGCTCATCGTTGTACTTCTTCGGTGCAGGCATCGCCGGTGTTCCTCCAGGTTTCGATGTCTCCATCTAACCCGGGGCGGAACA
>NZ_JBHTBJ010000112.1:0-1357 GCF_042664765.1 Paractinoplanes rhizophilus | reverse complement strand
CAGGGCTTTCGCAAGGTCGAAGTATGACCGTTTTAGGTGATTCCTAGGAGTCGTAGGGATCGGTAGGGGTCTCGGCCGTTTCGGCGTAAGGCTGGCGCGATCGAGGTGACGCCGTCGAGGCGGAGAAGGCTGATCGCGGTGTTACGCAGGGTGGCCAGCACGCGGGGTGCGTTGCCGGTGCGTAGCCGGCTGGCGTCCTCGCGGTAGGTCGTGTCGCGGATGTGGTGAAGGACTTCGATGGCCCAGTGTCCGCGTAGCCAGTCGGTCAGCTCCTCGGGGCTGGCCTGAGCTGCGGTGAGATTGGTGATGGCGTACACCGTGACGGTAGACCATCGGTCGGTGGCCGCGTTGTACCGGCGGCGCCGGATCCGCAGCGCCTGCACCGCGTACGGAAAGTCCAGCGCCAACGCGCCAAGGCAGGTGACGGCCTGCAACGCCCGGACGTCGTAACGGCCGTGCCCCCGATCGTGGGTGGCGTCCAGCGCCGGGATCTTCTTCCAGGGCAGGGCTTTGACCTGCCGGTACAACCGTGGCTGATTGCGCTTGACGACGAAGACGTAACCGGCCTTCTTCTCCTCGACCAGCCAGCGGGCATGCTCCCGCTGGGTATGCAACGCATCCGCCGTGATGATCGCCCCGGCCAGGTTCAGACCTTCCAGCAGCGGCGCGAACCGGCTGATCTCGTTCGTCTTGCCGTTGACGTCGATCTGTGCCAGGACGATCTGTTCGGCCTGGTCCAGCGCAGCCAGCAGATGCACCTGGGCTCCGGCTGGGCCGCTGCCTCGTAGCGTCTTGCCGTCGACCGCGATCACCCGCCGGCCCGCGCCGGTCAGACCCGCCCGGCCCAGCAGCCAGCGGCACACCGCGGCATCCAGAGCGTCGGCGTTGACGCCGGTCAGTACCCGCGACAGGGTGCTGTCGTCAGGCACGCGTCGGGCACCGGTGAACGCGTCGCGGGTAGCGCCGAGACGATCCCACACCGCGTCGGGCAGGTCGGCTGCCCACTCCACGATCTCCACGACCCGGCTGGAACCCGAGACCACCGCCGCGATCGCGATGGCGAGCAGTCCCGGCAGCGGATGGATCCGCCCCCGCGGGTCCCGTGGGTCCGGAACTGCCGTGAGGACCTGTAACAGCCCCGGTGTGTCCTGTTCCGACAGCGGCGACACGCCGGACAGGCGTGCGGACAGGCCGCCGATCAACGATGATGCTTCCACGAACGCGGTCCTTCTCGATCATCCAGTCTAGACACCTGAATGATCACCAGAAGGCCGCGTTCTTCTACGTACCCGCCAGAACCGGCGTGACTACCCTACAACCGACTATCCGGTCATACCTCGATCTTGCGAAAGCCCTG
>NZ_JBHTBJ010000111.1:0-1372 GCF_042664765.1 Paractinoplanes rhizophilus | reverse complement strand
CAGGGTCATTGCGTTCTCGGGTTTCCGCTGGTGATGGTGGTGATGAGGTCGTGTGGGCGGTGGCTTGCCCGGCGGGTGGCGCGGGCGATGTTGGTTTCTCCGCGGGAGCGGTGGAATCCGATCGCGGTGTTACGCAGGGTTGCCATGACGGCGGGTCCGGTGCCGGTCCGGGCCTGATGTGAATCTTCACGGAACGTGACATCTCTGACGTAGTGGATGGTGTTCTCGATCAGCCATTCGCGGCGGATCCAGTCCTGCAGGTCGGCGGGCTGGGCGTCGGTGGCGGGCAGGGAGATGGTCAGGTAGGCGGTCTCGCGGGTGGTCTTGCCGCTGGCGCTGGCGGTGCGGGTCCGGGTGATCCGGACGGCTTGCTGCGCGTGTGGGAAGCCGATCCCGCCGGGCGTGTGCAGGGTGATGGCTTTGACCGTTCGGGTCTCGCGGCGGCCGTGACCGGCGTCGCGGCTTTGGTGGCCGGTCGGCACCTGCGCCCAGGGCAGGGTTTTGAGCTGGGCGAACAGTTTCGGCTGGTTACCCTTCGCCGGGATCAGCAGGTGAGCACCCCGCGCGGCGATCTCGTTGGCGTGCCCGAGCTGCGTGTGCAGCGCGTCCGCGACGAAGATCAGCCCTTTCAGGCTGCCCAGCACGCGTTCGACAGCGTCCAGCAGCGGCGTGAACGCGGGGATCTCGTTGGATTTCGCGTCCACGGTGACCTGGGCCAGGACGATGCCGGTGCTGGTATCCAGCGCGGACAGCAGATGGACCTGGCTGCCATCGGGCCGGCGGGCACCCCGCACGGTTTTGCCATCGACCGCGATGACCTGCCGATACCGCGCCCGGCGCGGTACGTCCGGCACGGTGCGGCTGCGTAACCAGCCGGCCAGGACCGTGGCCAGCAGATCTGCGTCCAGGCGGATCAGCAGCCGCCACATCGTGGTCGTGGCGGGTACCGCACGCGCGAAGCCAAGCCGGGCACGAGCGATGTCGTCGAGGTCGTGCAGCCAGTCGGCGATCGCGGCCATGCTCGACGCGCCGGCCACCACCGCGCACACCGCGACCACCAGCAGTCCTGCGAGCGGATAGCGCAGACCCCGCGGGCTGCGCGGGTCCGGTACCGCCGTCACCGCCTCCAGCAAGCTCGCTCGTTCACCATCGGTCACCGGGCGAACGGGCGTGTCGGCGGGGGTCGTGACTGCGGACAGTACCTGGATCGGGCATGCTGACATCGCGGGTGAGGTCCTCGAAGTGTCCTGGAAGCGTGAGAACTCCCATGATCACCTAGGGGACCTCACCCGCCCCGACCGCCTCCACAAAGGTCACCGGCCGCGCATAACCCCAGTTCAGACATCCACTCACCGAACACGCAATGGCCCTG
>NZ_JBHTBJ010000110.1:0-1387 GCF_042664765.1 Paractinoplanes rhizophilus | reverse complement strand
TACTGCTACGGCGGGTCGTAGCTTCCGAGGCGTTCGAGTCGTTTGCGGTAGTGGGCGGCTCGGGCGCGTTGGTTGCACAGTTGCCGGAAGGCTGACCAGGCCAGGACGTGTTCGACAGCGTGTCGTGCGGCCAGGATCAGGGTGGCGAACAGGCGCCTGATCTCGTTGACGGTCAGCAGGTTCAGGCCGTCCGGGCTGTCGCTGCTGGGGTTGCCCCCTTTACCGCTTCGGCGGCGCGGGTGATGGTCAGGAACGCGGCGGCGGCCATGGCCAGGGTGATGTGGGCGTACCAGGCGTCGTAGCGGCGGACCTGGTACTGGTCCAGGCCGGCTTCGTTCTTCGCGATCTGGAACGACTCCTCGACCGCCCACCTTGCGCCCGCGGTCGCCACGAGGGTGCGTAGCCGGGTACCGCGCGGCCCGAAGCATACGTAGTAGGCCAGCTCGCCGGTGGTGATGTTGCGGCGGGCCAGGACCCAGCCGCGCCGGTCGGCGCCGAACTCGGCGCGGATGGGCGCGCTGACCCAGTCATAGACGCGGGGTCCGTGGGCGCCGTCACCGCAGGACATCCGCCGCCACGCCCCCGCCCGGATCTTCGCGATCAGCGCGTCGACGCGGGTGCTGGTGTGCAGCCCGGACGGAACTTCGTGATCCTTGCGCGTGGCCATCACGTACCAGATGTCGTGTTGCTGGCACCATTCGCGTAGTTCCCGGTGCTGCCCGTAGGCCTCGTCGGCGGTGAACCAGGCGAACGGCACCCCAGCCTGCACGGCACGTTCCAGCATGGACTGTGCCTGCGCGGGTTTGGTGGCGAACTCGACCTCATCGGGGATATGTGCCCGGCGACAGCGGTCTCGATCATCGGTCCAGGACTTCGGCAGATACAACTCCCGGTCGATCAACGCCCGGCCGCGCGGCGTGTGATACGCCAGGAACACTCCGATCTGACAGTTGTCGACCTTGCCGCTGGTGCCGGTGTACTGCCGCTGGACTCCGGCCGAGGCCTTGCCCTTCTTGATGAACCCGGTCTCGTCGGCGACCAGGACCCCCGCCGGGTCTGCGATCGCCGCCACCACCGCGGCACGCAACTGGTCACGCACCGCATCCCGGTTGAAACAGGGACTGCACAACAGCCCCTGCATCCCGTCCGGCGTCGCGTCACCGGCCTGCTCGGCAAGCGTCCAGCCATTACGTCGCTCGATCGGCGCCAGCAACCCGCGCAGGTATTTGAACGCCCGCCATCGGATATCCGCACGGCTCAACCACTGCGACCACCCCAGAAAGAACTCACGGAAGTCATCGTCCCAACCCGATACCTGCTCAGCCGTCACCACACCCGACAAACGACTCACAACCACACGAAGTGGCGACCTGCCGTAGCAGTACTA
>NZ_JBHTBJ010000109.1:0-1428 GCF_042664765.1 Paractinoplanes rhizophilus | reverse complement strand
CATCGACCAGACGGTCAACGGCGTCACGACGGCGTTCCACTACTCCCGCGACCGTCTGCTGAGCTCGGACACCGGCGGGGCCACCGCCACGTACAACTACGACCCGTTCGGCCGGCTGAACACCGTTTCGGCGGGCGGGACGATCGTCGAGCGCAACGTCTACGACGGCTTCGACCACCTGGTCGAGAAGCGCACCGGCACGTCCACGACGAAGTACGACTACGACGCTCTCGACCGGACCGCGTCCAAGACCACCGGCGGCAAGACCACCGAGTACAGCTACCTCGGGCTGTCGGCAGAGGTGCTGGACGAGGAGGACGGCGGCAAGGTCACCAAGTCGTTCCAGTACTCGCCGTGGGGACAACGCCTGTCCCAGGTGACGTACAAGGCCGACGGATCCACCGAGGACGCCTACTACAGTTACAACGCGCACACCGACGTGGAACAGGTCACCGACTCCGGCGGCGACACCAAGGCCACGTACGGGTACACCGCGTACGGCGACGATGACGACGCCCACTTCACCGGCATCGACAAGCCCGACGTCGCCGACCCGACGAAGGAGCCGTACGACCCGTACCGGTTCAACGGCAAGCGTTGGGACCCGGACTCCCAGTCGTACGACATGGGGTTCCGCGACTACAGCCCCGGCCTGAACCGGTTCCTCTCCCGGGACAGCTACAACGGCGCCCTCGACGACCTGAACCTCTCGGTCAACCCGTGGACCGGCAGCCGGTACTCGTTCGGCGGCGGCAACCCGATCAGCGCCGTCGAATTCGACGGGCACTGCTGGAGCTGGGCGCAGAAGGTCTGCGACGCCGCCTCCACGGCCGGGAACTGGGTCTCCGAAAACGGTTCGGCGCTGGCCGAGACCGCGGCCGGCGCGGCGTTGACCATGCTGGCGCCGGAATCGCGGACGCCGGCCTGGCCGCGATGCTCGGCGGCGGAGCGGTCTGCCTCACCGGCGTCGGCTGCATCGCCGGCGGGCCGGTGGCCGTGCTCGGCGGCGCGGTCACGCTGCTCGGCGCGGCCGTGATGGTCACCGGCGGCGCGTTGATGGTGGACGGCATCAGCCAGATGCACTCGACGTCCTCCAGCAGCAGCGGGTCGTCGGGCGGGTCGTCGGGCGGGTCGTCGGGCGGCAACAGCGGTTCCGGCCTGCGTACCCCCAAGGAGGGGAGCACCGACAACGGCCCGGGCAAGTGGGTCAAGCGCAATCGGGGCGGCAGCGACGCGTCGAAGGAGTACCAGGAGACCGCGACCGGGGTCGAGCGAGGCAACGAGTATCAGGTCAACGGCGTCGACTTCGACGGATTCAGCAACGGCAAGCTGATCGAGGCCAAGGACAACTATTCCAGCTTCATCGACCCCAAGACCGGCGACTGGAAGTGGTGGTTCAAGAACGGCCGGGCCGGCAAGAACGAGACC
>NZ_JBHTBJ010000108.1:0-1447 GCF_042664765.1 Paractinoplanes rhizophilus | reverse complement strand
CGGTTCTTCGAAGTTAAGCGGGGTGCGTTGACGATCCGCCCCGGAGATGTGGGCTCGCAGCCCTTCGGTGATCATCTGAGTGTCGAGTTCGGATGGTCACAAGTGAAGAGCTGCGAGCATGGTCAACGATACGACCCGGCTGCTGGGCTTGGAGGGTCTGGTAGTGGATCGGGTCGAGCTGCACCCGGAAGGTGCCCCGGTCGTCCACCTATCCACCGGTGATGAGCAGGCACGATGCTGTCCGCAGTGCGGAACCCGGGCGGTGCGGGTCAAGGGCTGGGTGCTCACCCAGCCGCGGGATCTGCCCGTCGCCGGGCGCGTCACCCGGTTGCGGTGGCGTAAACGGCGCTGGCACTGTGACCAGCCCGGATGCCCGCGCCGGTCGTTCACCGAGCAGGTTGCCCAGGTCCCGGCCCGAGCCCGGCTCACCGCCCGGCTGCGGCAGGCCGCCGGAGCGGCCGTCGCCGACGGCAACCGCACGATCGTGCAAGCCGCCCGTGACCTGGGCGTATCCTGGCCGGTCGTCGCGGCGGCGTTCACCGTGCACGCCCAGGCGGTGTTGCCGGCCGAACCGGAACCGGTCAGCGTGCTCGGCATCGACGAGGTCCGCCGGGGCAAACCCCGCTGGAGTTTCGACGAGGTCACCGCGTCGTGGACCACCACCGTCGACCGCTGGCACGTCGGCTTCGTGGATCTGCTCGGCGGGCAGGGGCTGCTCGCCCAGGTCGAAGGCCGCACCAGCAAGGCTGTGACCGACTGGCTCACTGCTCGTCCCGCGGCCTGGCGTGAGCAGGTCCAGGCCGTCGCGATCGACATGTGCACCGTGTTCAAGGCCGCCGTCCGCGAGGCACTGCCGCACGCACTGCTGGTCGTGGACCACTTCCACGTCGTGCAACTGGCCAACCGGGCCGTCACCGAGGTCCGCCGCCGCATGACGATGACTCATCGTGGCCGCCGAGGCCGCGCCAGCGACCCGGAATGGCAGCAACGCAACCGGCTGACCCGCTCAGCCGCCCGCATGCACGGCAAACACGTCGACCGGCTGACCGACACCCTCAGCAACCTGCCCACCAAGATCGGCCAGCCGATCCTGACCGCCTGGAACGCCAAGGAAGACCTGCTCGACCTACTCGCACTCGCCCGCACCCGGCCGGGCCGGGAGGCCGTCGACCGGCTGCTACACCGCTTCTACACCCGCTGCGCCGACTCCGGCCTGCTCGAACTGCACCGACTCGCCACCACGATCGAAACCTGGTGGCCGCAGATCCTCGCGTTCCTGCACACCGGCATCACCAACGCCGGCTCCGAAGGAACCAACCGCGTCATCAAGACCCTCGCCCGCAACGCCTACGGCTTCCGCAACCCCGAAAACCAGCGCCTACGCACCCGCGCAGCCACCACCCGCCGCCACCGCGGACACCTCAACCCCGCTTAACTTCGAAGAGCC
>NZ_JBHTBJ010000107.1:0-1454 GCF_042664765.1 Paractinoplanes rhizophilus | reverse complement strand
GAGCAATAGTCAAGACTTGTGGATGAGAAATCTTGATCAGGCGGCTGCGGTCTCGGTGATGCGCTGCTCGGTGGCGGGGCGTTCGACGAGTTTGCCGCGTTCGAAGCGGGCGCCGGCACGGACCAGGGCGACCAGATGTGGCGCGTTGACTGCCCGCCACCGCTGTTGCGCGGCTTCGATCAGTTTGAACGCCATCGCGAGCCCGGCCGCCTTCGAGCCCGGCCCCTTGGTGACCTTGGTGCGGTGCCGGACGGTCGCGAAGGTCGACTCGATCGGGTTCGTTGTCCGCAGGTGCACCCAGTGCTCGGCCGGGAAGTCGTAGAACGCGAGGAGCTCGTCGAGGTCGTCGACGACCTTCGCGACCGCTTTGCCGAACTTGCCGCCGTAGGCCAGCTTGAACGCGGCGACCGCGCGGCGGGCGTGCTCGCGGTCCTCGGCGTTCCAGATCTCGGCGAGGGCCTTCTTCGCCCCGGGATGCGCTGATTTCGGCAGCGCACCAAGGACGTTGGCGATCTTGTGAAACCAGCAGCGCTGCTCCCGGGTCGTCGGGAACACCTCACGCAGCGCGTTCCAGAACCCGAGCGCTCCGTCCCCGGCGGCCAGGACCGGGGCGCGCATCCCGCGGCGTTTGCAGTCGCGTAGCAGGTCCGCCCATGATTCGGTGGACTCGCGGTAGCCCTCGGCGAGGGCGACCAGCTCTTTGCGGCCGTCGACCCGGACACCGACCATGACCAGCAGGCACAGTTTCGCCTCGTCCAGGCGCACGTTCAGGTGCACGCCGTCGGCCCACAGATAGACGTAGTCGGCGCCGGACAGGTCCCGGTCGCCGAAGGCGCGAGCCTCGTCCTGCCACTGCACGGTGAGCCGGGTGATCGTGGCTGCGGACAGCCCCGAGCTGGTGCCCAGGAACTGCTGCAACGCGGGCACGAAATCGCTGCTGGACAGGCCATGCAGGTAGAGCAGCGGCAGGACCTCGTTGATCTGCGGCGACTTGCGGCACCAGGCGGGCAGGATCGCCGAGGCGAACCGCTTGCGTTCACCGCTGACCTCGTCAACGCGTTTGTCGTTGACCCTCGGCGCCACCACCTCGACCGCACCGGCGCTGGTCAGCACCTGCCGCGGCATCGCATGACCATTACGCACGACCAGGCGGCGCCCCTTCTCGTCCAGCTCGCCGGCGTGCGCAGCGATGTACGCGGCGACCTCGGCCTCCAACGCGGCCGCGAGCATCCGGCGAGCGCCGTCACGCACGATCTCATCGATCAACGAGCCGCCGGACACAGCCCCCTCAGACACGGTCACTGGCGTCGGCTCATCCGGGTTGACTACGGTAAGCACGGGCGTACCCTCCCCAACCCGCGTTGGCGCGCGGGCTCTACTCGATTCCTATGGCTTGGAACTCGTCGGGAGGGTACGCCTCCCAACGCTCATCCACAGGTTTCGAGCATTGCTCC
>NZ_JBHTBJ010000106.1:0-1461 GCF_042664765.1 Paractinoplanes rhizophilus | reverse complement strand
ATCAGGACCTGATCACGGTGCCGCCGAAAACAAACAAGGGCAACCGTCCACGGTTGCCCTCTAACCGATCCTCATCCTCAACGCCGCTGGCCTACCCCAACCTGCTCATCCTGAGCGCCGTCGAACAGCGGGGTGACGCCGGTGGTCGAGCAGGGTGGTCAGGACGCGGTAGCGGCTGGTGGTGGTACGGCCGCCGCGGTCGCGGCTGGTGACGGTGAACTCGACCAGCCGGGCGAGCATCGGGCGTAGCCGGGGCAGGCCACGCTCGCCGCTGGTCTTGCGGCGGCGCGACAGCATCGCGTCGGACTCGACGAGCTCGACCAGCGCGGAGCCGTCCGGGAGTACCTCGACCAGTCGGGCGGGCAGGCTCCGGGCGCCGTTCTTGACCCGCCACAGCATCTGCGCCCCGGTGGCGGCGGCCCGGACCCAGCGGTCCATCGAGAAGAAGCCCCGATCGGCCAGGTTGATCGTGCCGGGCCGTAGCTCGCCGACCAGGTCGTCGGCCAGGGCCTGCTCGCTGATGCCGGATGAGCCGATCCGGGCGGCGAGCACCCATCGGATGCCGCAGACGATCACGGCGACCATCCGCGCCTGCGGGAACCGGCCGTTGGTGGGAGTGGCGAACCCGGACCGCATCTCGGCCGTGTCGGCCAGGTCGAACACCGTGCCATCGATCGCTGTCACCAGCAAGCCGAACGCGTACGATTCGGCTCCGACCGGTGGCATCGCCTGCGTGGCGGACGTGAACACCTGCCGCATGACCGCTGCCGGCACCCGGCCCCGGGCCTTCGACACCGCCGCGGCACTCGGTGTGCCCTCCACCCACGTGCGCGGGATCTTCGAGGTGGCCCGCGCGGCCACCACCGCCGTGCCCTCCCGCCGGAACAGGCACAGCCCGAGCACGATCATCACCGTGACCGCCCCGGTCAGCACCCGCTGCCGCGCATCGACATGCCCCGCCGCAGCCTGCGCCTGCTCGATCATCCCGGCATCAGCCAGCACTGGCCACAACCGGCCGGCCACCGGCGCGTCCAGCGTCCCGGCCTGAGCCGGCCCAGCGATCACCGCCGCCCGTAATACCCCACGCTGGTCAGCGGCCTGCGGCACCACACCGGCAGGCACCATGGCAGAATCGGCCACCGAAGCTCCTGGTCGGAACATGTTGATCTAGTCAATCCATGTCCTATCAGGAGCTTCTTCATGTTCTGTATCCGGGCCTCCCGCCAGCAGAAAACGGTCCTATTGGTTACGAAACGGCCTTGAGTTTAGGGCAGTGGCCCTGGACCCGGACATGCTGACCGCCGTGATCAGCGCGTGGCTGGCCAGCAGGCCCACGGTGGACATCCCGGCAGGCCGGCGGGCGATCGCGGTCGACGGGAAGACTCTGCGAGGTTCCCGCACCGCCGGCACGGGCGCCGATCATGTGATGGCTGCCTGCGACCAGGGCACCGGTGTGGTCCT
>NZ_JBHTBJ010000105.1:0-1470 GCF_042664765.1 Paractinoplanes rhizophilus | reverse complement strand
CTAGTACGGCAGCCGCCATTTGCTAGCTGGCCAGGACATAGTCTCGTCGGAGACGTGCGCGTTGGTGGAACCAGCGTGCTCGGGCTTGGTGGCGGCGGCGCCAGTTGCGCCAGTGGGTGTCGTGGTCGGCGGGTTTCGGCCGGTGCCAGGTGGTGGCGAGCAGGCGGGCGGTTTCGGGGATGGTCAGCGGGATCATGCCGGGCTCGGCTGGTGGCCGTTGATCGGGTGTGTCCGGTGGCGGGGCTTGGGTGCCGGTGCGGGTTTTGAGGCGGGCGGCGGTGATCGCGCAGATGGCCAGGGCGGTCATGACCAGCACGGTGTGCCGGAGGATCGCGGTGTGGAGCCGGGCTTGGCATTGGTCGAGGCCGAAGGAGTCCTTGCTGAACTCGAAGGTTTCCTCGACCGGCCAGCGCAGCCCGGCGGCCCGCACGAGCCGGGCCAGGGTCAGCGGCTGGCCGTGCGGTACGTAGCAGTAGTGAAAGGCCAGGTCACCACTGGTGAGGTGACGGCGGACCAGCAGGTAATGCCGTGAGCCGGCCGCGATCCACGCCCACGCGTACCAGCGCTGGCCTTTCGAACCGGGACCGGCCGAGCGGACCTGCCACCGGCGTTTGTCGGTGGCGAGCAAAGCGACGGCCTTCGCGCAGGTCATCCGGGTCTCGGCGTTGAGGGTGAGCATGAAGTTCGAGGCCACGCGCAGCACGTAGGCCTGTTGCCGCTGTTCGAAGAACTCCCGCAGCTGGGTGCAGTTGCCGTAGACCTCGTCACCGCAGACGAAATCGAAGGTGACGCCGTCGGCGTAGGCATCGGTGCAGATGTCGATGGCCAGCTGCCCTTTGGTCCGGAACACCAGCCCGTCGGCGATGCCCATCTGCGACCTGGTGTCCGGGTCCGACAGGTGCTCGGCCGGGATCCATTGCCGCGCGGCGATCAGCGCATGCCCGACACGTTCACGGACATATGCCAGGTGCACCGTGTTGATCCCGTTCGCGAGCCGGCCGGCACAGCCCATGTACTGTCGTTTGACCCCGCACGTCGCCGTGCCGGCCTTCTGCTGGCCGGTCTCGTCCAGCGCGGCGATCCGCAACCCCCGCCGCGTCCGGCGTCCGGCCACCGCGTCCAGGCCGGTCACGACGAACCGGCGCACCTGACTGGCCGCCGCCTGCCCGTCCCACACCGCCCGGTTCAGCAACCTTTGGGTACGATCCGGGGTGCGGTCCCCGACCTGCTGCGCGATCGTCCACCCGTTCCGTTTCGGGATCTCGCTGACCAGCGCCGATACATACCGGCCCGCGTGCTGCCAGGTCTGCGTGCGCACGAAACACGACCGCAACCGCTCCAGCAACTCACCCGCGGTCCGGGCGGTCCGGGCAGCCTCTATCCTGGCAGCAGCAGCCGCCTTTGATCTTGTTGTCCTCACAAACACATGATCAACAGGCGGCTGCGTCCATGTTGGACACCGCCCCCACC
>NZ_JBHTBJ010000104.1:0-1515 GCF_042664765.1 Paractinoplanes rhizophilus | reverse complement strand
CCTACGCGCAGCACCCCGACCGGTTCACCCGCCGGCCCCGCGCACCCCAGCTCCCCGAAAAAGCCTGGATCAACCAGCCAACAACCGAGGCACAAACCGTCTCAATTTGACTTGACAAATTCCGGATCGCTTCGACAGCGTCGGCACGGTCCGGGCCGAGCGCGGTGAAGAACTCCTCAAAGGCGGCCTTGGAGCGTTCGGGCGTTGTCGATGTGGTCGGCCACGACCCGGGTGACGATCGCGTCGGCTGCTTCCCAGGAGCAGCGCAGCAGCCGGGCGATGCTCGCCTTGTGTCGGCCTCCAGCCAGACCTGGCAGGCACCGAGTCCAGATGCCGCCACCGACGACGCGGGCTCCAGCAGTGTCAGGAACTGCTCGGTACGCCAGCGCTGCCCAGGTGCCTAGCGAAGAATCGGATCGAGCTGTCGATTTCGAAAGCCGGGATCCGGAAGTGGCCACCGGGGTTGGCGTGCAAGGTCTTCTCGACGGAGCCGAGTGCGTCGAACAGCTTCATGACTGCGTCCCGCGGATGGCCTTCATCGTCCCACTGCAGCAGGTACTCGACCGGGATCGTGATCCGCGCTGCAGTGTCCAGAAGCCAGTCGCATGCCATGAGGCCGAGGACCGCAGCAGTGATCCGGGGTTCGGCCGCGACAAGGCGGATGCCCGACTCCCCGGCAGCGGACAGGCCGTAGTACCCGACGGGCTGGCTGTCGCCAACGGAGTCCAGTTTCTGCAACGCGTCCAGGGTGGTCTGCCAGTCGGGGATGAGTTCTCCCGCTACGGTTTCGTAGAGGGCAGGCAGCGCGGGTCCAAAGGGCTCGCCCGCAGCCTTTCGTCCGTCGATCAGCGCAACGAGCCGCCGGATCTCCGGATGCTCCGGCCTGTCACCAGCACCTGGCGCGTCGATCGCGGCGACCGCAAAACCGCAAGCGGTGACGTACGGGAAGGCTCGAGAGACGACCTCCCATCCCTTCTTGTGCTGGCCGCCGCCGTGCCCTATCAAGACCAGTGGACGGGGACCGGAACCTTCGGCGGGCGTCCAGAGCACTCCAGGGATGTCGCCGACAGCGAAGAGCTGTTCGCGGATGCCGTCGGCGACGGATTCTGCGGTGATACGCATGGAGGAATTACACCGACAATCCCGCTGACGCGGCGAGTCAATTTTCAGTCGCGCCGGCGACGGTGGTGGCCGCCGCCCGTTCATCTCCTCGCCAGGGTTCCAACTACCCACACCCCGTTTCAACTGCCGCGGCTCGGCTCAACCGATGACGCTGCCATCGAGATCGACATCGCCGCCTAACGCGCTCAGCTTCGCCAACCGAGATTCACAGTCACAGCGCGACCCCGCCGAGGTAGAGGTAGAAGCCGAAGCCACGTCGTTGGCTAAGACCGCATCTCATTAGGGGTTGTTGAGTTCCAACATCATTCGTTGTACGGGCGTGAGTGATGTGGAGAAGTACTGCCCGGAGTCGTTGTGGTGTCTCGTGCAGCCGTTGCTGCCCCCGCACCCGGA
>NZ_JBHTBJ010000103.1:0-1550 GCF_042664765.1 Paractinoplanes rhizophilus | reverse complement strand
CACTTCTGCCACCTACGCTCGTATCTCGCCACCGCCACCAAACACGGCATCAACCTCTACGACGCCCTCGTCCAACTCACGTCCGGCCGGCCATGGATCCCCGCAATCAGCTGACCTGAGTAGTTACGCTCAAATAGGCCATGTATTCCGGGTAGAGTACGTCTCGATACTGACTCCATGCTTGTTGTCTCCGGCCCTGCTGTGCCATCTCAACGAACGTCTTGATTTGGGCCGAGTCGGTGATTTCGTAAAGATCGAGCAACGCCCTGAGGTCGGTCCGCGAGATCCCGACTTGACCGTTTTCGATCCGGAGCAGCTTCGACGGGGACCATCCAAGCTCTTCGGCCACCTGCTTCTGACTAAGCCCGGTGTCAGACCTGGCCTTGCGAAGCTCGATCCGGAGGCGACGTCGCTGAACCGTGGGATCGAGTTCATGCTCCATGATCGCTTGTCCCTAAAAGTATCACGGGATCCTTTGATCCCTGTCCGAAATGTCGGTTAAGCCGATTCGTTCGATGCGAGTAGCAGACCGCACCTTACACCTTGCAGGTAGCAACTCGCCGTCACGCGGCGTACTCTGGCGAACGCGCAGAGTGGCGACGTGCAATCTGCTACTAGCAACTTGGTACCAGCAGGGCTCTGAGCGCGAAAGACCCTTAGGGCGAGACAGTGGTGTTGATCAAACATCAGAGATTGGCAGGCGGCAGTCCGTTGCTGCTGGTCTCGGACCGGAGTCAGCGTGTGGGGAACGCCAGGGATCGATGCAAGGCCGGGATGGTCTGTTGATGTTCGGCCTAGCGACCCCACGCCCACACGGTCGTCGCGTACAGGATTTTCTCGAAAGGGCATGCCCGCCTGGCTGTATGCGCGGCACCGAACAAGCAGTGACAAGCTGCGCCTTCCGGACGTAAGAACCCACGAACGGGGTCATCGTAGGCAGCCGGCGGTCACTCGGTCGAATGAACGCCAGCCCCACCGGCGCGTCCTCATGTCCTTGAGAGGACGACTTCGATGAGGCCCGAGCCCGAATCGTGCTTGGTCCAGAGGGATCCCATTGTGGCCGCTGTCGACCCTGAAGGCGTGGGCAGCTCTCCACCCGCCGTCGGGACTGATCTGCTTGTCATTACTGCGCTACCCCTCGAGTTCAGAGCAGCGATCCATGTGCTTGGCCCTTGCGTGTCGCGCGAGGGCGGAATCGCCGGCTCGATGATGGCCGATCGCTTGGGCAACATATGGCGGATTGAAATTGTACTGGTGAGTTCCATGGGAGCCGTTCCGGCTGCACTAGTCACATTGGAGGCCCTCCGGCGAACAAGGGCGCCTCACGTCGTACTCCTCGGCATCGCGGCGGGGGTGCCCCATCGCGTAGAGCTTGGCGATGTGATCATCCCTGAGCAGATCCTCTACTATGAGTCGCAAAAGCTCACTGAGCTGATCTCAACGACTTTCCGGTAGGTATTTGTATTCGAAATGGGTGAGGTGCAGCGCTGCGGCGAGGATGTCGCTGGTCCGGCGCGGGCTCGCGGTGGTGTGCCGCAGCGTTTTCCACC
>NZ_JBHTBJ010000102.1:0-1577 GCF_042664765.1 Paractinoplanes rhizophilus | reverse complement strand
CCGGAACCTGTCAAGTCAAATGAGACAATTTCTTGATTTTTCTTAGCTTTCTGCTGCGGGGTGGATGGTCGCGGCTGGGGTGGTGACCTGGTCGGGTGGGTTGTTGTCGGGTTTGTTGATCCATGCCCGGTTCGGTATGCGTGGTGGTTGGGGTCGGCGGCGGCCGAACCGGTGCGGGTGGGCGGCCCAGGCGGCGTCCAGGGTGCGCTGCCGGTCAGCGCGGATCTGCTCGGCGGTGCCGTGATGCACCGACGCTGGGGTGTGCAGGCCGATCCCGGAGTGCCGGTGTTCGTGGTTGTAGTAGGTGTAGAACGCGTCGCAGTGTTGCCGGGCGTGCTGGATGGACCCGAACCGGTCCGGGAACGTCGGGTCGTACTTGAGTGTTTTGAAGCTGGCCTCGATGTATGGGTTGTCGTTGGACGTCTTCGGCCGGCTGTGACTACGGCCGATCTTCAGATCGGACAGCAGTTGGGTGACGGTCTTGCAGGTCATGGCCGCGCCGCGGTCGGCGTGCACGGTCAGCTGGTCCGGGTCGACGCGTTCGCGGGCGGCGGCGTCGGCGATCAAAGCTTCGGCGAGCTGCCCGTCCTCGTGCGCGGCGACCAGATGCCCGACGACGTAGCGGGACCAGATATCGATCACCGTGTAGAGGTGGTACCAGATGCCCCGGTCCGGGCCGCGTAGTTTCGTGATGTCCCACGTCCACACCTGGTTCGCCGCGTCGGCGACCAGTTCCGGCTTGGTCCGGGCGGGATGAGTGGCCTGGGCCCGGCGTTCTCCCGTCTGGCCCGCGGCGCGCAGGATCCGGTACATCGTGGACTCCGAGCACCACCAGCGACCCTCGTCGAGTTCACGGGCCCACACCTGCGCCGGAGCGAGATCGGCGTACTCGGGCCGGTTCAGCAGGTCGAGGACCTGCTGCCGCTCGGCGTCGGTCAGCGCGGACGGCGGCGGTTTGCGTGGCGTGCGTGGTTTCGGTTGCGCCGGCGGGTTGCGGTGCCGGTAGAGCGTCGCGCGGGACAGGCCGGTCAGCCGGCACGCGGGCGCAACACCCCACACGCCGGTCAGCGCCTGCTGCGCCTCGGCGAGGACGGGTTCGGCATCGGCGCGGAATCCGCGCTCTCGGAGAGCAGTTCCAAGAGCGCGTGTGCTTTTCCCATGATCTGCAATGCGGTCTCGGTCTTGGCCAGCTTGGCCTGCAGCCGGGCGTTCTCACGCTGAAGGCGGGCAAGTTCGGCGTTCTCGGCCTTCTTCACCGCCCGCGCGGCCGCTTGACGGCGGTCCGTCAGGCCGGCCGCGGCTCCGGCGTCTCGGGCCTTGCGCCAGTCCAGGATGTGTGAGCCGTACAGCCGTTCCCGGCGCAGGATCGCCCCGCGAGCCGCCGCGTCCGGTGCCGCGTCGTACTCGGCCAGGATCCTGGCCTTGAAGTCTGCGGTGAATGTCCGCCGCTGGGGCCGGGCGTCCGGATCAGGGCTCTCGCTGGGGTTCGACGTCATGCTGATGATCTCTCCTCGTGACCGTCCAGGAAGAGTATCCCCTGGTCAACGGGCTGTCTCATCTAAGCGTGACAGGGAGGG
>NZ_JBHTBJ010000101.1:0-1622 GCF_042664765.1 Paractinoplanes rhizophilus | reverse complement strand
AGTGGCGTCCCTGATAGTGGTGTAACGCGATCGGCGTGATCGTCGGGCGGCCCGTCTGCGGGCTGAACGAAGAGCGCGGTCATCGCGTGATCTTTCGAGTGAACCTTCCACAGCACTCTCGAAAGGCACCATCACGATGACCGCACCCCACATCATCAACCCTGCCGGCCTGTTGGACCAAGCGTTGGGCGACGCGTCGCCGGACCTGATGCGCCACTTGCTGTCCACGGTGATCAACGCACTGTTGTCGGCCGAGGCCGACCAGGTGTGCGGCGCCGAGTACGGCACCGTCAGCCCGGAGCGGGTCAACTCCCGTAACGGCTACCGGCACCGCGAGCTGGACACCCGCGCCGGCACGATCGACGTGGCGATCCCGAAACTGCGCTCCGGCTCGTACTTCCCGGACTGGCTGCTCGAGCGGCGTAAGCGGGCCGAGGCCGCGCTGGTCAGCGTAGTCGCGACCTGCTACCTGCTGGGCGTGTCCACGCGGCGGATGGACAAGCTCGTGCAGAGCCTGGGCATCACCTCGTTGTCGAAGTCGCAGGTCTCGCGGATGGCCGCCGACCTCGACGCCCAGGTCGCGGCGTTCCGCACCCGGCCGCTGGGCGAATCTGGGCCGTTCACATTCGTGGCCGCCGACGCGCTGACCATGAAAGTCCGTGAGCAGGGCCGGGTCGTCAACGCCGTCGTCCTCGTGGCGACCGGCGTGAACGCCGACGGCCACCGCGAGGTCCTCGGGGTCAAGGTCGCCACCAGCGAGACGAAGCAGGCGTGGAACGCCTTCTTCGCCGACCTGGTCGCCCGCGGCCTGACCGGCACCCTGCTGGTCACCTCGGACGCGCACGCCGGACTGGTCGACGCGATCGCGGCGAACCTGCCCGGCGCGTCCTGGCAGAGGTGTCGCACGCATTTCGCCGCGAACCTGATGCAGGTCTGCCCGAAGTCGGCGTGGCCGGCGGTCAAGACGATGCTGCACTCGGTCTACGACCAGCCCGACCCGGCCTCGGTCCACGCCCAGTTCGACAAGCTGCTCGACTCGGTCGGCAGGTCGTTGCCGAAGGTGGCCGCCTACCTCGACGACGCCCGCGCCGATCTGCTCGCGTTCACCGGGTTCCCGCAACAGATCTGGCGGCAGATCTGGTCGAACAACCCCAACGAACGCCTGAACAAGGAGATCCGCCGCCGCACCGACGTGGTCGGGATCTTCCCCGACCGCGACGCCGTCATCCGTCTGGTCGGCGCCGTCCTGGCTGAACAACACGACGAATGGACCGAGGGCCGCCGCTACTTCGCCCTCGACATCCTCGCCAAAGCCCGCGACACACCCCCCACTACCACTGCCACGCAGCTGCCCGAACTGGAGACCGCAGCATGACCCACCCGACCGGCGACCCCGCCATCCCCGACCCCGCCGAACGCGCACGGCGCAACGCCGCCCTGCTCGCCGACAACATCGAGACCGGCTTCTGGGACGACCACGGCCGACCCGCACCCTGGCCCGACGACATCGACGACTGGCGACCCGCAACCGGCGAACCTCACACCCTCCCGCCCGCAGACCAACCCTTCTAACCAGCACAACTCGAAAGATCAGCCGTTACACCACTTCCAGGGGCTTGACC
>NZ_JBHTBJ010000100.1:0-1684 GCF_042664765.1 Paractinoplanes rhizophilus | reverse complement strand
CCGGGCTGCACCGCCGGTTCGAGGTCGTTCCCGGCGCGCAGGCCCAGGTGGACTGGGGCGACGAGGGCGGCATCCTGGCCCATGTCGGGGTCGCGAAGGTCTACTCGTTCCACATGGTGCTGTCGTACTCGCGGGATCCGTTCTGCTGTTTCACCACCAGCCAGGACCTGGCCGCGTTCTGGGACTGCCACCGGCGGGCGTTCGCGCACTTCGGCGGGGTACCGGGTTCGATCGTCTACGACCGGACCAAGACCGTGGTCCGCCGACACGTCGCCCCCGGGCTGGCGGTCCCGTTGCATCCCGAAGCGGTCGGGTTCGCCGGGCACTACGACTTCGACATCGACGTCCTCGCAGCCTACCGGCCGACCGGGAAAGGACGCGTCGAGCGGCAGGTCACCATCGTTCGTGATCATGTCCTGGCCGGTCGTGGGTTCGCCTCGATCGAGGAGCTGGACGCCGCGTTCATGGCGTGGGTGCCGGACCGGCGTTCCCGCACGCACCGGACCCACGGCGAGGTCATCGGGGTCCGGGCGGCCCGCGACCACGCCGCGCTACGGCCGATCCCGAACCGGCCGTACGTGGTCACCGACAGGCACCTGCGGCACGTCGGCAAGGACTGCCTGGTCGCCTACGCCGGTAACCTCTACTCGGTGCCGGCCCGCCGGGTCCGGCACCGGCAGCTGGTCGAGATCCGCGCGAGCGCCGCCACGATCACCATCCACGCCACCACACCCGATCCGAGTGGGGACACGCTACTGGCCAGCCATCCCCGCGCGGTCGGTCGCGGCGCCCGCGTCGTCGACGAAGCGCACTGGGATGGTCTGCCCGACGGGCACACCCGCGCGGTCACCACCGGCGACACCCCGCCACAACCACGCCGCCGGGACCGGCCCGCCAGCGGCCCGCTGCAGGCTCTACTTACCCGGGCCGCCGCCGCGCAGGTCACCGTCGCCGCCCGCCCGCTGTCGGTCTATGACCAGATCGCCGGCACGAGTCCGTTCACGCCTGCCCGCACCCACCTGAAGGACGTCTCGCAGTGACTGAGTTGGTCACCAGCCGCATCCAGGCCAGCGCCGCCAAGCTCGGCCTGCCACACCTGTCGATCACCCTGCACGAGCTGGCCAAACGCGCCGACGCTGACGCGATGAGCTACCTCGACTTCCTCGATCTGGTCCTGCAGGAAGAACTCGCCGTCCGCGACGACCGTCGCTTCCGCGCCGGACTGCGCCTGTCGAAGCTGCCGCACCACAAGACCCTCGACGACTACGACTTCAGCTTCCAACCCGAGCTGGACCCCCGGAAAATCCGCGAGTTGGCCACCCTCGCGTTCGTGCAGGCTCACGCGAACGTCGCCCTGCTCGGCCCGCCCGGGGTCGGCAAGACTCATATCGCCGTCGCTCTCGCGGTCGCGGCCTGCCGGGCCGGGTTCACCGTCTACTTCACCACCCTCGACGACATGGTCCGCCACCTCAAAGCCGCCGACGCGATCGGGCGCCTGGCTCGCAAGCTGCAGACCTACCTACGCCCGAACGTCCTGGTGATCGACGAAGTGGGCTACCAGCCCCTGGAACGCGCCGAGGCCAACCTGGTCTTCCAGGTCATCTCGAAGCGGTATGAGAAGGGCTCGACCTTGCTGACCTCGAACAAAAGCTTCGGCGAATGGGGCCAGGTCTTCGGCGACGAG
>NZ_JBHTBJ010000099.1:0-1721 GCF_042664765.1 Paractinoplanes rhizophilus | reverse complement strand
TGGCCTCACCCGATCAGAGGGAATTGCGTTCATCGAGGCCGGTAAGGGAAAGGCGCACCTGACCTGCAAGGATGTGACTGACTAGATCATATCCACAATAGAATCAGGTGCACCTTTCCGGTGAGCAAGGGTACGGGATGGGCTGCGCGGTTGCAGGTCGCCGTGGGTGGTAAGGGCCTTGTCGGTCACGCGGGTGCGGTCCTGCTGCGGCAGTGCGCGGACCGGACCGGTCTGACCGGCGCATTGAATGCGGTGCTACCGCAGGGCGCGGGGCCGGGATGGTGGGACCGGGGCACGGTCCTGGTCTGTCTGGCGACCGCGATCGTGCTCGGCGCCACCAGCATGTCCGACATCGCTCTGTTGACGCATCAGGCCCTCGTCTTCGCGGATCCGCCGTCGGTCGCGACCGTCCGCCGCGCCTTGGACGAGTTGGACGAGACGGCGCTGCACCGGATCGGCAAAGCCCGGGCGCGGGTCCGGGCCCGGGTGTGGGACCTGCTCGCCGCCCGGCCACAGGGATTTCCCTGGCTGACGGTGGCCGGGAAGGTGTTGACCGGGTGGGTGGTCATCGATCTGGACGCCACCCTGATCACCGCCCACTCGGACAAGCAGGGCGCGGCGGCCACGTTCAAGAAGGGCTACGGGTTCCACCCCCTTGGTGCGTGGTGTTCGAACACGGCGGAAAGCCTGGCGATGCTGCTGCGGCCGGGTAGTGCCGGCTCGAACACGGTCACCGACCATATCCGGGTCCTCGGCGATGCGATCGCCCAGCTCCCGGCCGCCTACCGCCGCAAGATCCTGATCCGGGTCGACGGTGCCGGCGCCACTCACGACCTGCTCAAGCACATCGTGCAGATGAACCGGGCCTGGCGCAGCGTGAAGTTCACCGTCGGCTGGACGATCACCGACGCCGACGAGGCCGCCATCGACCTGCTACCCGCCGATGCCTGGATCGACAGCCTCGACCCCGGCGGCGCCGCCGTCAGCACGGCCCACGTGGCCGAGTTGACCGGCCTCAACCAGCGGGTGCAGGCGTGGGTCAAAGGACTACGCCTGATCGTGCGGCGCACCCGGCCATCGGCCCGGCACGCGAAGAACCTGACCGACCTGGAGAAACGTACCGGCTGGCGCTACCAGGTCGTCGCGACCAACATCGGTCGTATCGCCGGGCTGCCCGGCTCGCACCAGCCGCAATGGCTCGACCTCCTGCACAGAAGCCACGCCACGGTGGAGGACCGGGTGCGCACGAACAAGGCCATGGGCCTGCGCAACCTGCCCTCGAAATCCTGGACCGTCAACCAGGGCTGGGTCCTGGCCGCCAACCTCGCCGCGGACATCAGCGCCTGGACCCGGCTGCTCGGCCTGCACGACCAACCCGAGCTCGCCGACGCCGAACCCGACACCCTGCGCTACCGGATCCTGCACCTACCCGCGAAACTCGCCACCCACGCCCGCCGCAAGATCCTTTCCGTCCCCGACAGCTGGCCCTGGGCGGACGCGTTCGCCCTCTGCTGGCAACGCCTCACCACGCTGCCCCAGACCACCACGCCCCTGACCACTTGACCCGGATCCACCGCCCCTACCAGCAGGAAAACCCAACCCCCGGCCCGGAGAGCCGGCGCGTCCGCAGCGACACGCGGCACACCGACACCCAACCCGAGCGGACAAAACGGTCAGCCGAAACGGACTACGAGGGAGCGAAACCCTCTGATGGATCGAGG
>NZ_JBHTBJ010000098.1:0-1951 GCF_042664765.1 Paractinoplanes rhizophilus | reverse complement strand
CGTAAGTACTCCCAATTCCCGTGGGTGACTGTGGGTAACGCGGTTCGTGGGCATGGTGACGGTCGGCGTGGCCGGTTGCGGCGGCGCCGTCGTGATGGCGGGGTTGGTGTCAGCCGGTCTCGGGTGGTTGGGCCCAGGTGTGCAGGTCGGCGGCCGACGCGTTCCAGGGCAGGAATCGTTGCAGGTCCGGGCCGGTCAGCGGCTTGCCGTCGTTGCGTCCGCAGGCATCGAGGTAGGCGGTGAGATAGGTCAGGACGTTCAGGCCGGCCTGTTCGGCGGTCGCGGTGACCGTCCAGATGGTCGCGGCGAGGCGGGCGGCGGCGTCGGTGCGGGAGCCGTAGGCGTTCTTGCGGGTCACGACCGGCCGGCGCAGCGCCCTTTCCGAGGCGTTGTTATCCAGGCTGATCATCGGGTAGTCGCGGTGCGCGGCCAGGCCGTCCCACTCGCGGTCCAGGGTGGCCAGGGCCTTCTTCGCGGGCTGTTGCAGGCCAGGGCTTTTCATCTGGGCCTGCCGGGCGACCTCGATCGCCTCCAAGGCGGTGTCCCACGCGGTGTACGCGTCGTCCAGCCGTGCCGCCGCCTCGACCGCGGCCCGTCCGGGTGCGGGCGCCACGGACGCGTTCCACGCGTCGGTCAGCTCGTCGTGAGCGGCGTAAAGGGCCTTGATCCGGTCCAGCCAGTCCCGGGTCCAGTACGCCAGCTGGGTGGGGTTCGCGTCGCCGGCCCGCACGAAATACCGGCGGATATGGGCCCAGCAGTACAGGTTGGTCAGGCCGTCGGTCTTGCGCCCGGCCGAGGCATAGACGGTGTAGAAGTCGCTGGAGATGACCAGCCGCCGCGGCCCGCCGTCCTCGGCCGGCCTCAACTGCCCGGTGGTGGTGTCGATCCCGGCGTGCCGGGCCAGCACCGCCCCGGCCCGGGTCGGATCCATCACGAAACAGGTGGTGTCCGCGCCGATGAACACCCACAGCCACCAGCGGGCCGGGCCGTCCCCGTCGTCGGGGGTGAACACATGCCACGAGGTTTCGTCGGCGTGCAGATGCCACGAGTCACGGTTGCGGGCAACAATCGCCTCTTCCAGCGGCGCGAGCAGCGCCCCGGCCGCCGCGCAGGTCCCGGCCAGCGTCGAGGAGCTGATCTGCGCGCCTTGCCGGGCCAGTCCGGCGATCAGGGAGTTCTGGGAACGCCCGGCAACATACCGCTCGACCAGCAACATCGCGATGAACCCGTTGCTGAACCGGCCTTTCCCGACCGCCTTCGGCGGGCCCGGCGCGGTCACCGTCCGCGGTCCCGCACACGCGCAGCGCCGCCGGTACCGGCGCCGGCGGTGCACCACCACCCGCACCGTCACCCGCCAATCAACCTGCTCAAAAGCATGATCGTCGAACGCCTCGAACGGTGATGAGCACTCCGGGCAGCAGTACCCGCCCCCGGCGAAGTCCCAGATCACCTCCACCCGCGGCAGGTGCGAGTAGTCCCGGCGACCGGCCCGGCCACCCGGCCCCCGCGGCGACGCCTTCTGCGGCTGCCGCCGGCCAGGTCCATCGCCCTGTCCACTCTGGTCGTCCTGGCCATCGTCATCCTCGCCGGCCGGCGACGACGGCCTGACCCGCTCGGACGAACGACCGAACACCAGCCGCTGCAACACCGCCAGCTCCGCCGACACCCGCTCCAACTCGGCCTCACGCCGCACATCACGTTCCCGCAGCCACTCGTTCTCCGCCCGCAGCGCGGCGTTCTCCTCCCGCAACTGCGCGGCCAGCCGCTCCCACCGCTCGTTGGCCTCCACCACCCGAGCCAGCACAGCCTGAAGCCCCGCATCAGCATCCGCCTGGACCGTGACACCCGACGAGACCGTCATAGCCGCAAACCAACACCATCACGACCGCCCGATCACACACCAACTGTCCGTGTCACGCACAGTCACCCACGGGAATTGGGACTACTTACC
>NZ_JBHTBJ010000097.1:0-2223 GCF_042664765.1 Paractinoplanes rhizophilus | reverse complement strand
AATGACCAGCACCGCGCCACCACGACGACCAGGCCCCGTCCGGCACCCCGCCGACGGGGCCTGATCACACCGCCCACATCGTCACCCTCAATGACGCCGCCATCGTCATCCTCAACGGCGGCCAACAGCATTCGGAAGAAATCGGAGTTGCCCGATCGTCTGTTCGAAGCCATCAGCCCCCCGTCCACGTCATCAACTCAGGCTATCGACGACGTCGAATCAGGTCGAGACTCTTAGCATCCGCTACGCTGCGTTGGGTGATCTCCTCGGGTGGAACATCGCACCTCAACTCCGATGCTGTTCTGCCGGTTGCCCGCTGGGCGCGGTGACCACAGCCGCTACGCCTGACCCGGCTCACGGGTGACTGGCGCCGTGCTTGGCCGCCGTTTCAGCCGCTATACGCCGCATCTGATAATCAGATACCATCGTGTTATGCGGACCATGACTGCCACTGAGGCGTCTCGGAACTTCTCAGATCTACTCGACGCCATCGAGCGCGGCGAGACCGTGACCATCACTCGCGGCAACCACCCGGTGGCCGAGATCGGACCGGCCCGCCGACGAACCGGTGCGGACCTCCGCACAGCCCTGGCCGGCATCCCGACACCCGACGACCGATTCGCCGACGACATCGCAGCAGCAGTGGCCCTGCTCGAGTCCGAGCAGGGTGACCCGTGGGCCGACGCCTGATCCTCGACACCAACGTCCTGATCGCCTACGAACGCGGCACGATCGATCGGTCAGCCCTTGACAGCGACGAACTCGCCGTCGCCGCGATCACCATCGCCGAATACCGAGTCGGGATCGAGTTGGCCGACAGTGCCGAACGTGCCGCCTCGCGGGCTCGCGCGCTGGCCGCGATCGAAAGCGTCGTCGAGGTTCTCGCCTACACCGACACGACGGCGGCCCAACATGCCCGCCTGATCGCTCATGTGCGCAGGACCGGCACGCCACGCGGCGCCCACGATCTCATCATCGCGGCCCACGCCGCCGAAACCGGGCGGACCGTTCTAACTCGCGACCTCAAGGCTGGCTTCGCCGGGCTTCCCGGAGTACTTGCCATCGAGCCCCCCACGTAAAGGCGCCAGACAGCGGGTACTGCGGCCACGGTTCGCTCAATGCCTCGTTCGACGTTCATGCTTCCGCAGGCCAGCTGATGGGTGGGTCTGCGGTATCAGAATGCGAAATCCGTGCTGACGGTCGCAGGTGGCCCGCTGTCAGTTTTGGGGCTCCTTCGGAGCGCCGTGCATGCGGGAAAATCGTGGCGTGGTCGCTCGCGGACGTCGTCGGTCTTTGGCCTGGTCGAGGCCGTCTGTCAGTTTGACGCGGGGAGCCCGTCTGAGGGGCTGCGCATTGTTGCCATGAGCACGAGGGTCCGACTCTTTGATTCCTCAGGGTTCCCGCGGGCGGCCACGCCTTTGGTCACGGCGGGGAGGGGAGCGTGATGCAGGAGATCACGGAGGAGGAGTTGTTCGTCGAGCGCGTCGCCGCGCTGGATCTGGGCAAGGCCGGGCTGGAGGCGTGTGTACGCACGCCGCATCCGAACCGGCCGGGTCGCCGCGTGCAGGAGGTCCGCTCGTACGCCACCACGACGGCCCGGCTGCTGGAGTTGGCCGATTGGCTGCGCTGTGAGCGGGTCACCGTGGTGGTGATGGAATCCACCAGCGATTACTGGAAGGGCGTCTACTACCTGTTGGAGGCCGAGGGCTTCGACTGCCAGCTGGCCAATGCCCGGGAGGTCAAGAACGTGCCGGGCCGGGCCAAGACCGACAAGGCTGACGCGGTGTGGCTGGCCAAGGTCGCCGAACGGGGTATGTTCCGGCCGTCGTTGGTGCACCCGGAACCGATCCGCCGGCTGCGTGACTTCACCCGCTACCGGCGCTCGCTGATCCGCGACCGGACCCGCGAACGGCAACGGGTGGAAAAGCTGCTGGAGGACGCGCAGATCAAGCTGAGCTCGGTGATCAGTGACCTGTTCGGGGTGTCCGGCCGGTCCATGCTCGACGCGCTGGCCGCCGGCCAACGCGATCCCGCGGTGCTGGCCGACCTGGCCCGGGCTTCGATGCGCGGCAAAATCGTCGTCCTGCGGGAGAGGCACGGGCGTGTCGGTAGGTCTGTGTAACGGATGAGTGGATTATCCGTTTTCCGCCAGATATGACCTGATGGGGCAGACAGGATCACGATCATGACACTGACCGATGAGTTTGAGCACGTCGCCTTGGG
>NZ_JBHTBJ010000096.1:0-2770 GCF_042664765.1 Paractinoplanes rhizophilus | reverse complement strand
ACCCCCTCACCCGCCCCACCCCCACCGACGACCGCACCCCCGCCCAACGCCGCGCCGACGCCCTCATCGACATCTGCCGACTCGCCCTACGCACCCGACAACTACCCGACGACGGCGGCGAACCACCCCAACTCGCCGTCACCATCGCCTACCAACCGCTGACCCACACCCTCAGCACCGCCACCACCGACACCGGCCACCGCCTCTCCGCCACCACCGCCCGCCGCCTCGCCTGCGACGCCCGCATCCTGCCCGCCGTGCTCGGCACCGCCGGCCAAATCCTCGACACCGGCCGCACCCAACGCCTCGCCACCGCATCCCTACGCCGCGCCCTGCACATCCGCGACGGCGGCTGCGCCTTCCCCGGTTGCGACCGCCCTTCTCGCTGGGGTGGCGAACGTGTGCATCGGGTGCCTCCGGAACCTGACCGGCGCCGAGTCGACACGGATCTCGACACGAGTGTCACGATGATCGAGCAGCATCGCATCACCAACGGCAGCCTCGTCGGTTTCGGCAGCCCAGGACCGTCGCCTGATCGCCTCGGCCGGTATTCGCTGCGCGAGAATCACGCGAACAGCGACGTACGGTACTGCGCATGGTGGAAGGCCGGCCTCGGCCGATCATCGAGCCGGGCTGAACGCTCAAGCGCCTCAGAGTTTCTCAGCCGCCGCTGATGGGCGTCCAGAGCCGGTCGACGGGCATGATGTGAATGCGATCCTCGTAAGTGAACGAGCGCAGGCCGGTGCTCAGCGCTACCCCGGCGATGAACCTATCGCCGAGAACGTCGCGCAGGGCACGAAGGCCTTTGAGGTCGGTGCCCGTGACACGTTCGTTCGCCTTGACCTCGAACGCGAGAACCTGCCCGTCATCGAACTCGATGACGTAGTCGACCTCGTCGCCGTCATGGGTGCGCCAGTGCCCTGTGGAGACCTGCTCGTCGAGCCAGGAAACCTGCTTTCTGAGCTCGCCGACAACGAAGGTTTCGAGTAGATGGCCGAACTCGGCCAGTGCGGTCGGATCGAGTGTGGCGAGCTTCGCGGCGGTGACGCGCAGAAGGCGAGCAGCCACGCCGGAATCTATGACATGAACCTTCGGCGCTGCTACCGCTCGCGAGCGCAGCGTCTTTCCCCAGGCCGGCAGGCGGTCGATGAGAAAGAGATCTTCGAGGAGACGGACGTATTCCTCGATCGTCTTGCGTTCACCTGTCAGGCCCTGCGAGGCGTTGCTCAGGTTCAGTACCTGCGCGGTGCGGCCGGCGAGGCGGCCTAGCAACTCGCGGAGCATGGCGCGCTGGCGAATCCGGACAAGTTCGATGGCGTCGCGCTCCAGGGACTGACGGATGTAATCGTCGAACCATCGTTCTCGTGCGGTGCCTACGCGTCGCAAAGCCAGTGGGAAGCCTCCGGCGCAGAGCAGGTCGACATACCCTTGGCGGGGAGTCGTCGAGGTTGGTCGAGCTGCGACCGTCTCGTCGGGTTCTGATCCGCCCCGGAAATTCCGGACATACCGCTAGTGGTCTGAATTAGGCCGCCCGCTGCCCGTTCAGGTACTCGCTGTAGACCTCGTTAGGAGTCTTGTAGCCGAGACCCGAGTGGAGACGTTGGGAATTGTAACGCAATTCTATGTACCGTGCAACGTCATTCATCGCGTGCTTCCGGGTCGGATATTGGGTGCGATTGACCCGGAGGGCCATTCAAAAGTTGGTCGACACTCATGGATGTCACGTTGAGTGATATTCGAGAGTGGCCGTGACTCAGATCGACTGTCCGGAGTAGACGCAGCGGCCGGGATCCTATAGATCATCTTTTGTGAGGAAGTTGATCGAGGGCCAGCCGCTGCGCTGTGAAAGTATGACAGGACTCCAGGCCGGCCGGCTCGCCGACCTGATCGACCGGGTCCGCGAGATCGTCGGCGATGAGTGGGAGAAACCGCCGGTCGGGCGTCCGCACGTGTTGCCGCTGCCCACAGCGGTGATCGCCGTGCTGTTCGGGCTGCGACACAACCTGCCCGATGAGGTCCTCGGCGAGGTGTTCGGCTGTTCCCAGGCCACCATCACCCGCTACCACGAGATCCTGCAGCCGATCCTGCGCTGGGTCACCCGCCCTGAGGTCGATCAGCGGCTCGAACAGACTCACCGCGAAGGTGTACTGGTCGACGGGTTCGTCGCCCCGGTCGGCGAACGCGAGAACTATCACGGCCTGTTCTCCGGCAAGAAGCACGTGTCCGGGCAGAACGTGCAGGTCATCGCCGACCTCGACGGCCGAGTCGCGGACGTGGGCGAACCCGTCAACGGCGCCCGCCACGACGCGGCGGCGTTCTTCATCTCCGGCATCGCCGAACGCTGGGCAGACCACCTCACCCCCGGCGGACCAGGCATGATCGGCGACGGCGGCTACCAGGGCACCGGCCCGATCACCCCGCACAAGAAACCTCCCGGCGGCGAGCTGACCGCCAAGCAGAAGGCCTACAACTACAGCGTCAACCGACTACGCGCCGCCGTCGAACGCGCGATCAGTCATTTGAAGAACTGGAAGATCCTCAAGACCGGCTACCACCGGATCATGACCGCCTTCCCCGACGTGTTACGCACCGTTACTGCCCTGGAGATCTTCAGAACCACCTCACCGGGTTTTGAATGACCCTCCCGCTCGTTCTTCAACGCGGCGAAGAAGGACTCTGCCATGGCATTGTCATAGCAAATCCCGGTACGCCCGACGGATTGCCGGATCCCACGCTGGTGAAGAAACCGACCAAACTCGGCCGACGTGTA
>NZ_JBHTBJ010000095.1:0-2791 GCF_042664765.1 Paractinoplanes rhizophilus | reverse complement strand
CCCAACGTCTCCACTCGGGTCTCGGCTACAAGACTCCTAACGAGGTCTACAGCGAGTACCTGAACGGGCAGCGGGCGGCCTAATTCAGACCACTAGCGGTATGTCCGGAATTTCCGGGGCGGATCACCCCTGCACCGACCACGCAGCCTGCGCGAGGCCCCACTGGGCCCGCCCCGTCGCGATCCTCGCCCTGCTCGCCACCCCAGAAGCCGCCCAGCGCTTCGCGCGGGCCGCTGCGCGGCCGTCGATATCTCGGTCAAGCCACTACGGCACAGGCGCCAAACTGTGCAGTACATTCCGAGCAAATGCCGTGGTCAAGCGGCGAGTTTCCGCAGCATGACTCATTAACATCCTCCTCGGACGGCGCAGGAGCGGGAACGGGTGGCCTCGTCGCCGATCGCTCCCAGCAGTTGCTCAGCACCGGCGAAGTCACCGCGGTGCTTGGCCGCGATCACTCCGGCCGCCTGCTGCGCGGCCAGGAACGCCGCCCCTGGGTCGGCGCTGGTCATGGCGCGATGAGGATCGGGTTCCCGGCGGCACGAGCGGCGTCGAACCGGCAGGTCACGTCAGCCCAGTTCACCAGTTTCCAGAGTTGGTCGACGTAGTCCGGGCGCACGTTCTTGTACTGCAGGTAGTAGGCGTGCTCCCAGGCGTCGAAGACCAGGATCGGCGTGGAGCCCTGCCCGACGTTGCCGTTATGGTCGTAGACCTGCTCGACGAGCAGGCGCTGCGAGAGGGGTTCCCAGGCGAGCACGCCCCAGCCGGAGCCCTGCACACCCTTGGTGGCGGTGGACAACTGGGCGGCAAACGCCTCGAACGAGCCGAGGTGCTCGTCGATGGCCGCGGCGAGTTCGCCCTCGGGCCGGTCGGCGCTGCTGCCGGGGCGCAGGGTGTTCCAGAAGATCGAGTGCAGCACGTGCCCGGAGAGGTTGAACGCCGGGTCTTCTCCAGGCCGACCAGGGTGTGGTAGTCGCCCTTGTCGCGGGCCTCGGCGAGCTGGTCGAGGGTGTCGTCGCTGCCCTTGACGTACGCGGCGTGGTGCTTGCTGTTGTGGTGCAGCTCAAGGATCTGCCCGGACATGGCGGGTTCGAGCGCGCCGTAGTCGTAGGACATGTCAGGCAGCGAGTAAGCGGCCATGAGGACCCTCCCGGGTGATCGAGTCAGTGTATCGGCCGCCCCCGCACCGGGCAGCCGTACGATCAACCGCCCAGCGCCCCGTGTGCGGTGACCCCTCCATGACCACGTAGCTCGGCGGGCACCATGTCGACTGACCGAGGCACCAACCTGCGCACCGTAAGCAGGACAATCGCCGAGGTCAGCCAAAGGAAATTCCAGTTCAAGCGCATCGTCGAGGCGCCTTGGAAGCGCAGGGCCATCTCCAGCCGGGGGCACCACTTGGGGTCTTCCTGCTCGGTGCTTCGCACCTTCGCCTGGGCGTGGTGCATGCCGACCTGGGGGCCGAGCCCCCAGACCCCCACGTAACACCGTTCGGGCGCACCCGGCCTGGGCACATCCGCTCCGCCCTTGGGGTCTTCCTGCTCGGTGCTTCGCACCTTCGCCTGGGCGTGGTGCATGCCGACGCGCACCAGCGGCAGCAGGTTGAGCCTTCATCGCCCGGCGGCGTGACCTGCGACCCTGCGAGGAATACCGGCAGCCCATCGCCGCGGAATGGGATGAGTTCCTCGGCCACTTCGAACGCCGCCGGCTCGCTCTCGGCGACTACGGACGCGCCTATGGCACCACCTGCATCCACGAACACAGCTGCGTCCGCTGCCCACTCCTGCGGGTCGATCCCGGCCAGGGGGAACGCCTGATCGAGATCCGCGACAACCTCACCGCCCGGCATCGCCGAGGCGGAACGCGAAGCCTGGCTCGGCGAGGCCGAAGGACTGCGCGTCAGCCTCGCCGCGGTCAACGAGAAGCTGGCCCAGACCGACAACACCGTTCAACGCCGGGCCGCGGCAGTCGCGCTCGACATGCCGGGTTTCCCGCGAGTGGCAGCGCGCATCGCCATTGCCCCCACCGAAGCCGGGCCGGTCGAAGGGATGAGCAGCAACGTCCATCGCCACCGGCACCACGGAGTCGTACGGTTGGATCCGTTGATCATGTAACCGCGGGCGGGAGACGATCCGGTTGAGTTTTGACCTTGCCGTTTTGGCGATCGACGGGTGGGCCGACGTTTCCGAGGTCGCCGCGATGGCCGATCGTTGCCGATCCTCCGCCCATATCGAAGGTGAGCTCGACGATCGGATCGTCGGCTTCTATGAGCGGCTGCGGGCACGGTTCCCGGACTATCCACCTTATTGGGACTCGGATGACTGCCCGTGGATGTCGATGCCACTGGATGTCGGCATCGACCACGTGTTCATGTGTCTGAGCTTCAGCGAACGCAGCACCCCAGCGATCACATTTATCACGGAGTTGGCGACCGAACACGGCCTGACCCTCTGGGATCCGCAGGACGGGTCGGCGCACAAGCCGGTGGCAGCACCCTCGCGCCAGGAGGTCACAGCATGGTGGCGTGATCTGCTCGACGGCCAGTGCAGCCGCGAGGAAACCTTCGAACGTGTCCGCCCGTGGGTCGAGGACCCGCCCGACGCCATCGACGATCCGATCACCCTGATGGGGCTTCAACAACTGCACGGCTTCGGCCTGACCGCTGAGCCGGAACCTGTCAAGTCAAATGAGACAATTTCTTGATTTTTCTTAGCTTTCTGCTGCGGGGTGGATGGTCGCGGCTGGGGTGGTGACCTGGTCGGGTGGGTTGTTGTCGGGTTTGTTGATCCATGCC
>NZ_JBHTBJ010000094.1:0-2904 GCF_042664765.1 Paractinoplanes rhizophilus | reverse complement strand
CCTCCAACACCCCCACCTCAACAACCTCGACCTGGGCATCCCCACCGACGACTAGACCCAACCCCAAGATCAGCATCTGGGCACGTTCACGCGTACTTACCTGGGCACATTCACCAGTACGCCGACAGCGGGTGTCGGGGTCTGCGGTGATGGTGTTCCACCGCTGCCGTAGCCATCCTTCGAGGCCCTGATCAAACAGGGCGATGCTGCCGACTCCGGCGGCCGCGAAGCCGCCGGCGATGCCCGCGATACCCAGCAGGCGGGCGTTGTCGACCAGCACCGCGGCACCGAGTCCGGCGACCACGACCCCGCCGGCGATGAACGCGATTCCGAGCAGACGATCGTTGTCGGCCAGCACCGCGGCACCGACCCCAGCTGCAGCGACCCCACCGGCGATGAGTGCGATGCCGAGCAGACGAGCGTTCTCGGCTAGAAGCGCGGCGCCGAGTCCGGCTGCCGCGACCCCGGCGGCGATGCCCGCGATGCCGAGCAGACGATTGTTGTCGGCCAGCACTGCGGCGCCGAGTCCGGCTGCCGCGACCCCGGCAGCGATGAGCGCGATGCCGCCCAGGCGGGAGTTGTCGGCGAGGAGCGCGGCGCCGAGTCCGGCGACCGCGACCCCGGCGGCGATGATCGCGATGACGAGCATACGAACATTGTCGGCCAGCACCGCGGCACCGAGCCCGGCCACCGCGAACCCGACGGTGATGAGCGCGCCGCCACCCAGGCGGGCGTTGTCGGCCAGCACCGTGGCACCGACTCCGGCGACCGCGACCCCGGCGGCGATGCCCGCGATGCCGAGCAGGAGTCTTATGCGGGTGTGGGGGCGGGCTGGGATGAGGACCGCGCCAGTGGTCAGCAGCCCGGCTGCGGCGACCTCCCATGACGCTGCGGGTGGTGTGCTGAACGCGGCGAGGCCGGCGGCGACGATTGCCGCCGCAAGGAGCGTGCGGGTGGCCGAGGTGACCAGCGCGGAGCGGGGCGGGTAGCGGCAGAGCCACAACGGGACAGCGAACACGAGGCCAGCAGCGGTGACGACGATAACGAAACGCCACCGGTAGTCGCCGGAAAGGATATTGACCGCCGCGTCCCCCACCGTGGTGCCCAGCAGCACCCCGACCAGCACCGCACGCCAGTCCCGGCGAGATCGCTGCTGTCCCGGGTGGCCGGAGAGACGCTCCTGTTCGGTCATCCCACCAGCATGCCTAACTGGTGCACACGGGACATCCTCGAAGCGGACAACCTCGGCTGCCACAGCAGCAACAACCATCACGTGATCGGATCTGGTCGAATACGCGCCGATCTACTGGCAGGCTCGCGTTTTCAACTAGCGCGAGTTCTACTTGTTCCAGCGCTGGTTCTTCGCGCTCAGTGATCGGATTCCGATCGGGTAAGAAGTCGGTGCCGCCTCGCGTTAGATCGATGGCGGAAGTGTGCCGCAGGCGCTCAGGGGATGCCTTGCCGATGTGCACGAGCATTTAGTCATGGGGATCACCGCCGCCGTCGTCTCTGCATTCGCCGCCTCTGCCGCAGCTGTGTTCGCTGCAGCCAATCTGATCTTGTCGGGTCGTCGCGAGCACACAAAGTGGGCGAGGGAGGCGTTGATCGAGATCGTTGCCTCCTACATAGACCTCAGCTTTGACAGCACCGATGTCGTCAAGCGAGCCCTGCGTGACAGCGCCCCTCGAAGTTGGCCGCCAGCCTCCGATGCCGCAGTTCGAGCCGACGCTAAGGAAAGCGAGCGCCAGATGCGGCGCCTCCAGTCTCGGCTCCGGCTTCTCGCAGGCCCGGAGGTGATCGACGCAGCCCAAAGGTTGCGGCTGGCCGTTCGGACTCACCACACGTTGTTGGACGTTGAGCATGCCGTCGCGATTGATCGCGATATAGAGATGCGGCGGGAGATTTGGTATCTCAGGCAAGTTTTCATAGACCGAGCGAAGGAGGCGCTGGCACTGCCCCGCTCGTGGCGAAAAGCCCCAAGAACCTTGCCTTCCGTAGCGGCGTTGAGTGGGCAGGCGGCTCCCGAGAGGACAGTGCCTTAGCGGGTACCAACTGTCGCGTCCGGCCGGAGGTTGCGAGCGACCGAGGCGCTGACCTGCGGCTCGCAAGATACGTCCCGGCAATGGCCACGCAAGTTCGCCCGACCGATCCTGCGATTTTCCGGAAGCAGCGGGATGCGATCGCGCCTGGCGCGACTGCAGCCGAAGCTTGTGGCACTGTCGAGAAAAGTGTTCGGCGGCTACGGCTGCTGCGCTGCAGACCCAGCACTGCTCCGCCGCGGACGCACATTGCGGACTCGCTGTCGGAGGGGTCCTACGACAGGCTCAACCGGCGGCTAGCAGCTCGACTAGAAGCCGGGCAGCCAGTCGATCGGGGAACCGTCGTCGTCGAGTGGAGGCGGCATCAGCGCCCGCAAGTCTGGTTCAACGTCCAGGTCGTAGGCCGCCACTACCAGAGTCAATTGCATGCCGAAAAGCGCCCGTAGCTCCCCCAGCGCCACGTCGAAGGGGTGGATGCCGATGCCACTTTCCTCCCGAAATACCCGTCCGTCGGGTCCGGCCTTCTCCAGGAAGGCACGGCAGCCAGTGCGCATCGCGCGCAAACTGGTGCCCAGACTCCGACCCACCGAGCGACCGGCAAGTTCGTTCGTCAGGAACTCCCGGATCGCCAGCACCGAGCGGATGCAGTGCACCGCGTCTTCCATGTCCCGATAGCTGTACAGAACGCGCCGATCTTCCAGGAACGTCACCACCCGACGAGCAACCTCCGCATCGCCGTCTAGTACGGCAGCCGCCATTAGCAGTCTGACCTGCTGGGATGTGGTGGGGGCGGTGTCCAACATGGACGCAGCCGCCTGTTGATCATGTGTTTGTGAGGACAACAAGATCAAAGGCGGCTGCTGCT
>NZ_JBHTBJ010000093.1:0-3400 GCF_042664765.1 Paractinoplanes rhizophilus | reverse complement strand
ACCGGAACGCACGGTTGGAAGGTGGCATTGAACACTCTGGTTCGCCTCTTCCCAAACCGGCTGACCTTCTGATAGTATTCGCTTAAGCGGCACATCCTCCGATTTACACAAAAATCGTGACAGGCTCGACGTTTCTGGCCGAAGCCGCTACCACCTCCACGCCATGCTGGTCGCCTGCCGATCGGAGCGCGGAGATGATGAACCGTCTGCGGCACCCGTTCCGGACTCAGCCGGATGACGACCACCGAGACACCATGCCGGACACGGCTTGACAGCCAGGTCAACGGCGCCGCTCACGGCAGCACCGGCGCCGCCCGCGAGACGATCATGACGTCCGGTCGGGGTTACGGTACGGCGCACACGGCGGTGATCATCGAGTCGGACGACGACCTGCTCACCGTGCTCGTACCGGAGCTGCTGCGCTCGGCCGGCCGCTACGGCGAGATTCTGCTCGTCGTCGGCTGAGACACCAATGCCCTGCCCATGGACGGCTTCCTCGACGAGGTCATCGGGCTGCTCACCAAGAACCCGACGCCGGACGAGATCGTCGTCGAGCGCGCCAAGTCGCTGCGTTGGGTCGAACACGACGACATCTACGCCGAGCCCCTGGCCGCCTGCTCCCAGCCGCTCAACACCTGCCCGGTCGCTGAGAATCGAGCCGCGCCCGGGCGATACGGGCCGCCGACGGCCCGCTTCAATTGCCCTGGGTGAGGTGCTCAGAGGAAGAGTCACATGAGCGAGGTCAAGCGGGTTGTGCCGGATGGCTCTGCAGAACTTTCTCCAGCAGCGCCCTCAACTGTCGGCGCTCATCAGCGCTGAGAGCCGCGAGAAGCTCATCTTGCACGGTCAGAGCGAGCCCGTTCAGTTGGTGAAGATGCCGCAGACCTAACTCGGTGGCAGCGATGATATTGCGTCGTCGGTCAGCGGGGTCGGTATGCCGCTCGATGAGCCCGGAACCGTGCAGGCGGGTCACGATGCCGTTGACGTTGTTGCGATCCAGCCCCAGCCGGCGGCCTATCTCGGCCTGACTCAGCTCGCCGTACTCCTCCAGGGCGGCGAGAACCGCGAAGTCGGATCGGGCCTCCAACGGCATCCGGGCGGCGGTCAGGCGTGCTCCCAGGATCGAAATGCGGCTCGTCTGCCAGCTCGCCAAAGTGCGAAGCAGGGCCGGCGGGCCGGCGTCGGCTCCCTCGTCGTTCATCAGGTCATTCTAGCGGTTCTGTTGGTCTGACCAACGTCCGTGATACGTTGGTACAACCAACATTGGTGCGACCAAGGAGTCAACGTGAGGCAAGAATCAACTCGACGGGTCCTCATCCCCGGCGGCAGTGGTGCCGTGGGCGAAGGCGCGGTGCGGGCATACCTCGCCGCCGGTGCCGACGTCGTCGTCCCGACCCGCACCGAGCAGCGCGTGGACGAGTTCCGCCGAGTCCTCGGCGACGCGGCCACCGACCGTCTGCACCTGTTCGCTCACGACTACTCAACCTTCGAGGGCGCCGAGTCGCTCGCCGCCACGATGCAGAAGCGGCTCGGCGGCATCGACGATGTAGTGGCGCCTATTGGTGGCTGGTGGGCCGGAAAGCGGCTGTGGGAGATCGGCGAGAACGATTGGAACGCCGCTTTCACCGGCCTGGCGACGACTCACATGGCGGTTGCTCGGGCCGTGACGCCACGGCTCACCGGCCGCGGCGCGTACGCGGTTGTCGTCGGTGAATCGGCGGTCTATCCCGTGCCCGGCAGTGGGCTCGTCAGCATGGAGCAGGCGGCCGTGCTCATGATGCAGAAGGTCCTTGCCGCCGAAGCCGGTGAGCGCCGCCGAATCCACGCGTTCGTCCTCGGCCCGGTCCGTACGCGCCTGACGCCCGGCGAGCCCACCTTGGTCAGCGCCGATCAGATCGGCGCCGTGGCTGTCGCCCTGTCGGACACGCCGAGCGAGGCCAGTCGTGAGGTCTCGCTGCGCACAAGTGCCGAGGCCGAGCAGATCCTCAAGGAGCTCGCATGACCTCATCACGACCGCCGGCAAGGTGGGCGCCGAGGCGGCCCGCCTGCTCGCCCGACGTAAGGAGCCGGTGCGCATTCTGGTCCGCGACCCGGTGAAGGCGACCGCGTTGACGCGGGCCGGAGTGGAAGTCGTCGCCGGCGGCCTGACCGTCCCGGAAACCATCGACGCCGCGATGCGATACGTCTCCAGCGTCATCCTGGTCAGCCCGGCCGACCCGGTTCGCGAACTCAACGTCATCGGCAGCGCCACTCGCGCCGCCGTCACCCACATCGTGAAAATCACCAGCAAGGCGTCGATGGATTCACCCATCGCCCGGCGCCGCGGCCAGGCCGAGATCGAGGCCCGCGTCGTCCGAGTCAGCCCGCATTCCTCGCTGAGATCACCTCAGTGGACGAGAAAGACCATTCAGTCATCTCCGCCACGACTTTGTCGGTGATCCGCGAGACTGTTCATTCGACACCGATGCGCCGTAGATCTCCGCGAAATGCGCGGAAATCTCCCCGGTCGTCATTCCCTTCGAGTACAGCGCCATCGGCGACGGGCCGCTCGCGGGCCGCCGGGCGCGCGGATGGCGGCAGAGATCCGCCCACTGATTCGGCCCAAGAGGTACGGGCGCGCATGCTGCGCGGGGCATGCCCGGGACGCGGACCTATCGATCGGGTGTGCTGGGAGCGCGCTGGCTCCCCGTCGGCGTGCTGGTAGAGCTACTAGGCAGGAAGAACGCCGTCACGAGCCCGATCAGGCTGATTACCGCCAGGACGATCATGGCGAGCGCGTATGCGCGTTCCGGCGTCCTGGTGAGCTGGGCGACGAGGATAGTGCCGGCGATCGCGGCGCCGAGGGAGGAGCCGAGGTTGGAGATGCTGCGGGACAGGCCCGAGATCTCGCCCTGGCGTTCGTCGGGGAAGCTCGACTGCACGACACTCACCGACGGGGTGAGCATGATGCCGATGCCTAGCCCGATCAGGAAGAGCCCAGGCAGGAAGGCCCAAACGCTCTTCGAGGCACCGACCACCGCCAGGAAGAGCACGATGCCGGCGATGGTGAGGCCGAAGCCGGTCTGGATGAGCATGCGCTGGGCGTGCCGCTTCGCGAGGCGCTCGGCGGCCAGCGACGACAGAAGCAGGCCGACCGTCGCGGCGGTGAGGATCAGGCCGGTCTCGATCGCGTTGTAGCCGCGTACCACCTGCAGGAAGGCCGAGACTACGAACGAGACCCCCATGAGCACCAGCCACTGGATGTTCTGCGTGATCAGACCCAGGATGGAGGCACGGTTGCGGAACAACGCCGTCGACAGCAGCGCCTCGCGGCCGGCCCGTTCCCGGGAGCGTATCCATAGCAGGAACCACATCAGGACGAACATGCCGGCCACGATCAGTCCGAGCGCCAGCCAGCCGT
>NZ_JBHTBJ010000092.1:0-3406 GCF_042664765.1 Paractinoplanes rhizophilus | reverse complement strand
CGGTGGAAAACGCTGCGGCACACCACCGCGAGCCCGCGCCGGACCAGCGACATCCTCGCCGCAGCGCTGCACCTCACCCATTTCGAATACAAATACCTACCGGAAAGTCGTTGAGATCAGCTCAGTGGGATGGATCGCGTTGTCCAATGGCTCAGTAGGGCGGTGGCTCCGCCACCGTTGACGTTCCCGGTGGCTCCTTCTTAAAAATGTAGTCGACGTCCGATTTCTTTGCTGGATTGACCTTCTTGTTGTCGGACCGTTGGTACCAGTTGTCGCCGTTAGTGCACACGACCAGGCATGCGTCGCCACGACGTCCGTTCTCGGAGACGCGGCGGTAGGTCGCCGGCTTCAGGGACCGACCTCCCACGGGAAATGTTGCCATACCACCATCTTGGGCGAGGCCGGTCGGTGGCGCAGGCAATGAAGAGATACTGGGCCAGACGACAGTCGCTTCGGAGGACCGGTAGTGTCAGCCAGCCTAAGCTAGCTCCCAAGCGTGACGCCGCGCGCTTCGTCGGCTCGCATCATCAGTGGCAGATCAGTTAACGCGACGAAGCGACATCCTACGAGTCGTCTGACCCAACCAGGCTGAGGCGAGCGTCAGCCTCCAGGCGCCGCACCAAATCGCCAAATCGCGTTGAATCGAACTGCTCGCTGCCGCCGAGGATAGCATCGACGTACGCTAATACGGCTTTCGCCGAAGCTCGGACGTCATCATTTCCTATTAACGAAACCTTTGCTGTTTCCTGCCAATACGAATTGCGAGCTTGCCGCCTCGCCTCGGAAGGCGCATCTTCCCACGTCAGCGCCGCGCGCATCTTCCCTGCGGCGCTGTACAGACTAGAGTATGCCCCCACTCTTGCCTGATGGAGACGGTATTGATCCTCGCGCCGATATTGCTCCTCACGAATTCGGGCAGCTTCCCTGAACTGAAGGCGCGTGCCCAGCCATGTCGCCATACCAGCAATGACAGCCCCGGCCCCAGTCAGCAATAGTGATTGCCAAATTCCCATCTAGCCATGGTTCCAGTCGCGCGCAACACCGCCCGACAAGCTACTCACGGCCAGTGCATTATCATCGGCAGATGAATGCACCGTCAAGGCCGTACGGAGTAGCCGATCTCTGTGCTCGCCTGCTCAGGCAGGCGCCTGGTCGGCGGCCGAGGTGATCGATGTGTGATCGACCGTTGTGCCGGTAGCAATTGGCGATGCGCCGCTGCTCGACCATCAGATTCGGTTCCGCGAGGCTGGTGGTGGGCCGGGTGCCCGGTCGTGAGTCGTGGAGTTCGCTGGTCGTGGCGTTGTCCGGCTGGGGCGGCTTGTCGTGGTGATCGGCCCGGCAGGCCGTGCTTGTCTGGGTCAGCCGGCGGTGGTGGCGACGTAGACAGTGTTGGCGGAGCTGCCCCCGGTCAGCGGGTTGGCGAAGGTCACCACGTGGGCGGTGGCGGTGACGAAACACTGCCGCAAGATGGTGAGGAATGCTTCGTCGGGTGCGTCGTCGGACCACAGCCCGAACGCCCCGCCCGGGTGCAGGCGGCTGCCGAGCCGGCGTAGTCCGGTGGTGGTGTAGAGGTCGGCGTGGGTGGGGTCCAGGACGTGGACGGGCGAGTGGTCGATGTCGACCAGGATGGCGTCGAAGCGGCGGTCCGGGGCGGCTGGGTCGAAACCGGTGCCGTCGCGCAGCAGGGCGAAGAAGTCGCCTTCCACCAAGGTGGTGCGGGGATCGCCGGCGAGAGTACGTGCCTGCGGGAGCAGTTCACGGCGATGCCAGTCGATCACCGGCGCCAGCGCCTCGACCACGATCAGGTACCGGACCCGGTCGTCGGCGAGGGCGGTGCGGGCGGTGTAGCCGAGGCCGAGTCCCCCGACGACGACGTCCAGCGGTCCGTTCGGCAGGGCCGCCAGGGTGAGCCGGGCCAGTTCCTGCTCGGCGACCGTGAACAGGCTGGACATCAGATATTCGTCGCCGAGTTTGACCTCGTACACCTCGGTGTTGGTGGTCGGTTCAAGGCGGCGTCGCAGGCTGATCTCGCCGATGCGGGTGCGGGCCCAGTCGAGTTCGGCGAACCGCGAGTGCATCGGGGTGTCCTTTCGGCGCGCTGTGGATCGCGCCGGCGGGAGTGGCCAGATGCTCAGGAACGCGACACAGCCGACCCTAGACCTGACCTCAATGCCTGCGGCCTGGAGGGGCGTTTGCGGGTGATGTAGTGAGCGACTTTGCCGAGCGCCTCGAACGCAAGGGCGGCCGGGAACTGGTCGCCCGTTGTCCGAGCAGGACGGACGCCCGGCAGGCGGCGGACTGGCTGGTCGACCGGTTCTCCCGGCTGGTGCCCGGACTGCCGGTGACCGCGAGCGTTGAGGGGGCGGCGGCCAGTTCCTCGTCGCCCTGGCCGCGGGCCGTCGCTGACCGGCGGCTCCTGGTCGGGGAACGATCGACGTGGCGATCCCCAAGTTGCGGCCGGGTTCGTACTTCCCGGACTGGCTCCTCGAGCGGCGTAATCGGGCCGAGGCCGCCCTGGTCAGCGTGGTCGCTATCGGCGGCCAGGGCGGCAACGGACGAGCGGCGGGAACGGCAAGCATTTGATCGGCCGGAACAGCGCGCTGGTGGCCTCGGTGTGCGCGAGCAGGATCATCGTCACGCACGATAGGGCAAATGCGGAGAAACAGTGATGACGTCAGGCGGGTTCGACGACCCTGCTCACGACCCAGCGATGCTTTCCGATCGGGCGCTCCTTGACGAAACCGAGCTTCTCGTACGTCGACAGGGCGCCGTGATACAGGAAGCCGGCCGGGACGGTGTCGGCGCCCTCGGGGTAACCCTCGACGGTGCCGCCGCCCAGCCCGGCGATCAGGTCGAGCGCGCCCGCCAGCGCGGCGGTGGCCACGCCCTGGCGCCGGTGGCCCTTGCCCACGTAGCAGCAGGCGATCCGCCAGTCGGGGAGGTCGCCGGTACGGCCCTTCTCGTACGCCACCCGACTTTTGATCGCGGGCAGCTCCTGCGGCGGGCCGAACTGGCACCAGCCCACGCAGTCGTCCCCGTCGAAGACGAGCGCGGCGTGGGTCGTCCCCTCCCGCACGCGCCGCTCCTTGGTGGCCCGGTTGACGTCCGCGTCGGTCCGCGACAGCTCGCCGTGGAACCCCACACACCAGCACCCGCCGAAGACGCCGTTGTTCCGCTCCACCAGGGCGGCGAACGCGTCCCAGGTCGACAGGTCGAGAGCTTTGACCTCGTACACCATGACGTCAGGCTATGCGTTTTCGTCGCAGGGGTGGGATTTGAACCCAGGGCCCCGGCAAAGTCGTCAGATGATCCCGAGCAGGGCGAGTGGGCGGGCGCTGTCGCGGGCGTGGTACCGGTTGGCGGCGGCGATGTTGGTGACGCCGGCGAGGCGCAAAGTGCCGATGGC
>NZ_JBHTBJ010000091.1:0-3543 GCF_042664765.1 Paractinoplanes rhizophilus | reverse complement strand
GTTGACCATGCTCGCAGCTCTTCACTTGTGACCATCCGAACTCGACACTCAGATGATCACCGAAGGGCTGCGAGCCCACATCTCCGGGGCGGATCGTCAACGCACCCCGCTTAACTTCGAAGAACCGAAATACTGCGCACCGATCTCCCACTGCACCAGGTCAGGATCGTAAAGATCATTCGGCGGGTTGAACGGCCAGTGTTCAGGACGAGTCCGGACCGCGGTGCTGTCGGCGTAAATCTCGACCTGTCGCAGCCGGCGCCCGTCGGGCCCGAGGTGCTCGCAGTAGATCTGCGGCTCGGTCTCGTCTGCCTCGTCCCATGGACGCCGCAGGAAGACGGCCTCGCGTCCGGCAAGGGCCGAAACCGGGGCGATCGCGCTGGGCACGCCGCTGTTCACGCAGGCCGTCCAGACCGGCCGGCATGAACGCGGAATCGATGTCGACTTCGGCCAGCTCGCCATCGGGGAACCGGGTCAACGCCTCTGGATCCGTGATGACCTCCACCTCTGCGAACGTCTGCGCGATTTCCCACTCAGAACGGGCGTGAATCACCACCACAAACCGCCCATGCCGTAGTCGTGCAGGACCAAGAAGCGCTTCTTGAACTGCTCACTCAGGAAGCGATCATGCCAGGGTGGCTCGTCCCTTCCTAGCGGCGCCGCAGAGGACGTGCGCCGCTGCCGGCAGCGCTGGAAAAGGTGACACCCGCCGAAGTTCTTCAAAATCAAGCACACTCTTGCGCCGCAGACAACGCTCGCGGGGAGATAGCCGTTTCCCGAGCCAGGTGGTCGAGTGGATCACTTGATGCCGGCCGCCGCGTCCAGTTCCTGGAGGAGGTTGTGGGCGGCCAGTTCGATGGCCTTGTGGCGCCACTCCGCAGCGCGGTAGACGCAGGCGATCAGGCCGCTGCGGTGCAGGCGGCGCAGGTCGCCATAGGCGAAGGCGTACCGGGCCTTGGTCTCGGCCGAAGCGCCGTCGGTCAGGCCGAGGTACCAGGACGCGTACTCGTCCCAGGAATGTTTGTCGAGGAACGCGTTCTCGGTGTCGGCGCGTGGCTGCACATCGCCCCAGTCGCTGTCCAGCACGTACTGCTTCGAGGCGATGAGCTGTCGGGCTCGTTGCAGCGCTGCCTCGTTCACTTCGTACTTGGCCATGGCCCTTCTTTATCCCGCGCCGGGCCGGCCACGCGACGTGGCCCTAATCGGCTACGCAATGAACGCCCAGACCGCCGCCGCAGCAGTGCACTCCCGCTTCCTCCGCAGCCCGTCCGGATCTGCCGCCGAAATGCGCGCGGCCGTCACTCGAGATGATCGCGGTACGGGCTTGCACCTGCGGCCGTCGGAAGCGCGCCGCTGAGGCATAGGCTGCCTCCGTGGATCTTCCTGCGTTCGACCTGCTGGCGGAACCATTGCGGCAGAAGTCGGCGACCTCGGAAGCCAAGTACGGCTTCGCGCTGATCGAGGGCCGACCGCCATCCTTGACGAGATCGCGAGCGTCGAACGGCGGATGGGGGTCCTCCTCCCGGAGGCGTACAAGGCGTTCATGATGCGCTACGGCGGCGGCATGTTCGGCTTCGTCGACTTGTTGCCGATCGTCGCCGAGCCGGAGGGGCAGGAGGATGATCTGTGGACGGTGAACGACCGAGAATTTCCAGATCGACGCTTCGTGGCCGTGGCGCCGGTTGGTTCCGGCGACCATTGGGGCTTCCAAGTCACTGGTGGGCGCTGCCGCGATGCGATCTGGTTCCACTTTCACGACGGTGGTGAGGACCAACTCGTCGCTGACGACTTCCTTTCGTTCGTGGTGAGGCGCTGTCACCTGGACCCGAGGCCTGGTTCGTCCTGTGCGCCCGTGTGCTCCACGCGCTTCACCGTAATGATCAGGTGTTCTGATTGTCGCCGACAGCGTACGGATGCCTCCGAGCCGTCACTCTGAGTAGTATTCCGGTTGCGTGACCCGCCCAGTCATGGCCTGGGCGCGAAATGCTGACGACAGTTAGGTGACCTTAGCCATAGCATCTTTGCCGTGTCCGATGCCGATGAGCGACCGGCTGACTGGCGGTACGAAGAGCTCGAGCGCCTTGGGAAACTCGAACGTCTCATGACGGCAGAGCTGGCCGATACCCGCGACGCTATCGCGCGGCTTATCGGCCAGATCCTTCCCCACCACGCACGGTCAGCTCAGATCGAGCGCGTTGTTCAGGCGAGCGGCTACTCGCGATGGATGATCGAGCGTCTACGCGACGGCAAGATGTGGCTTCGCTGACCATACTCATTTGCCACCGTGAATGCTCGGTCGTGACCCCGTCGTGGCAGTGCGTCGTGGGCAGCTCAGCCGCCCAGCGGATCGGTTGGGGAGGGAACGGCGTTGCGGCGCCGGCCCCGGTGGGCGGTCACCACGGCAGTGACGAGGACGGCCGCGATCCACACGCTGTACCGCACCGGCTGCGTCATGCGGCTGTCCGGCGGCGGAGGCAATAGCGCCATCTGCAAGGCGGCGCCCGCAGGCACGACGAGCGTAGCCACCTTCCCCACCGGACCGGGACGGCGGGTCAGCGCACCGGCGAGGCCGAGCGGCGGACCGAGCAATGCACTGCCGACCAGCCAGTACCGAGTCGCCATGCCCCACCAGCCGCCCCCGTCGAACAGCAGGTCCGTGCCGTAGTAGGCGGCAGTGGCGAAGATCAGCGCGGAGCCACCTGCCGCAGCGCTGCGCCACAGCCCGGACGTCTGCCGAGTTGTTGCGTGTTGGCTGACCAGCCAACCCACCAGTACTGCCGCCGCGGCCCAAGCCCACCCGGCATCCAGAATCAGACTGCCGAACTCCGCCGCCTGCGACCAGCCACCTCGCTCAGCACGGGCAATGCCGACCTCACCGAGCAGCACGGGCACGTGATTGACGATCGAATCGACGGATCCCAATGCCATCCCGACGATCGGGCCGACCAGCCACCACGCCCGAGTACTCCACGACATCACAACGATCATGGTGCCGGACCCACCAGAACGCGTCGTCCCCACCCATGCCAGCAGAGGTAGTCGAATACGCGGGTTTGCCGCGAACCGGTCGCTGCGGAGCGTCACGGCAGTGTTGGGGCTGATGTGGCCGTCCCGCCGCCAGTCCCGGGCGCTACGGTTTCCTCGTGATGGCAGATCGAAGGGGGCGGATTCTGCTGCTCAACGGCGCTTCCAGCTCGGGAAAGAGCAGTATCGGCCGGGCACTTCTCCCGCTGCTGCCGGACCCATGGTTCCTTGTTCCCGTTGACGCGATAGGCGCTATGCGCTCGACAGTTCACACGCGCGTGCTCGACGACGCGGAGATCACCGCGATGCTCACAAGAACCCGGCTCGGCTACCACCGGACCGTGGCCGCGCTCGCCTCCGCCGGCAACGACGTCATCATGGACTATCCCCTTAGACCGCATCTCATTAGGGGTTGTTGAGTTCCAACATCATTCGTTGTACGGGCGTGAGTGATGTGGAGAAGTACTGCCCGGAGTCGTTGTGGTGTCTCGTGCAGCCGTTGCTGCCCCCGCACCCGGA
>NZ_JBHTBJ010000090.1:0-4589 GCF_042664765.1 Paractinoplanes rhizophilus | reverse complement strand
TGTGGGTGATCTTGTGGTGAGAACTACCTACCGAGGGCCCCACGTCCGATTCCAGCACCGCCGGATTCGACACCCTTCGTCCGTGTCGTACCAATCAATACTTATGCGTCGCTGAGATCAGCTCACTCATTGTCGCTTCAACACTCGGATGCGGAGCGGTGGGGCTCGGCGCTGCGCCGGCCTTCGCCGCCGACGGCGCACCGACCGAGCTCACCACCGCCGGCCAGGCGTGCGCCACCGCGTCGCCGGGGCCCTATCTGAACCCATCGCGGCTCAACGGCGCCGGGGCGGTCGTTCTTGGTGGCACCTACGACACCGCCGTCTGGGGCGCCGACCCGACCGCCGACTTCCAGGTCTGGGACACCGCCCACCCCGATCAGCCGCAGGACTGGAGCGACCGGGCCGGGGCGTCGGACGGCAACGTCCTCGTCCAGCTCGAAGACCCGGCGCGGCAGCTGGACGGAGTCACGTACGCGTGGAAGGTCCGGGTGGCCGACGCCGCCGGCGCTTCGCCGTGGAGCGACACCTGCTATTACACGGTCGACCGCAGCGGCGGCCCGGCGCCGGCCGTCTCCTCGGAGGATTACCCCTCCGGCGACAACCCGAGCGGGGAGATCGGCGCCGCCGGCTCGTTCACCTTCACCCCGGCCACCGACGACGCGGTCAGCTACCAATACTCGTTCTGGGACGGCGTCGACTCCGGCTCCAGCACCGGCGAGCAGACCGTCCCGGCCTCCTCGCTCGGCAGCCCGGCCACGATCAGCTGGAAGCCGCGGACTTCGGGCTTCACATCCTTGACGGTGTACGCGATCGATCGCGCCGGAAACTATTCGGAGCAGCAGTATTACACGTTCACCGTGCGGGAAACCCGGCCGAGCGTCTTCTCGGCGGCCTACCAGAACTACGAGGGCTACGTCGACCTGAATTACAACGTCGGCGTCCCGGGCCAGTTCGACTTCTCGTCGACCGTCGCGGACACGTCGTCGTTCGCCTGGCACATCGACCAGGACGGCCCGTCCGGCACCGCCGACGCGGACGCCGACGGCAAGGCCAGCGTGATGATCGCGCCGGCCAAGGCCGGGCATCAGACCCTTTACGTGCGCGCCATCACCCGCGACGGGGCGCAGCACCCGGAGCAGGCGTACCAGTTCTACGTCGACAATGGACCGCGCGTCACCGGCGACGTGGACCACGGCGTGATCATCGGATCGTCGCTCCACTTCCACCTCGCGCCGCGGACCAGCAACGTGACGTCGTACCTCTATGCGAATGTCGCCGGCGACTCGTCCGAGTCCGCCAAGACCACCATCCCGGCCGGCGCCGACGGCACGGCCGACCTGACCTGGACGGCCGACAACGCCAACGAGCACACGATCGGCATCCGAGTCCAGGCGCGCAGCGCCGACGGCACGCTGTCCGAGGCGCGCTGGCTGTCGATGAGCGTCTGGGGCGCCGCCCCCACGCTCACCCGCACCGGTGGTGACGTGGCCGGCACGACCGCCACGATCAAAGCGCGCACCGATATGGCGAATCCGACGGAGTACGAAGCGGTCCTCAACAACGACGCCACCACCACCAAGCAGGTCGTCCCGGCCGCCGCGGACGGCACCGCGACCTTCCAGTTCCCGGTCACCAAGGCGCAGTACACCTGGGTCACCGTGATCGCTCGCAACGCCGCCGGCGTGCACACCGATGAGGGCAGCACCTCGTGGTCGGTGACCAACGGGCCGGTGATCACGTCGACCGACTTCCCGACGCGCGGCTCCGGCCACATCGCGCCCGGCACGTTCACCCTCAAGTCCCAGCAGACCGGGGCGACCAAGTTCGTCTACTCGATCGACGGCACCGATCTCTCCAACGTCGAGGTCCCGGTCGGTTCCGACGGCACGGCCACCGTGGCGTGGACGCCGACGACCTCGGGTTACTTCAACCTGCACGCGACAAGCCGGACCGCGGACGGCGTGCGCTCGTCCGAGACGTACTACAGCTTCTACATCGAGGCCGATCCGGTGACCGTGACGTCGGTGTCCCCCGGCACGGTGGAGACCGACGGCGTCCGCACGCTCACCATCACCGGCTCGGGCTTCAACACCGGCAACTACGTCTACGTCTACACGTCCGACGGTGGCTACGCGAGCGGCACGATCACCGGAGTGTCGGCCGACCGTCTGACCCTCACGGTCACCGTCGACCTGACCGGGGCCGCGACCGGTCCGGCCTCGGTGGGCGTCCAGCCCGACGGCTACAACCCCGCGGTCCGGCTCGACAACGCCTTCACGATCGTCGCCCAGCCGGCGCTCACCGTGGTCACCAAGCCCGCGATCACCGGCCGGGCGGCGGTCGGCTCCCGGCTCAGGGCGTCGACCGGCACCTGGACCCCGAAGGGAGCGACCTTCACCTACCAGTGGGCGGCGGACGGCACGCCGATCAGCGAGGCGACCGGCGCGACCTACCGGGTTCAGGCCGCCGATCTCGGCAAGAAGCTGTCGGTTTCGGTGACCGCGACCAAGTCCGGCTACACCGCGGCGACCGCCGAGTCGACCGCAACGGCCACCGTCGCCAAGGGCCCCGCCCCGGTGGCGACCGCACTGCCGAAGATCACCGGCAAGGCCAGGGTCGGCGAAACGGTCCAGGCCACCACGGGTACGTGGAACCCGGCCGCCGACTCGTACCGCTACGAGTGGCGGGCGAACGGCAAGCTCCTGAGCACCACGTCGGCGTCTCTGCACCTGACCACCGCCATGGCCGGCCAGAAAATCACCGTCACGGTCGTCGCGGTAAAGCTCGGCTATGCCGACGGCCGGGCGACCAGCGCGCCGGTCACCATCCACCAGTAGCACGCATGCGGCCGCCCCGTTCCCCGGGGCGGCCGCTGTGCATCACGACCATGGCGCGCACGGCGCCCACATCGGCGAGGCAGATGCGCGACCTCAGCCGTGGCGCATCATCCGACGAAACGTGGTCATTGCGCTGGCGGCCTGTTCCTCAAGCCATTCCCGGTGCTCCCGGTCGTCGGCCGTGTCGAACAACGATTCGTAGAGCCGCAGCTCGCGAGCGAGCCACGGGACCCGCATCGCCCGGTAACTGTCCAGGCAGCCGGCCGCCTCAGCGACGGAGGCGCATCGCTGCTCGACCCCGGCGTCGTGGCGGCCGAGCAATATGCCGAGCAGCGCCAGGTCGGCGCCCGCGGGGTACAGGCCGGCGAACTCGAAGTCGATGAATGTCACCGCGCCGTCATCGGTCAACAAGGCGTTGCTGGCCAACGGATCACCGTGCCCGAACACGGCTGGCGCCGCCGCAACCGTCGCCAGGAGCATCCGCTGGTCTTCACCGGGCAGGTCCCCGTCGGCGACGTAGCGACGTATGCGCCCAGGCCAGTCGGTAGCCGCCACCCGTAACGGCCCGGCCGGCGGCCGCCACGCCGCCAGGCCCGCGAGAGCCGTAAACATGCCCGTCACAGTGGACGCGCCCAGCCGAGGCGGATACCGATCAGCGTGCGGTGGCTCACCGGGCAGGCGCTCGATGACCAGCACGGTCCGCCCCGCGTAGTGCAGCCGAGGCACCCGCCACGGCGGCGGCCACACGGCGAACACCCGGTACGCCGCCACCTCATGCGCGAACCGCCTGACCCAATGCCGGTCCGTGCTGCTCAGTCGCTTGGCCACCACGTCATGGCCACGCCACCGACCGGCCACAATGACCGCCTTGCCCGTCCGGCGCAGCAGCTCGCCGCGTTCCAGATCGGGGGGCACATCAAACGCGTCGTCACCCACAGGATGGCCTCCGGGCATGCTGGCGGGGTCATGCGAACGACAGCGTGTCACAGCGCAGGCTTGTGTCGCGTTCGGATAGGTCAAGTCGACGCCGGCACACCGCATGAGGCGCATGATCGTTTATTGGGCACCCGGAGCAGGATTCAAACCACCGGATGGCGGTATTGCCGGGATTGCGTAGACCGTGCGGGGTTCGAACCCGCAACCTCTCGGCTGAGAACCGAGCGAGCTGCCAGCTTGCTCCAACGGTCCGTGAGGGCACCCGGCCGGGCCGTTGCCCGGCGCCCGAGCGCTTGATTTTCAAGGGCGTACGCGATCGAAGTCTCCGAGACCTCGTCCGAATAGAAGCTATCCGCTGTTTAATTGACACAGAACATTCAGGGCACGCACGGGTGCCAGGATTCGAATGAGTTACACCCGTAAGTCATGCTCGGGAAACGAAAAACCGCCCGGTCCTCGGCTGTGAGGCGGGCGGCGTACACGCAAATACTGCTGCGCTACCCGCTCCACCGCTCCAGGTCACGACCGGCTTCCTGGCCCCGCAGAGGCAGTTTCGCCCTCACGACGGAAATGGTAGTCCCATACCGGGCCGCCTCCGGATCGGCGATCGCGCAGTTCCGCTGCCACCACATGACGGTTCAACTCCTTCCGCAAACCCCCGGTACAACGTGCCATCCAGGATGGCTAATTGAGCTGATCTCAACGACTTTCCGGTAGGTATTTGTATTCGAAATGGGTGAGGTGCAGCGCTGCGGCGAGGATGTCGCTGGTCCGGCGCGGGCTCGCGGTGGTGTGCCGCAGCGTTTTCCACCGCCC
>NZ_JBHTBJ010000089.1:0-4634 GCF_042664765.1 Paractinoplanes rhizophilus | reverse complement strand
TTGCAGCAGCGTCATCCTGCTGCGGTATAGGTGGGAAGGTACGGTCCTGCGCGTCCGTGACGGCGTCAAGACGCGACGGCTGTGTCGGCACCCACAGATTGGGACTGATCGTCAATCTGTATCCTCTCCTGCCGCGATCCGCTCGCAGGGCTGTCCACGCGATACCAGCGCCTATAAGGCCAACTCGAGTTCCCATGCTGCGAAGGGCGGATCCACTAGGTAGCCGTCGTCACAGATGCGGCGGATCCACTGGGCGGCTCGATGCTCCGCTTCGGCGTAGTTGGTCACCTCGCCGGCCTCGTCGACCTCCAGCACGTTGGCGAAGATGGCTAGCACCTGTTCGAGCCCGGATCCGTACAACATGACGGCTGGGCGATAGTCGATGCCTTCGAGTAGGTCCAACGCAAGGGTGCCCTCGGCAAGATAGAAAGCGAAGAAGCGGAGCGACGAGCGAACGGACTCGGGGAGATGGGCCACCGCGTGATTGTTCCTCAGGTCAGCGGTTCGAGCCGACAATGTACTCGTCCGCCGCCGATAACGCTCCGTGAGTGGAGGTCGCCGCGATGCTTCGTCGAGCGTCGGCGTGAATGCTAGGCGTGGCGTACGCGACCGCCAGCCAGCGGACAGCGCGAACCCGTACCACGCGGCCCGGTCGGTCAGCGGTGCCGGACCGAGCCGGTGAGCTTCTTGTCGTTGGTGTCGACGGCGATGCAGATGACGCCACGGTCGTCGGGCCAGTCATCCTGGTCCGGGTACATGTAGTAGAAGTCCAGCGTGCTGGGGTGGTCGGCCCATTTGCTGAGCCGGGTGCCGCAGCCGGACTCCGCCTTCTTCTCGACCGTGCTCTTGCCGGGCCACGTGCCGTTCGCGAGGTTGAACATGGCGTAGATCTCGCCGTCGTGCTTGGCCGAGCACGACGCGTGCGTCGGGTACCCGCCGATGTTGTCGAGGCATTCGCCGATGACGAAGGACGGCTCGTCGGTGGGCGTGGCTTCGTCGGTCGTCGGCTGGGCGGTGGGCGTCGACGCCACGCTGGTGGGCGCGACGACGTCGGCCGGTGGGTGACTCGCCGACGTCGTGGGGGCCAGGGCGAGGGCGAGGACGAAGATCCCAAGCGTCACCAGCACACCGGCGCCGGCGGTGACGAAGCCGGCGATCGCGAGGCCCCGGCCGCGCTGCCCGCGACCTCTGATCTGATTCAGCGCGACGACACCGAAGATCACCGCCAGCGGGGCGATGCAGGGCAGGATGATCGCGGCGATGCCGCTGACCAGTGACGCGATGGCGAAGCCGTTGATCCCGGGGTCGGCCGGCGGTGGGAAACCCGGGTAGCCGGGCGCAGGCGGATAAACCGGTTGCCCATACACCGGGGGCGGAACCGAGCCGGGGGGCGGGTACTGATCGCTCACTCGAAGACGGTACGACGCGACGGGTCTGTGCCGTCTCATCCGTACGGATGATCATGCAAGGGTCGCCGATGACCTAACTGGCCCCCACATCTTTCGATGGGTGTCTGGATCACGGGGGTACGGCGGGCGCCGTGGAGATCTCGGACCGTTGCCTTGTCCAGGTGCGTCCGCAAACCCACGGCGCGACGGAGCCCGATCCTGGGGCCGCTTGACCGGCGCGTTCAGGAACGACAGGTGGGTGACAGCTATCGCTGTTCCCCCATGCCAGCTCCCGGCGGTGCTCGCCGTCGAGGCCTGCCTCATCCTTCCGCGCACGACCCGGCGACTGCTGCCGTGCCGCCTCCGCGTGTAACGCGCGTCGGTCAGAATTCCACCTGTGCGCGTGTTCGCCGGGACTGCCGGAATCTAGCCGTTCTTCCTGCGCCCGGACGTCCGGATTTGCCGCAAGTTGCTCGTTACGCTCCGTCACGCGCGCCGCGGCGGCGAGCGCGTGCTCAAGTAGCCGAATTGAGTGCGCGTCTGCAGGTCCCAACGCATAGGTTGACGCACATGGTGGACGTGCCGTGGAAGGTTCAGCAGTACTGCTACTTCTGGCTCGCCAGCGAGGCGGTGAGAGCCGAACAGGTCACGGAATGTCTCGGGCTTGAACCGGATCGAACTGCGGTCATGGGAAGCCGTCGGACCTCGCCAGGCCTGGTCCCTGCCGCTCATCGGTGGGAGATCCGTTGTGAAACGCACGGACCAATCGACGAACAAGCGTCCACCGTTCTTGCGCGCATCGCGCCCGCCGCTGATCGGGTGCGAGCCCTCGTTGACGGCGGCGACGTTGAAGCAGGCTTGATGATGGTTCGCTATTTCGACGATCCAGACGGCGGGTACAACGCGATGGGCTGGTGGCTGAGCCGTGAGCAGATCCAACTACTCGCACGGATGGGCGCGAGCGTCGAATCGGATGAGTACGCGGGAGATTTCACAGCGCATTCGAGGCGGTGACCGCACTCTCATCTGCCGCAATGATGCGTGCGACCAGGTAGACGGTGGCTGCGCGACGTGGGTGTGCAGCGACGTGGTGGAGCAGATGCGGCAGGTCGCGGCGCGGCCGGCAGCGATGACCTCCTCGAGTCGGTCAAGTTCCGGGGCGTGATGGAGCTCGGCGCTGATCATCCTTCCTCACCGCGGGACTGTTTCTCTCCACGCTGCTCCTGGCAGGCCGGTGAGCTCAATTCCGTTCCCACTCGGGCGTTCGAAGTGATCGAATACCGCGGTGGACGGGTGGGAGAAGGACCAGAAGGAACGTGAGGATCGGCAGCGAGTCCAGGTGCTGGCGCTGCCCGTCCTGCCGGTGCGTCACTACGGCCGGCTGACTGAGGCAGACGACGGCGACGTGCTGCTGTCGGTGTCGGTGGGCCCGGCGGGTGAGGCTGTCGCTCTGTGGTCGGCGCCTGCCGATCGGGAGGCGCTGACGTCGGTGACCGTGCAGCCTGGGTGGGCGTCCTTTCCGGACGCGCGGGCGGCCCGGCCGGCTACGGCCCGGATCACGGTCCACTCACCCGACGCGGTCCAGGTCGTGCGAATTGCGGAGATGCCGCTGGCGCATGCCACGGTCCAGCCGCTGCCGAACGGTCGTTTCCTGGTGGTCGCCGCGCGATGCCGGTGGCGGCCCGAAGGCCCGGACCGCAACGCGCTCGTCTACGGCACGGACGGTGCTGTGGCCGCGCAGTACACGTTCGGCGACGGGATCGAGGGCGTTCACACCACGCCTTCCGGACACGCCTGGGTCGGCTACTTCGACGAGGGCGTCTTCGGCAACTACGGCTGGGGCGGCCCCGGCCCTGAGCCGGTAGGTTCCTGCGGGCTGGCCCGGTTCGACCCGAGCGGGGAGGTGGACTGGCGGTTCCCGCCGGACGACGTCGCATCGATCGATGACTGCTACGCCCTGAACGTCGTCGGTGAGACCGTCTGGGCGTGCTACTACTCCGACTTCCCGGTCGTGAAGATCGACAACGGTCGGGTGACCGCGTGGCGTAACGACCTCGCCCACGGAGCCAAGAGCATCATCGTCGATGACCGCCGCGTCGGGCTGGCCGGCGGCTACCGCCCGCACCGGGACCGTCTGGTCATCGGCGTCCTGAGCGACGGTGGCTTACGGGAAGTAGCCCGATATCGGCTCGTGCTACCCGACGGTCAGCCCCTACCCGACAACGTCCGTATCGTGGGACGCGGCCCGGACCTGCACGTCTTCCACGGCACTGACTGGTACCGGACAAGCCTGACGGACATCCCACCAGCGTGAGAGCGGGCCTTCCCGCGCACCCTTCCCGAAACGCCGCCCAGGCGCCTATCGCCATCGGTCATGTGCAAGGTCAGGAGCGCGTTGCAGGTACGTGCGCTCCTGACCAGCAGGAACACTACCGCGAGCGCGATAACCCCAGGCACGACGCCAGCCGGTTCCCCCGGCGGGATGACCTCTGGCGTCTCGGCCTTCAGCCAGAGTCAGCACCGCACGCGAACCTAAGCCCGGACTGAGGTCACCGCAGGTAACCGCTCACGGTGAACGCCAACTTCCGGAAATGCCGATGACAGTGCACTCGAAAGCACTCAGGTGCGTGAACTCCTATGCTCGACGTTGCGCCTGACTGAGTCATTCAAAAATCATCACCGGGACAGACTCGCGGAGTTGCTGGATAGGGCATTATTCAAGTTCTCACCGAAACTCCTGCAAGCCTTCGAGCGAGCCACGAGGCCGAGCCTTGTGGAGCGGCCCTCCTTGCATTAACAGCGTTTACCAAAAGCCATCGAACGAGAGTCCACCGATCGTTTAATAGTCGTCTTGAGGCCTTCGGAAGGCTCCTTCGCGGACCAGATACCTAAATGCGGCCGCAGAGGTCCTTGCTGCGAATTTATGGAATTCGTCATTCTTTGCCGAGTCGGCAAAGTCGCAAATCGACTTTATAACCGTAACGCGGCATCCATGCCTCTCAGCGGCCCTCGCGACTCCGTACGACTCCATGTCGAGCGCCACCGCCTTGCGGTGTGCGGAACAAATGGCGTCACGAAAGTCTTGAGACGCTACAACCTTCTCGCCGCTGGCGATTACTACATCGGTGTGGACTGCCACCGAGCTCCTCTTTCCGCGGAGTCTCGTCAAACTAGGCATCACCGATGCCGCCACGCGCACTCGCTCGTCAGTGGTCCGCCAAGATGGGGCACCCTCGATGGACGTCT
>NZ_JBHTBJ010000088.1:1701-3331 GCF_042664765.1 Paractinoplanes rhizophilus | reverse complement strand
ATACCTGCCACGGTTGTGGTGTTCGGTGTGTTCAGTGGGAAGTTTTGGGTTGGTCGTTGGTTGAGAATTGCACAGTGGACGCGAGCATCTTGTTTTCTGTGGTTAAGTTGTCAAGGGCGGACGGTGGATGCCTTGGCACCAGGAGCCGATGAAGGACGTGGGAGGCCGCGATAGGCCTGGGGGAGCTGTCAACCTAGCTGTGATCCCAGGGTGTCCGAATGGGGAAACCTGGCACGAGTCATGTCGTGTCATCCATGCCTGAATTCATAGGGTGTGTGAGGGGAACGCGGGGAAGTGAAACATCTCAGTACCCGTAGGAAGAGAAAACAACATGTGATTCCGTGAGTAGTGGCGAGCGAAAGCGGATCGAGCCTAAACCGGTGGCGTGTGATACTTGTCAGGGGTTGCGCCGTCGGGGTTGTGGGATTTCCCGTGGAGGATCTGACAGTCTTCCGGAGAGTTACAAAGTCATGGGTTAGTTGAATGGTGTGGGAAAGCCGGCCGTAGAGGGTGAGAGTCCCGTAAACGAAAATTCATGACCTCTTTGTGGAAACACCCGAGTAGCAGCGGACTCCTAGAATCTGCTGTGAATCTGCCAGGACCACCTGGTAAGGCTGAATACTTCCTGGTGACCGATAGCGGACGAGTACCGTGAGGGAATGGTGAAAAGTACCCCGGGAGGGGAGTGAAATAGTACCTGAAACCGTTCGCCTACAATCCGTCAGAGCCTGGTAACGGGTGATGGCGTGCCTTTTGAAGAATGAGCCTGCGAGTTAGTGGCATGTGGCGAGGTTAACCCGTGTGGGGTAGCCGTAGCGAAAGCGAGTCTGAAGAGGGCGATACAGTCGCGTGTTCTAGACCCGAAGCGGGGTGATCTAGCCATGGGCAGGTTGAAGCGTGGGTAAGACTGCGTGGAGGACCGAACCCACCAACGTTGAAAAGTTGGGGGATGACCTGTGGTTAGGGGTGAAAGGCCAATCAAACTCCGTGATAGCTGGTTCTCCCCGAAATGCATTTAGGTGCAGCGTCGTGTGTTTCTTGCCGGAGGTAGAGCACTGGATGGTCTAGGGGGCCTACAAGCTTACCGAAATCAGCCAAACTCCGAATGCCGGTAAGTGAGAGCGCGGCAGTGAGACTGCGGGGGATAAGCTTCGTAGTCGAGAGGGAAACAGCCCAGATCACCAGCTAAGGCCCCTAAGCGTGTGCTAAGTGGAAAAGGATGTGGGGTCGCTTAGACAACCAGGAGGTTGGCTTAGAAGCAGCCATCCTTTAAAGAGTGCGTAATAGCTCACTGGTCAAGTGGTTCCGCGCCGACAATGTAGCGGGGCTCAAGCACACCGCCGAAGCTGTGGCACTCACACAATGATCCGCCGGGCTCCTTGAGAGACCGGTGCAGTCGTGTGGGTGGGTAGGGGAGCGTCGTGTCACCAGGGAAGCGGCGGAGTGATCCAGCCGTGGAGGTGATACGAGTGAGAATGCAGGCATGAGTAGCGAATGAAGAGTGAGAACCTCTTCCGCCGGATGACCAAGGGTTCCAGGGCCAGGCTAATCCGCCCTGGGTGAGTCGGGGCCTAAGGCGAGGCCGAGAGGCGTAGTCGATGGACAACGGGTTGATATTCCCGTACCCGCG
>NZ_JBHTBJ010000088.1:0-1603 GCF_042664765.1 Paractinoplanes rhizophilus | reverse complement strand
CAGGGTGAGACGTGATGCCGAGCCGTATCAGGTGAAGTCAGTGATCCTATGCTGCCGAGAAAAGCCTCTAGCGATGTTCCGAGCGGCCCGTACCCGAAACCGACACAGGTGGTCAGGTAGAGAATACCGAGGCGACGGGCGAACTGTGGTTAAGGAACTCGGCAAATTGCCCCCGTAACTTAGGGAGAAGGGGGGCCGGACCCGTGAACCTCCATGCGGGGGGAGCGGGGTATGGCCGCAGAGAGCAGGGGGAAGCGACTGTTTACTAAAAACACAGGTCCATGCCAAGTCGTAAGACGATGTATATGGACTGACGCCTGCCCGGTGCTGGAACGTTAAGGGGACCTATTAGCCTTTCGGGGCGAAGTGGAGAACTTAAGCGCCAGTAAACGGCGGTGGTAACTATAACCATCCTAAGGTAGCGAAATTCCTTGTCGGGTAAGTTCCGACCTGCACGAATGGCGTAACGACTTCCCCACTGTCTCAACCACAGGCCCGGCGAAATTGCAGTACGAGTAAAGATGCTCGTTACGCGCGGCAGGACGGAAAGACCCCGGGACCTTTACTATAGCTTGACATTGGTATCCGAATTTAATTGTGTAGGATAGGTGGGAGCCGGTGAAGCTTGGACGCCAGTTCGGGTGGAGGCAATCTTGAAATACCACTCTGTTGGGTTTGGGTATCTAACTTGCGGCCCTGATCGGGTCGAGGGACAGTGTCTGGTGGGTAGTTTAACTGGGGCGGTTGCCTCCTAAAGGGTAACGGAGGCGCCCAAAGGTTCCCTCAGCCTGGTTGGCAATCAGGTGTTGAGTGTAAGTGCACAAGGGAGCTTGACTGTGAGACTGACGGGTCGAGCAGGGACGAAAGTCGGGACTAGTGATCCGGCACTTGCGTGTGGAAGCGGTGTCGCTCAACGGATAAAAGGTACCCCGGGGATAACAGGCTGATCTTCCCCAAGAGTCCATATCGACGGGATGGTTTGGCACCTCGATGTCGGCTCGTCGCATCCTGGGGCTGTAGCAGGTCCCAAGGGTTGGGCTGTTCGCCCATTAAAGCGGTACGCGAGCTGGGTTTAGAACGTCGTGAGACAGTTCGGTCCCTATCCGCCGTGCGCGTTGGATACTTGAGAAGGGCTGTCCCTAGTACGAGAGGACCGGGACGGACGAACCTCTGGTGTGCCAGTTGTCCCGCCAGGGGCACGGCTGGTTAGCTACGTTCGGAAGGGATAACCGCTGAAAGCATCTAAGCGGGAAGCCTGCTTCGAGATGAGGTATCCCACCACCATCGAGTGGGTAAGGCTCCCAGCCAGACGACTGGGTTGATAGGCCGGAAATGTAAGCCAGGTAACTGGTTCAGTTGACCGGTACTAATAAGCCGAGGGCTTAACCACCCCAAACTTGTGCTACGCGTCCACTGTGTGATTCACAGCAAACGAACAACCGTTACGAACGGATTTTGTTCGCGATGCTGGCAGCTGTTTCGGTGGTCATAGCGGAGGGGAAACGCCCGGTCTCATTCCGAACCCGGAAGCTAAGCCCTCCAGCGCCGATGGTACTGCACTCGGGAGGGTGTGGGAGAGTAGGACACCGCCGGACTCAACGTG
>NZ_JBHTBJ010000087.1:0-6276 GCF_042664765.1 Paractinoplanes rhizophilus | reverse complement strand
CGCCTGACCGCCGCGCGCCCGCCCGGCGCACCCGGCACGATCGCCGGCCCCGGCGCGACCACCGGCCCCGGCGCGACCACTGGCCCGGCCGGCCCCGGCGGCACGTCCGCGCCGCCGTCGGCGACGCCAGCGCCCGACCCGGTGGAGCGCACGCTCAGCTCGCGGGGCGGCACCGTCACCGCCGACTGCCCGGCCCCGGCCACGGCGCGGATCCTGTCCTGGGCGCCGGCCCGCTCCTATCGCATGGAGCAGGCCGACACGACGCCCGGCCCGTCGCCGTCGGTTTCCTTCCGGCACGGCTCCGACCTCGTCACGATGACCGTGACCTGCGAGTCCGGCGTGCCCCGCTCCGAGATCAGCTGACCGCTCGCGCTCCCCGGCGGCGCCCCGCCGCGGCGCGGCCTCGCCTCCGAGCTTGACCCGCCGGCCCTTCCCGAGGACGACGATGCCGTTGTCGGACGGGCCTCAGAGTTCGACCCGCTGGCCCTTGCCGATGACGACGATGCCGTTGTCGGAGACCGTGTAGAGCTTGCGGTCGCGGTCCAGGTCGACGCCGATCTGGGCGCCCTCCGGGATGATCACGTTCTTGTCGATGATGGCGTTGCGGACGATCGCCCGGCGGCCCACCGAGACGCCCTCCATCAGCACCGAGCCCTCCACGTGGGCCCACGAGTTCACCCGCACGTTCGGCGAGATCACCGAGCGCTCCACCAGCGAGCCGGACACCACCACGCCCGGGGAGATCATCGACTCGATGGCGCGGCCCTGGCGTTCGAAGTAGTCGTGCACGAACTTCGCGGGCGGCCAGGAGCCGTAGTTGGTGAAGATGGGCCAGTCGTGGTTGTACAGGTTGAAGATGGGCAGCGTGGCGATCAGGTCCATATGGGCCTCGTAGAAGCTGTCGAGCGTGCCCACGTCGCGCCAGTAGCCGCGGTCGCGGTCGGTGGCGCCGGGGACCTCGTTGTCGCGGAAGTCGTAGACGTTCGCCTCGCCGTGCTCGACCAGCATGGGGATGATGTTGCCGCCCATGTCGTGCTTGCTGTCGGGGTTCTGCGCGTCCTTGGTGACCGCCTCCATCAGCGCCCGGGCCGTGAAGACGTAGTTGCCCATCGACGCGTACACCTCGTCGGGGGAGTCGGGCAGGCCCTCGGCGTCCTTCGGCTTCTCCCGGAACGCGCGGATCTGCTTGCCGTCCGGGCCCACGTCGATGACGCCGAACTGGTCGGCGAGCGACCGGGGCTGGCGGATGCCGGCGACCGTCACCGACGCGCCCGAGGCGATGTGGTCGTCGACCATCTGCTTCGGATCCATGCGGTAGATGTGGTCGGCGCCGAACACGATGACGTAGTCGGGACGCTCGTCGTTGATCAGGTTGAGGCTCTGGTAGATGGCATCGGCCGAGCCGGCGAACCAGCGCGGGCCGAGCCGCTGTTGCGCGGGCACCGGGGTCACGTAGTTACCCAGCAGCGTCGACATCCGCCAGGTCTTGGTGATGTGCCGGTCCAGCGAGTGCGACTTGTACTGGGTCAGGACGACGATCTTGAGAAAGCCGCCGTTCGCCAGGTTGGACAGCACGAAGTCGATCATGCGGTAGATGCCGCCGAACGGCACACCGGGCTTCGCCCGGTCGGCGGTCAGGGGCATCAGGCGCTTACCTTCACCACCGGCCAGAACGATCGCAAGCACCTTGACAGCCATGGAAGGACGCTAACTTTCCGCCAGCATGAGCGCCAGCCGAAGAGGGGATGCGGGCCGTGCAGAAGCGAGGCACAGGTTACCCGATCTTGAGCGGCGACGCGCCGCCAACAGCGCGAGGCACTAGGCTCCAGGCGTGAGCGAGCTGCGTGTCGATCTGATCTCGCGGGAGTACCCGCCGGAGGTGTACGGCGGGGCCGGCGTGCACCTCGAGTACCTGTCCCGCGACCTGCGACGCCTGGCCGACGTACGCGTGCATTGTTTCGGCCGGCCACGCACGGAGCCCGGCGTGACCGCCTACCCGGAGCCCGCGGCGCTCAAGGACGCGAACGCGGCGCTGCGCACGATGGGCGTGGACCTCGAGATCGCGAACGGCTGCGCCGGCACCGACATCGTGCACAGCCACACCTGGTACGCGAACTTCGCCGGGCACGTCGCGAAACTTCTGCACGGCGTGCCGCACGTGGTCACCACGCACAGCCTCGAGCCGTTGCGCCCGTGGAAGGCCGAGCAGCTCGGCGGCGGGTACGCGCTGTCCAGCTTCTGCGAGCGGGTCGCGATCGAGAACGCGGACGCCGTCATCGCGGTGTCCGGCGGCATGAAGCGCGACGTGCTCACGGCGTACCCGTCGGTGGATCCCGACAAGATCCAGGTGGTCTACAACGGCATCGACACCGAGCAGTACCACCCCGACCACGGCACCGACGTGATCGAGCGGCTCGGCATCGACCTGAGCCGGCCCAGCGTGGTCTTCGTCGGCCGGATCACCCGGCAGAAGGGCCTGCCGTACCTGATGCGCGCCTGCCGCGGCCTGCCGCCGCGGGCACAGATCATCCTGCTGGCCGGCGCGCCCGACACCAAGGAGATCGCCGCCGAGGTCGAGGCGCTCGCCGCCGAGCTGCGCGCGGCCCGCGACGAGCACGGCGTGATCTGGGTGCAGGAGATGCTGCCCAAGACCGAGGTCATCCAGATCCTCACGCACGCGACCGTCTTCGTCTGCCCGTCGATCTACGAGCCGATGGGCATCGTCAACCTCGAGGCGATGGCCTGCGAGACCGCCGTGGTGGCGACCGCGACCGGCGGCATCCCCGAGGTGGTCGCCGACGGCGAGACCGGGCTGCTGGTGCCGATCGAGCAGGTCGCCGACGGCACCGGCACGCCCGTGCACCCCGACCGCTTCGTCGCCGACTTCGCCGCCGCGATGACCGAGCTGATCGAGGATCCGTCGCGGGCCAAGGCGATGGGACTGGCCGGCCGGCGCCGCGCGGTCGAGCACTTCAGCTGGTCACACATCGCCGAGGAGACGATGAAGGTCTACCGCACGGTCCTCTGAAGGCCGAGCCGTCGCATTATGTCGCGGGCGGCCGCGCGCCCGCTGAGCCAGGCGGTCTGCACGCGGGGCCGCCCGAAGGCGTCCCCGCACAGATAGACGTTCCCGTCCCGCGCGAACGCGCCGTGCCCGGGGCGGGGCGACGCGTACGGCCAGTAGCGGGTCTCCACCGACACCGGATCGCCGACGCCGAGAACCTCGCTCACCGCCTTGGCCATCCGCGGGCCGGCGTCCTCCGCGGCGGCGGCCAGAGCGGGGGTCGAGTGCGCGACCAGGACCGGCGCCCGATCGCCCCGCCGATCGCCGTCGTCGCAGACCGTGGCCAGGATCGGATGGTCGTGCACGAAGGCGCCGGCAAAATCGGGCCAGGACCTTTCCGCGTACGTGAGAATCGCCGTCACCGCCGGGGACCAGGACTGTTGCCGCGTCGCGGGCAGGTCGGCGATCGCCCGGGCCTGCGGGCCCGGCATCGCCAGCACGACCGCGTCGGCGGCCGGCAGCGACGTGACCATCGCACCCAGCGTGACCTCGACGCCGCGCGCGAGATCGGCCGCGAGGCTGTTCAGCCCGCCCGGCGCCGCCCAGCGCATCGCCGGCGGGCCCGCCTGACCGCGCAGCGTGCCGGTCCACGGCCGGGCCAGCCCGTCGATCCGCCACGTCTGCAGCCGGCCGAGGAACGCCGGGTCGTCCGCGGTCAGATAGGCCGCGCCGGTGTCCACCCAGCGGCCGCCGATCCGCTCGCTGGCCAACCGGCCACCCACCCGGGTCTCGCGTTCCAGCACCCGCGCCGGCACCCCGGCGTCCACCAGCTCCCGGGCGCATGCCAGCCCGGCGATGCCGGCTCCCACCACGACCACGGCCATGCCGAAACCCTACGGCCGCCCGCGAAGATCGGGATCGGCGAGGCAGACTGTGGGGCATGCACCGCCGCCGTCCCTCCCTCCGGCTCGTCCTCCCGCTCGTCTCGCTGCTGTTCGCCGTGGCCGTGCTCGGCCTCGGCCTGCTGCGCGCCGCCGTCTACGAGCCACCCGCCGTGGCCGGGGGAGTGTGGTCGCCGACGCCCGGTGCCGCCCCGGCCGTCCCCGCGGCCGCCGGGAAGTGCGCGAACGTGCCGGTCAGCGCGACCCGGGAGCTGCGCGGCATGTGGCTCACCACGGTGCTCAACATCGACTTCCCGAGCCGGCCCGGCCTCGGCGAGGCGCAGGTCAAGGCCGAGTACGACCGGTGGCTCGACCTCGCCGTCGCCCGGCACCACAACGCGATCTTCGTGCACGTGCGGCCGAGCGGCGACGCGTTCTGGCCGTCCGAGTACGCGCCGTGGTCGGAGTGGCTCACCGGAAAGCGCGACGGAAAGTCACCCGGATGGGATCCCCTGGCCTACATGGTGAGCCGGGCGCACGCGCGAAATCTCGAGTTCCACGCCTGGTTCAACCCGTACCGGGGAACCCAGCCCGCCCCCGACGGGCCCGGCGCCGACTTCGCCAAGCTCGCGCCCGGCCATCCGCTGCTCGCCCACCGCGACTGGGCGATCTCCTTCCCGGCCGGCAAGCAGGCCCGCCTCTACTTCGACCCGGGCATCCCGGCCGCCCGCAAGTTCGTCGAGGACTCGATGCTGGAGGCGGTGCGCAAGTACGACATCGACGGCGTCCACTTCGACGACTTCTTCTACCCGTACCCGCAGCGCGGCCAGGACTTCCCCGACGACGCGAGCTACGCGGCGTACGGCGGGGGCAAGTCCCGCGCGCAGTGGCGGCGCGACAACGTGGACACCCTGGTGCGCGAGATGGACGAGCGGATCAAGCAGCTCAAGCCGTGGGTGAAGTTCGGGATCAGCCCGTTCGGCATCTGGCGCAACAAGTCCTCCGACCCGGCCGGCTCGGCCACCAACGGCCTCGAGGCGTACGACGCGATCTACGCCGACACCCGCAAGTGGGTGCGCGAGGGCTGGCTCGACTACATCGTGCCCCAGCTGTACTGGCACATCGGCTTCGCCAAGGCCGACTACGCCAAGCTGCTGCCGTGGTGGGCCTCGCTGGTCAAGGGCACCGGCGTGCAGCTGTGGATCGGCCAGGGCGACTACCGGGTCGGCGAGAAGGGCGCGTGGAGCGACCCGGCCGAGATCGACCGGCACCTGGCGATGGACGAGAAGTACGGGGTGCAGGGCGAGGTGCACTACAGCGCCAAGATGGTCCGGGCGGACAAGCTCGGCTCGGTCGCGCTCTACAGCAAGAACCACTACGCGTCGCCGGCCCTGGTGCCGATCATGAAGCAGCTGCCGGCCCGGCCGCCCGCCGCTCCGGCGCTGACCAGGGTGTGGCGTTCCGGCGCGGCGCGGCACTTCGACGCGCAGGCGCCGGGCGCGACCAGCTGGGCTCTGTACCGGGTCGACGGGGCGCGGGCCAGGCTGGTGGCGACCGGGCGTACGGGTCAGCAGGTGGCCGACCCGGCACCGCCGGCCGGCCCGGCGACCTACTGCCTGAGCGGGCTCGATCGATCCGGCAACGAGGGGGCGATCAGCGCGCCGTACACCGCCCAGCAGTGAGGCCTGCCTGTGGACAGCCGCCGGTTCTTGTCATACCCGGGTGGTCTACTCGGCCCCACCCAGTGCCGGGGCGGGGGAGGTTCGTGGGGGCTGCGGAGATCAACAAATGCTTGCGGTGATCCGTGGTTGGGCGGGTGGCTTGCCATGGCCCGGGCCGTGGGTGGTGGCGGCGGGTGTGGCCGGTCGCGCTGAGCCCGGGGCATCCCTCGATGTGGCGGGTGCTTCCGGTTAATGGGAGGCCGTCTCGCATGCTGGCCGCGGGTCCTGGCCGCCGGGCGAGGGGTCCACTTGAGGGGTTGGCTGTCCGGAAATATCCAGTTATGTCGGCGGGGTGCAGGAGTCGGCGCGGCCAGGATGATGAGGTGCTGCTTGATCCCGCAGGCAAAGTTATCAAGATCGCGCGATGCCCGCCGCCGGCGCGAGGGATGAGGCGGGACGTGGGTCAGCGGGGAGAGGGTGAGGAGGGGTGAGGCGGCAGGCGTCTGGGGCGGCAAGCACCGACGAGCGCGACAAGTCGGGTGCGACGAACGAGCGCGACGGGCGGCACGCACGGTGACTGCGCGGCGCTGGGCCATGGCGAGCCCCAGCCCAGCCACCACCACACCGCGACAGGCGCGCACCCACCGTGACCACGCACGAGGCCGCGCCGGGCCGGGCGGGCGGCGCCGGGCCGGGCGGGCCGCGCCGGGCGGGCGGGCGGCGCCGGGCG
>NZ_JBHTBJ010000086.1:0-7188 GCF_042664765.1 Paractinoplanes rhizophilus | reverse complement strand
ATCAGGACCTGATCACGGTGCCGCCGAAAACAAACAAGGGCAACCGTCCACGGTTGCCCTCTAACCGATCCTCATCCTCAACGCCGCTGGCCTACCCCAACCTGCTCATCCTGAGCGCCGTCGAACACGTGTTTCACCTCGACGGCGCGGAGCTGATCCGCTGCCTGCCCGCCGCGACCAGCACCACCTGCAAATATCCGCCGCCGGGGATGACCACACAGCTGTACGCCACCCGCGAGGAGACGAACCGGCGCATCGCCTTCGAGCCGGGTGCAGGCGGAGGCCGTTGGCATGTGTGGGAGAAGAACGGCACGCAGCTCACCTACACCGCGACCGAGTCGGGCGGCGCGGGCCGCGCGGTGTGGAGCCTAAGCACCGTACGCGATACCTCCGGCAACACCGTCGCCTACCACTACGGCGAGACCACCGGTGAGGAGTGGTGGCGTGCCGGACTCTGGTCGATATGGTCGCCCACGTCGTACGAGCCCGAGCGGTACCTGAATTCGATCACCTATGGCGAAACGCGGATCACGCTGCGCTACGAGCCTCGCCCGGATGAGCAGACCTTCGGCACCGGGACCGGCGTGGCGATCCAACGCGACAGGCTCGCCAGCATCGACATGACCGTGCTGGGCAACCGAGTACGCGCGTACGCCCTGCGCTACGACCAGCGGCGCGCCTCACCCCGGTCCCTGCTCACCGAGGTGCAGCAGTACGGCCGAAACGCCGTCCTGGACGCTTCCGGGCACGTAACCGGCGGCACTGCCGAGCCGCCGACGAGGTTGCGGTACCCGGCAGCGGCACCGCTGAGCTGGAGTGCCGCCGCAGCGGCGCCGACTGGGGCGGTGCCCGCACTCGGCAGCCAGCCGGCGTCGCTGTTCGCCGACGAGACGGTCGGCCCGACCGGCAGCGGCCTGGTCTCCACCGGCGACATCAACGCCGACGGGCGTACCGATTGGGTCGGGGTGGGCGTCGACCGGTCGAAGATGAGCAACACTGAGGTCGACATCATCGTGACTGCGGCGATGGCCGACCCGACCTCGGTGCAGCGGGCGCAGACCATCCTGACCGTGCCGCTGGACCCGGATTGGATGAAGGGCACGGTCACGCTCCCCAACGGCGTGCAGCTCTTTTCGTCGTGGACCTTGGACTTCAACGGCGACGGGCGCAGCGACCTGATGCTCGCATTGGGCTACTTGCACCTGATGCGGGACCACGACCCGGACGCCGACCCCGGCCACGAGGTCTTCCAGCGCATCCAGATGATCCCGGTGCTCTCGCTCGGCGACGGCCGGTTCCGCGCCACCGAGGCGTTCCGGACCACCCTGGACCGGGCGGTTTTCCTGCAGCAGGGACTGGCCGGCTGCCGCCCGGGTGACCTGGACGGCGACGGCCGCGACGATTTGGCCTGCGCCGCCGTCACCGTAGACGGCATGCTGCGCCCCGCCGCCAGCCTGCTGTTCACCGCCCGGTCGTGGGGTGACGGCCGATTCGACCAGCGCACCGGGCCGCTGCCGTTCCACAACGGCGCCGGGCCCCGGCCGATGGCGGTGGCCGACCACGACGGCGACGGGCGGGCTGATCTGATGTTCCTGGACTACCGGCCGAAAGATCTCGACGCCTACGAGCAGGACTCGGCGGCGCCGGTGCGGTTCGACGTGGTGGTCGGGTACTCCGCCGGCGGACTATCCGCCACCTTTTCTTACACCCGCAACGAGACCGAGTGGCCGCGCCCAGCGCCGGGCGTACCGCCGGTCCAGCTGGTGGCGGCCGACGTGGACGGCGACAGCCGTCCCGACCACGTGGCCTTCATGGACGGCCCGGATCACCGCGAGCCGGCGACCATCCTCACCGCCCGCAACGTGGTGAACGGACCGCTGCAGCTGCACGCCCAGCCGGTGCCGGACAAGCTCAGCCTGGTCGAATCGATGATCACAGTGGGTGACTTCGACGGCGACCTGCGCGAGGATCTACTGGTGGCTAGCCGGCGCGAGCCGGTGCCGATCGGCGGCGACCTCACGGGCTGCAAGGCCGAGTACAGGCTGCCGCACACCATGCTCACCCGGATCCGCTCGGCCGGCGACGGCACCTTCCAGCTCCCCGTCACTTGGGACGACTGCTCGGTATCGCGGCAGATCCCCCGCCCGTGGGACCGCCGACTGCAGGCCCAAGAGCTGTACGCCAGCGACACCAACGGCGACGGGCTGGCCGACTTCCTGCTGGCCGCCGGCGATCCCGACTTCACCGTGACGCTGCGCGACGACGTGTCGCCGCCCACCGGCCTGGATACGCACCGTTTCCTGGCCGCCGACATCACCGGTGAGGGCCGTTCCGATTTCGTCCGAGTACGCGACGACGGGCGCAACACCTTGGTCGACGCCTTAGTACGCCGCCCGGACGGCTCGTTCGGGCACGTCTTGCAGTCGCTGTCGGACAGCCTGCTCAGCCCGGACCGGGCCGTGCAGCGAAATTGGAAGGTCCTCGACGTCAACGGTGACGGGCTCAGCGACCTGGTCTACGTGCAAGTGCCGCGGCTGCCCATGCCCGGCAACAATGATGCGGTGATCGCCGTCGAAGCGTTCCTGGCCCGCGGTGACGGCACCTGGACCCAGGGACGCCCGCAGACCTTCATCTGGCCGGGGGCACTGGCCGACACCCCGCTGGTGCAGCCGATGGACGTCAACGGCGACGGCCGCGTCGACCTGGTCTATTCGATGAACGACGTGCGGGCCTCGCCGACCGGGAACGATCTGCGTACGGTCGCCCTGATCGCTCAGTCCGATCAAAGCATCGCGGCCGGTGCGGCATTCGCGGCCGGCCCGGTACGCACCCCGGCTGTGGATCTCACTGGCGCCTCCGCCGGGCTACGAGCGATGGACGTCAACGGCGACGGCCGCGCCGACCTGGTGCACCTGGACCGCGACGGCGACGGCATCTGGGTCACCACCCTGCTGGCCCGCCCAGACGGCGAGTGGACGGCGAACGGCGTGCCGATGCCGCGCGCTCTCGGCGACAGCCTGGCGGGCCTTCCGCTGCTGGACGCGGTGAGCTGGCGGCCGGTCGACGTCAACCGCGACGGCATGGCGGACCTCGCGCACGCCACCCGCATGGCGACCGGACTGCGCATCCACACCCTGATCTCGGCGGGCAACGGCGGCTGGCTGCCGATTCGGGCCGATGTCCCGCTGGACGAGCCGGTGCCCGCGCGGCTGGCCGCCACCGATCGGCTTCTGGTGGCTGATGTCAACGGCGACGGCCGCACCGACCTCGTCCGGGTGCAGCCGGACAGCTCGGGCGTCACCGTGGACACCCTGCTCAGCACCGGCAACGGCCGGTGGGCCCGGTCCGCCGTCCCGATCGCCGACCCGAGCCCAGCCGGCAACCGGGCCGGCGAGGTGTGGCGGGTCGGCTCCGCCGACGCCGACGGGGCCAGCACGTTCGAACGCATCGACGCCGGCGAGGCACCGGTGCCCGGGCTGTCACGACCGTTCGTCGTCTCTACGTTGCGGCCCGCGGTCCCGAGCGACCGGCTCTCCGGAATCACCAGCAGCCTCGGCGGGACCAGCGAGATCACCTACGCGCCGGCGGCGAGCTTCAGCATGGGCAATCTGGCCGGTGGCTGCGGCCTGCCGACCGGCGTGACCCCGCAGCCGGTGCGGCAGATTACCGTCCGTGACGGCCGCGGCGCTTCCGGCGAGACCACGGAGTACGGGTACGAGTGCCCGCGCTGGTCGGTGTCGCGGCGCACCATGCTGGGTTGGGCCGACCGTTACGCGACCACGGCGGCCACCGTCAACCGGCCGCGCACCACCACCCTGACGCGGCACTCAGCGAGCGAGGAGTGCGGGCTGCGCCCTACCGACACGTCGACCCGCGAAACCGGCGGTGACTACGTGGGCGCTCGCGAGATCCTGGTCTACAACCCGCCCGGCTCGTCCGTCCCGTTCGACTGCACGCTCTTCTATCGCAACCGGATCACCTACGGCTGGTCGGCGGCGACCCAGCAGGTCGGCGAGTACTTTCGATACGACGACTACGGCAACCTCAGCACGGTCGAGCAGCTCGGCGCCGGGGCCACGTCTGGCGACGAGCGTACGGTCGACATCACGCACCGGGCTGCGCCCGGCCCTTGGGTCGTCGGCCTGCCCTGGCAGCGCACTCTCTACCAGGGCACCGGTCCGTCGGCGAAGCTGCTGCGTTCGGAGTTCTCCTGCTACGACGGGCAGAACGGCACCGACGACACCAACTGTCCGGGTCTACCCAGCAAGGGGCTGCTCACCGCGCAGCAGCGCGTGGACGACCTCGGCCTTTTTGTGACGACGACCTACCAGTACGACGCGTACGGCAACGCGGTGGCAGGGCAGAACCCACGACATTTCGGCACGGCCACGTTCTACGACAAGAAGCTGCATCTCTACCCGGAGGCGGTGACCAACGCCAAGGCACAGACCACCTCGCTGGAGTGGGACCTCGGGCTCGGCACACCGACCAAGGTCACCGACCCGAACGGCGCGGTCGCCGAGTTCCGGTACGACCCGCTCGGCCGCCTCGAACACTCGGCACGCGCCGGTGGCGGCACCGTCGACGTGCAGTACCTGGACTGGGGCGACCCAGCCCGGCAACGGGTGCGCACCACGAGTTCGGACGGCACCGCCGACGGGCTCTGGGCCGAGGCCTACGTCGACGGGTTCGGCCGCACGTACCGGGAGCTGAAGGAAGGGGACCAGCCCGGCGAGACGTTCGTGCGCATGATCGCCTACAGCGACGCTTCCACCCGGGTGTACCAGGTGTCGCAGTGGCACCGCTCGTCGGCCGCGCCAATGCCGCCGCGGTTCGAGACGTACGAGTACGACGAGGCCGGGCGACCGGTGCGCAACTTGCATGCGGACGGCACGTCCGTGCGCACCCGCTACGACGCCGCCAACCAGACCACGGTCGAGGTGGTGACCAACGAACGCGGCCACGACAAGACCATCCACCGGGACGCGTACGGCAGGGTGGTGCAGGTGTCGGAGTGGGAGCAGGCCACCGCCCAACACGCCGTCGCCAGCTACACCTACGACGCGGCCGACAATCTGCTCAACACCACTGACCCGAACGGCAACGTCAGCACCTACGGCTGGGATCCGCTCAGCCGGCTACGCACCGTCGATGATCCTGACCTGGGTAAACGCTCCTACATGTACGATTTGAACGGCAATCTTCGCTCGCGGACCGACGCCCGCAACCGGACCGTCACCTTCGCCTACGACGAGCTCGACCGGCCCCTCACCAAGACCTTCCCACCCGGCCGACCCGGCGTGACCTGGCACTACGACGAACCGGGCCACGGCGCCGGCAAGGGCCGGCTCACCTCGGTCACCGACGCCTCCGGCACGGGCTGCCCGGACGGGCGCAGCAGCCGCACCGACTATGCCCCCGACGGGCAGCCCTCGGCCCACTGGACCTGCATCAACGCCCGCGGGTACGCGATGGTCTTCGACTACGACTCACTAGGCCGCACCGAATCGGTCACCTATCCCGGCGGTGAGCAGGTCGGCTACGACTACGACGCGGCCGGTCGGCTGTCGGCCATGCCGGGCTTCGTCGACGAGTTCCGCTACGACGCGGCCGGCCGGCTTACCGAGCAGCGCAACGCCAACGGCACCACCGCCACGTACGGCTACGAGGCCGACCGCGGCCGGCTGGAGACCGCCAAGCTGCTGCGCAACGGGTCCACCGTCTATGGCGCCGGGTACACGTATGAGCCGAATGGCCTGGTCAAGACGATCACCTCGGCGACCGACCCGATGAACCTCACGTTCGGCCACGACCAACTCGACCGGCTCAGCACCGTCACAGGTGACCTGACTCAGAACTTCACGTACGACGCCGGCGGCAACATGACCTACTCGTCCACCCTCGGCACCGTCCTATACCCGGCACAGGGGCCGGCCGGCTGCGCGGGCAAGCCATGCGCCACCCCGCACGCCCCGCGGGGCATGGCGAACCTCGACCAACTGCATTACGACCTCAACGGCAACCTTCAATCCACCACCAATCCCCAGACCCAGCGGACCACCGGCATCGACTGGACCGACGACGGGCTGCCCGAGGTGCTCGCCGACGCGGACGGGGTGAGCACCACCTACACCTATGACGCCGCCGGCGAGCGCGTCGCCCGCCGCCGCGACCTGCAGTATGACCGCTACTACGGCGGCTTCCTGGAGGACTCGAGCACCCGCGGACTGATCAAGAACTATTACGCGGCCGGTCAGCTGATCGCCCGGCGCAGCGGCGGAGCTCTCACCTGGTACCAGGTGGACAACCTCGGCTCACCCCGGCTGCTCACCGACGGGCAGGGTCAGGTCGTCGCTCGCTACCGCTACACCCCATACGGTGAGGCGTCCGCGCTGGCCGGGCCGACGGCGAGCGAGCTGCGCTTCACCGGCCTGCGCGCCGACGCCGACAACGGCCTGCTCGACTTGGGCGCCCGGCAGTACGACCCGCGCACCGCCCACTTCATCTCGCCGGACACGGTCGTTCCGGACCCGCTGAACACCCAGGCCCTCAACCGGTACGCGTACGTCTACAACAGCCCGGTCAGCTATATCGACCCCACCGGCCACTTCCCGGAGATCCGCAAGACGCTCGGCGGTGGCGGCGCCGGCGGTGGCGGCGGCTCCTCCGACGGCCCCCTGCTCTCCATCGGCATCGGCGCCAAACACACCGCAGGTCAGGTCTGCTCGGCCTGCCATGGCGGTGGACGCATTTACGACACACCCTTCGAGATCTCCGAAACTGCGGTACAAACGGCTGCCCAGTCATCTGGACGACAAGAGCCCCAGTCTGGGCGAGTCTCAGAATTGAAGCTCGACGGCGACGCCTGGGGAAGCTTCTGGAGAGGTTATCGATGGTATGTCCTTCAAATCGATTCCGAGCAGCAGGTTTATGACATGCTTTATCCTTTCGCGGTGGCGCAGTCAAGCGAGCAACTCGATCGGGAAAGCCCGGGCTGGCGGTCTTATGATCCGGTGATGGGAATGAACGCTGCTGAATTTCAGGCGTACTTGGAGCTCGGCCCTAGTACGGCAGCCGCCATTTGCTAGCTGGCCAGGACATAGTCTCGTCGGAGACGTGCGCGTTGGTGGAACCAGCGTGCTCGGGCTTGGTGGCGGCGGCGCCAGTTGCGCCAGTGGGTGTCGTGGT
>NZ_JBHTBJ010000085.1:0-7251 GCF_042664765.1 Paractinoplanes rhizophilus | reverse complement strand
GGCGGCGCGGCTGAGGCCGGCGAGGCGGGCGCCGGAGCCCCGGGTGCCGCCGCCGGGGCCGATCGCGCCGCGGGGAAGCGGGAGCGCGCGTGAGCACCGCCTCGATGATCATCGTGGATCTGCTGGCCGGGGTTCTCGCGGCCGGCGGGTGGCTGGGCGCGGGCGCGGCGGCGGCCACGGGGCGCCGCCGGCTCACGCTCGGCCTGGCCGCCGCGGCGGCGCTCGCGACGCTGGCCCGGGCCGGCACGACCGTCGTGCTGGCCCGGGCCGGCTGGTGGTTCGCGGGGGAGAAGGTCCTCATCGGCGCGCCGTTGTCGCTGGCCGGGCTCGCCGCCGTGGCGCTGCGGCGGGGACCGCTCCCGCTGCTGTTCGCCGGCTACGCCTGCGCCGCCGCCGTGCTGGTCACCGTCCTGCACGGCTATCCCGCGTCGCCGAGCGCCGGGCTGCTCGCCGCCGCCGGGGTGGCCGGCGCGACGCTGGTGTCGGGGCGCCTGCTCGGCGGCCGGCGACTTCCCCGGACGGCTGTCGTGGCGACCGTGACGGCGCTGGCGGCCGGCGTCGGACTCGCGGTCGCGCCGGGCGCCGCTCCCGCCGTACCCCATCATCATGGCGCTTTTGCCGCCGCCCCCGCGACCGGCGCGCCCGCCGAGCGGTTCACCCTGACCGCCGGGACCACCACCGTCCGCGCCGGCGGCCACGACGTCCGCGCCTGGGCGTTCAACGGGCAGGTGCCCGGGCCGCAGCTCACCGCCACCGTCGGCGACGTGCTGGAGGTGACCCTGCGCAACCGGGACATCGGGCGCGGCGTCACCCTGCACTGGCACGGCTACGACGTCCCGAACAGCCAGGACGGGGTGCCCGGCGTGACTCAGGCGGCGGTCCTGCCCGGGCAGGAGTTCGTCTACCGGTTCACCGCCGACCAGCCCGGCACGTACTGGTACCACACGCACGAGGCCTCCGACATCGGCGTCCGGATGGGCCTCTACGGCGTGCTCGTGGTCCGCCCGGCCCGGGTGACCGGCGTGGACGTCACCGTGCCCGTGCACACCCTGGCCGGCCACCCGCTGCCCGAGGCGGTCACCGCGCCGGTCCGCGCCGGCACGCCCGTCCGGCTGCGGCTGATCAACACCGACAGCACCACCCACCGGTACGCCCTGGCCGGAGCGCCGTTCGAGGTCGCCGCGATCGACGGCCGCGACCTGCGCGGTCCCACCCCGCTGGAGGCCACCGCCGTGCTGATCCCGGCCGGCGGCCGCTACGACCTGACCTTCACCGCCCCGGCCGCGCCCGTCGCCCTGTTCGTGGACGGCCGCGCCGTGTATTCCACCGGCCCGAATTCCACCGGCCCGAATTCCACCGGCCCGAATTCCACCGGCCCGGTGACCGCCGCGACGGGCGGCTGGCCGGCGCTGGATCCCCTCACCTACGGCGCTCCGGCGGCCGCGGCGCCGCTGCCCCCGCCCGACCGCCGGTTCACCCTGGTCCTGGACCGCGGCCTCGACCTGCACGGCCTGCTTCCCCGCTACGCGCACACGGTGAACGGCGCCGCCTATCCCGGCATCCCGGACGAGGTGGTCCACCTGGGTGAGACGGTCGAGTTCACGATCGTCAACCGCTCACTCGCCGTCCATCCGTGGCACCTGCACGGCCACCACGTGCTGATCGTGTCGCGCGACGGCACGCCCTCGACCGGGAGCCCGCTGTGGCAGGACTCGTTCGACGTCCGGCCGGGCGAGATCTGGAAGGTGGTCTTCCGTGCCGACAACCCTGGCCGGTGGGCCAACCACTGCCACAACCTGCCGCACGCCGACGCCGGGATGATGCTGCACCTGCGCTACGCCTGACCGGGACGCCGGTCGTTTGTCCCGGATCAGGCCGGCCGGGTCAGCGACCGGCTGATCACCAGCCGCTGGATCTGGTTGGTGCCCTCGACGATCTGCAGCACCTTCGCCTCGCGGAACCAGCGCTCGGCCGGGTAGTCGCCGGTGTAGCCGTACCCGCCGAGGATCTGCACGGCGTCGGTCGTCACCTTCATCGCCACGTCGGTGGCGAAAAGTTTCGCCTTCGCGGCCTCGATGGAGAACGGCCGGCCGGCGTCCTTGAGCCGGGCCGCCGCCAGCACCAGCGCCCGCGCCGCCGACACCTGGGTGGCCATGTCGGCGAGCATGAAGCCGATGCCCTGGAACGAGGCGATGGGCTTGCCGAATTGCTCGCGCTCTTTCGCGTACGCCGCCGCGAAGTCGACCGCCGCCTGGGCCAGCCCCACCGCGCACGCGCCGATGCCGAGGCGCCCGGCGTCGAGGGCCTCCATGGCGATCCGGAAGCCGCCGTTCTCGGCGCCGATCAGGCGATCGCCGTCGAGCCGCATGTCCTCGAACACCAGCTGGGCCGGCGCCGACGAGCGCAGCCCCATCGTGCGCTCGGGCTTCTGCGGGTGCAGGCCGGGGGTGCCGGCGTCGGCGAGCAGGCAGGAGATGCCGCCGGCGCCCGGGCCGCCGGTGCGGGCGAAGACGTTGTAGAAGTCGGCGTGCCCGGCGTGCGTGATCCACGCCTTGGTGCCGTTGACGACCCACCCCGCGCCGTCGTGGGTCGCCCTGGTGGTGAGGGCCGCGGCGTCCGAGCCGCCCTGCGGTTCGGAGAGCGCGTACGCGCCGAGCAGATCGCCGCCGAGCATGTCCGGCAGCAGCTTGCGCTGGCGTTCGGTGCCGTACGCGTACACCGGGTAGCACGCCAGGGTGTGCACGCTGACCGCCTCGGCGACGGCCAGCCACCGGCCCGCGAGGATCTCGAGGACCTGCAGGTACACCTCGTAGGGCTGCCCGGCGCCGCCGTCGGCCTCGGGGTAGGGCAGGCCGAGCAGGCCGGCCCGGCCGAGCGTCCGGATGATCTCGCGCGGGAACTGGCCGCGCCGCTCGAAGTCGCCGGCCTGGGCCAGCTCGCCGTCGGCGAGCTCTCGGGTCAGGTCGAGGAGCTCGTAGGCTTCCTCGGTGGGGAGGATCCGGTCAACCGTCACCCCCTCATCTTAACGACCGTTCAGGTACCCGTCAGCAGCGCACCGGCCCGGGTTCGCGCTCCTGTGGTTAAGTGTTGCGGTGACCGCACAGCCGCTGCTCGCCGTCGACGCGCCCAGCCTCTACTTCCGTGCCTTCCACGGCATTCCCGAGAAGGCGGCGCAGACCGCCGCCGGGGAGCCGGTGAACGCGGTGCGCGGGTTCCTCGACATGATCGCCCAACTTGTCCGCACCCGGCGGCCCGACCGGCTGGTCTGCGCGCTCGACGCCAGCTGGCGGCCCGAGTGGCGGGTCGCGCTGGTCCCCTCGTACAAGAAGCATCGGGTCGCCCACGGCGACGTGGAGATCGTTCCGCCGGCGCTGGAGCGCCAGATCCCGATCCTGCTCGAGGTCCTCGCCGCGGTCGGGATCCCCGCGTTCGGGGTGGACGGCTACGAGGCCGACGACGTGCTCGGCACCCTGGCCGCGACCCAGCCGGCGCCGGTCGAGGTGGTCTCCGGCGATCGCGACCTGTTCCAGCTGGTCGACGACGAGCGGCGGACGCGTTTGCTCTACTGCGGGCGCGGCGTCGCGAAACTCGAGGACGCCGACAACGCGCTGGTGGAGGCGAAATACGGGGTGCCCGCGAAGTGGTACGCGGATTTCGCGGCGATGCGCGGCGACGCGAGCGACGGCCTGCCGGGCGTGCCGGGCGTGGGGGAGAAGACCGCGGCCCGGCTGGTCACCCGCTACGGCGGGGTCACCGAGATCCTGGCCGCGCTCGACGATCCCGACGCGGGCTTCGCCCCGGGCCTGCGCGCGAAACTTGCCGCCGCCAAGGATTATCTGGAAAAGGCGCTGCCCGTCTGCAAGGTCGCCCTCGACGTGAAGCTGCCGCCCTTCGACCCGGCGCTGCCCCGGGCCCCGGAGAACCCGGACGCGCTGCTGGCGCTGGCCGAGCGGTGGAACCTGGCCGGCTCGGCGAGGCGCCTGGTCGACGCGCTCGCCGGTTAGGCGCCGGCCGGTTTCGACGCGAAGAGCGTCAGGCCCAGGCGGCGGGACAGGAAACTTGCCGCCAGCCGGCCGCGCACGCTGTTGCCGTACGCGTCCAGCGGTGGGGAGAAGGCGGCCAGGGCGCCCTTGCCCGGCGACACCACCACGATGCCGCCGCCGATGCCGCTCTTGCCCGGGACGCCGACGTCGTAGAGCCAGTCCCCGGAGGTCTCGTAGAGCCCCGCGGTCGCCATCACCGCGAGCGTGTGATGGCATGCGGACGGGCCGACCAGCCGCTCGCCGGTGCGCGGGTTGACCCCGCCGTTCGCGAGCGTGGCGCCCATCACCGCCAGATCGGTCGCGGTCACCCGCAGGCAGCTCTGCCGGGTGTAGAGATCGACCGCGTCGACCGGGTCGCAGCCGAGGAAACCGTACGTCTGCAGCAGGTTGGCCAGGGCGCGGTTGCGGTGGTTGGTGGCCGCCGCCGACGGGAACACCTCCTCGTCGAGCGGCAGGTCCCGGCCCGCGAACCGGGACAGTCCCTCCTGGACGAACCGCCACTTCGCCTCGACGTCGCCGCCGGGCGCGAGGCTGACCGTGCCGATCGCGCCGGCGTTGACCATCGGGTTGGTGCGGCCGTCGTGCGCGCGCTCGACGGCCGCCGCCGAGTTGAACGGCAGGCCGGTCGCGTTCGCGCCGAGCTTGCGCCGCATCTCGCCGGCGCCGGAGATCTCGCAGACCAGCGCGAAGACGAACGGCTTGGCCACGCTCATCAGCGCGAAACCGTGCTCGGCGTCCCCGGCCGCGTGGACGCCGCCGCCGACTCCGGCCGCGCACAGCCCGTACAGATGCGCGGGGACCCGGGCGAGGGCGGGATAGAGAGCCGAGGGCGCGCCACCGTACTCGTCGCGGTAGCGCTCGTAGGCCTCGTCGAGCGCCTTGCGGACCGTGTCCGCGGAGGGGAGCCGGCCGGTCGAGACGTACGCCGTGTCGTCGTGCTCGGCATCCATCCGGTCAGCGTAGGGCCAGCTCGTACGTCTGGCCCACCAGGTCGGCCCCGAAGCTGTGGTGCCGTTGTTCGCCGGTGAGCCGGAAGCCCCGCTTGAGGTAGACGTGCCGGGCCGCGACGAGGGGGTCGTTGGTCCACAACCGCATCCGCGCGTAGCCCGCTTGTTTCGCGAAACTCACGCACGTGTCGACCAGGCGCCCGCCGACCCCGTGCCCGCGCGCCTCCGGCGTCACCAGCAGGATCCGCAGCACGGCCGTGTCGTCCTCGTGCGCGTCCACGCAGAAAACCGACCCGGCGCGCTTTCCGTCGATCTCGGCGATCCACGCGTTCTCCCGCGCCGGGTCGCGCCCGTTCGCATAGTCGGCCACGATCCGCGCGACGAGCGCCTCGAAGCTCGCGTCCCAGCCGTACTCCTTGGTGTAGATCTCGCCGTGCGCCTGGACCACCCAGCCCAGGTCTCCCGGCTCGCCCAGCTCCCGGATCATCGCGACCCCTCCTCACTGAAACAGTCGTTTCAGTGAGATGCTAGCGGGCGTGACGTCGGGCAGGCGAGCGGAATTGCTGGAGCTGGCCTACGCGTACGTCCGCGAGCACGGCCTCTCCGACCTCTCGCTGCGGCCGCTCGCCGCCGCCATCGGCTCCAGCCCCCGGGTCCTGCTGTTCCTCTTCGAGAGCAAGGACGGCCTGGTCAAGGCGCTGCTGGCCCGGGCGCGGGCGGAGGAGCTCGCGCTGCTCGAGGGTCTACCGGCGGCCGCCGGCCTCCCGGCCGCGTCCGAGGCCGTCTGGCGATGGCTCTGCGCCGACGCGCACCGGCCGTTGCTGCGTCTCTGGGTCGAGGCGTACGCGCGGAGCCTGGCCGACTCGTCCGGGCCCTGGTCCGGTTTCGCGGCCGCGACGGTCGCCGACTGGCTGGCCGTGCTCGCCGCGTCGCAGCCGGCCGCCACGCGCGACTCCCGCGAAGCCGTCGCCGAGCGCACCGCCGCCCTGGCCGTGCTGCGCGGCGCGCTGCTCGACCTGCTGGCCACCGGGGACATCGAGCGCACCACGGCCGCCGTCCATCGCCAACTCGGGACGCTCCGGCCGGCCACCGGGCAGAATGCCGTCCCATGACCGACGTTTTCCGGCGTGCCCACCAGGGCCTGCCGCGCGAGGCGCCGGGCTCGGCGGAGACCACCGCGCTGCTGCTGCGGCTGGCCGGCCCGCTGCCCGGCCGCCCCCGGATCGTCGACGTCGGCTGCGGCACCGGGCCGGCCACCGTGGCCCTGGCCCGGCTCACCGGCGGCCACGTCACCGCCGTGGACCTGCACCCGCCGTTCCTCGACGCCGTCACCGCCCGCGCGGCCGCCGCCGGGGTCGGCGACCGGGTGACCGCGCTGCGCGCCTCGATGGACAGCCTGCCCCTGGCGCCGGGCTCGGTGGACCTGCTCTGGGCGGAGGGCTCGGCGTACCTCATGGGCTTCGACGCGGCCCTGGCCGCGTGGCGGCCGCTGCTGGCGGCGGGCGGCGTGCTGGTGCTCACCGAGGCGGAGTGGCTGACTCCCACGCCCTCGGCCGGAGCGCGGGCCTTCTGGGATCCCGGTTATCCGGCGATGCGCACCACGGCCGCCAATGTGCGGGCGGCCGAGCGGGCGGGCTGGATCGTGCGGGCAGTCTACGTCCTGCCGGACTCCGACTGGGACGAGTACTACGAGCCGCTGGCCGCGCGCCTGGCCGAGTTGCGCGGCGAAGGGATCCCCGACGAAGTCCTTGCCCCGGTCGGCGAGGAGATCGCGGTTCGCGCCGCGTACGGCGGCGAGTACGCCTACACCGGGTACGTGCTGCGGCCCCGCTCCTGACTCTTTACCTCCGCCGGGATCGCCGGAGATGTGGGCATTGCGCGGAAATCGAGCGGTTCGGGGGCCGAGAAGCCTATAACGAAAGATGCGCAGTGGATTCCCGTACGCGCGACATCCGAGGAGCACCGCATGACGCAAGTCGCCCCGCGCCCGCTGGCCACCCGGCCGTACCCGGTCCGGCGGCAGGTGAAGGGATCGGCGCTGACCCGGATCCTGCGCACGACGGACGCGAAGCAGATCGGGATCATGTACATGATCACGTCGATCGTGTTCTACACCCTCGGCGGCTTCATGGCGCTGCTGATGCGGGCCGAGCTGGCCCGGCCGGGCATGCAGTTCCTGTCGCCGGAGCAGTACAACCAGCTGTTCACCATGCACGGCACGATCATGCTGCTGTTCTTCGCGACGCCGATCGTGTTCGCCT
>NZ_JBHTBJ010000084.1:0-7570 GCF_042664765.1 Paractinoplanes rhizophilus | reverse complement strand
TCCGGGCAATCTGGTCCTTGTACTCCGGCGTGTAGGACCTACGCGTCGCCATCACCATTCCCCCTTTACCTTCCCGAAGAGAAAAGATCTTAGTTGGTTCTCTCTCCGGAAGATCCAGGGCGGCTCAAAGCGACTGCTCCCCCCAAGCGCTACCAATGGCACCTGACGGCCGATATGAGCGGGCCATGTTTTCATCAAACAACAACAGCAAAGAGTCTGGGTGATACATCGGCCAACCCGACACATCGAGCTCACCGAGTGCGATTACCACATGCAGCCGCGGCCCGAAGGAAAACCGTATGGACCACATGCTTTCAGGGCAATTAACTTCACTTACCTGCCAACTGGCGTAAACATTCGTTATCGCGTGCCCGACAAGCCCTCGCCAACTCTCGCTGTTGTCCGCAGGCACTGCGGCTACTCCTTCAGGATCCGCAGCATCCTCCCAGCCTAGAGCGAGACCTTCGACTAGATCATCCCTCTCCCAGGTCACCGAGATAACGCCTGTTGACAGCCTCAAGACCACCTCCAGGTCCACCTCATGCGCCACGCCTACTGGCGGCACGTTCAACCCGCCGCGCTCCGTCTGACGATAGGTAACTCCAAGAACAGTAGCTCCGACAATCCGCCGCCCAACCTCCGTCAGTAAATCTGTTTCTTTCCTGAGAATCAGCACATTCATCCTGGGTACCTAAAATTCCCGAAGTACTGGAACGCGCCGCCAGAGTCGAAAACCGCACCTACTCCGTCCGGCCTGATTATTCGCGTACCGCCGCCAAATCCGCCGCCCGTTACGATTTCTTCAACACCGCGCGGGTGAAACGCGATGTCATCCAGCAGCATCTGGCCGGCTCGATCGAGGTCGGCCTTGTTGCTACCAACGCGAGGCAGAAACCTCTTCGGTGAATCCTGACCTGGATTCAATTGGTGCTTATCATACTCCAGGCCAGCTTGGCTCGTTTCTGCTTTGCCATTTCTGCCAGGCCGAATACCGCTAGCGGCCATGTCATTGCGGCTTTGGAGGTTCGGACCGCAGTTGTGGACGAGGACCGGAGTTTTGCCGGCGAGCACATAGTACGTGTGGAGATCGTCAACAGTTAGGTTATAAGCGTCGGCTCGCCGACGCGTTTGGCTATGGAAGCCGTCGACGCGAGCTTCCGCGCCGGTTGGGGTGCGGAGCAGGTCGCCTTGGTCCAGTTTATCAGCGCGTTCCCACCGCTGGTCGGTGACGTCCCAGAATGGGTGGTCCTCAGTGGTCGTCAGCTGCATGCCGTTGACAACCAGAACGTAGAGGTCGTCTTTATGCACCCATATCGTGGAGATTTTTCGGGGGCCTTGCTCGCCGGTTTCTGGATCTGTGGCCAGCACCTTGTCGCCAGCTTTGAGGTTCTTGAACGCTATCGTCACCTTGCCGTTGCCCAGCAGCACACGGGTGTCGGCAGAGAAGCTTCGGCGGCCACCGACCACTCCTAGCAAGCAGGCATCCGCACTGGCTGCGCCCTCGGCTATTGTGCCGAGCACGGCAGTCCCTGTCTTCCAGGCCGGGGTGCCGTGGAGCTGCTCCTCTAGGGCGCTGCTGGCCTCACCGTAAGCGTCCACGCGTTTCATGTATCCGGCACCCGAGCAGTTGGCTTCGAGGTCCCTGGTGTTGTCCGCGCACGCATCGAGCATCGCCTTGAGGTACTGGACGTCATTGAGTGGCTGGCCGCCGTTGCGTGCGCTGCTGGCCGAAACCGAGGCATGGTAGCGATCGATGTAGTCGTTGATGTCCGTGACGTCGTACTGGTCGACGCAGGCTACACCGGTGACGCAGACTTTCCTGACGGGTTGGTTGTCGGAGCCCTTGATGTCGTAGATGTTCAAATCGCCTCTCCGAGGCGAATCGCCGTACACGGTGCGGCTGGTGGCGCGCTTTTTGTATTTTCCTGTGAGCTTCTTCTCATGTCCGAACTGGTCATCGAGTTCGTTATCTATCGGTACGAGGCCACTAGGGTCGCTGAGGGAAACAGGGTTGTTATTGGCGTAGGTGTAGCCGTTCCACTGTTGCGGGTCCATGAGGTCCTGGATGGGGTCGACGCTGACGAACCGTCCGACTGAGGCGTCGTATTCGCGGGCACCGACGTGGACAAGGCCGCTGTTGGTGTTGACGGTCTTGTCCAGGAAGCCTCGGTTGTCGGGGATGGTGATGCTGACGCCGCGGTTCTCGCCATAGGGCGTTTGCTGCCGCCACGACGGGTTCTGGGCAGTGCTGTCAAGATAGAGTCTGGGAGTACCGAGCGGGTCGGCGAGGGCGAACTTGTAGTTGTTGCTGGCTCCGGTGCGGATTACTGTTCCGCCGCCCGGGAGGGCGTAATACCGGATTCCTGTCACGGTGTTCGTGCTGGTGTTGAGCGTGAATTGCTGGCTGCCGAGGTACAGGGTCGTGCTGCCGGGGTCTTTCTGGAGCAGCAGCTGCCCGTCGGCCGCGTAGACGTTGCTCGTGGTGCCTTGGCTGGTGGCGACGGAGGTGAGTCGTCCGGCGTCGTCCCAGGTCAATGTCTGGGCACCGGTGCCGGGATTCCGTGTCAGCGTGTTGCCGGCCAAGTCGTAGGTGTAGCTGCTGCTGCCGGTGCTACCACCGGCGGTGCTGCTGGAGGTGACTTGGTGAGGCTTGGCCGTGTACTGGTAGTTCGTCGTGGTGTCGGTGCCGGACGGTACGGCGTGTTTGACCTGGCTGGTGCGGTTGCCGAGGTTGTCGAATGCCCAGCTGGTCCAGAAGGCGCTGCCGGAGCCGATGGTGTTGCCGACCATGGCGTGGCTGGCAGCGGTCGGGGTGGCCGCGCATTTGTCGGTGGCGGTCCACGCTTGGGTGAGCCGGCGCAGTTCGTCGTAGGAGAAGCACTGGGTTTCGCCGACGTTGTCGGCGGCGAGGCGGGTGCTGGTCTGGTGGATCAGGTTGCCCGACAGGTCGTATTCGTAGTCCTGCTGGTCGACGTTGTTCGGGCTGGTGGCGGTGCGGGTGAGTAGCTGCTGTTTGAGCAGGCCGGTGTGGTCGTAGTAGGAGCTGGTGACATTGGCCAGGTTGGTGGAGGTGCCCAGCTGCTGGTAGGTGGTGCGGCCGTAGGCGTCTTGGGTGGTGCCTTGGACGTAGCCGGTGAGGCCGCCGAGGGTGTCGGGGATGTCGAAGCCGTCGTATCCCCGCTGTACGGTCTCGGCGGGCAAGCCACCTTGGGCTGCGTAGACGTCTTTGGCCGGAAGGCCCCGGTTGGCGGTGTAGAGGTGGCCCAGGTTGTAGGTGCCGGCGAGAAGTCCCTCGTTGGTGGGGATGGTGACGGTTTCACCGATGGAGCTGCCGAAGACGTTGAAGCCGCGGGCTTGGAACCTGTACGCCTGACTGTTCGCGTACGACACGGCTCCGGTGAGTTGGCCCTTGGGATAGGTCATGTTCGCGACGGCGTTGTCGGAGTTGTCGTAGACCATAGCCGTCAGCTGGTTGGCGGCGGCCTGGGAATTGGCTGTCGCCGCGTAACTGCCGGTCCTGCGGTTGATCGCGTCGTACGTGTAGGAGACGATCTTGTCGCGCGCATCGGTGGACTGGATTAGGTTGCCGTTGCCGTCGTACTGGTAGTCCTTGGACGTGCCAGCGTCGGGATCGTTTCGGCTCAGCAGCTGGCCGAGCAGGTTGTAGGTCGATGTCCACGTGTTGTTGTTCGTGGTGTCGGTGACGGTGCTCTGGTTGCCGTGGGAGTCGTAGCCGTATTTGCTGGTCACGATGCTGTCCGCGGCGGTGGGCGCGGTGATCGAGTAGGCGCCGGTGAATTGGTCGGCGGGGACGGTCACGGTTGGCCGGACCTTGTACTCGAGCTGGCTGCTGGTGCGTCCGAGCGGGTCCGTCACGGTGGTGGTGACGGTGCTGCCGGTCGGCGGGACGGTCGTGACGCGGTCGCCCTGGTAGACGGTCGTGGTGCTGGAGACGGTGACGTTATTTTGGGCTTGGGTGACGACCGCGGCGCGGCCGAGGCCGTCGTAGGTGGTGAAGGTCTGGTTGGGAACCTTCTGCTGGAGGTTGGCCGCGCTGACCGGCGCCCCGATGGTGGGCGTGGTGGCCGAGTCCCACCAGCCGTTGTAGGTGGCAGTGGTCCAGCCGCGGCTGTCATAGAACGCGTCGGTGACCAGCCGGCCGCTTTGCGGGGTGACGCTCTGGGTCTGTCGGGGCCGCATCTGCGCGTCGTAGAGCGTGATCGACCTGATGTAGCCGGTGGCGTCGTTCATCCGCTCGGTGACTACGGCGGTGATGCCGGTCTTGGAGACGGTGTAGCCGTACTTGTAGTCGGGGTAGCTGCCGGTCCGGCTGTGCAGCCAGACGGCGGTCGTGCGGCCCAGCGCGTCGTACTGCTGGGTGGTGACCACCTTGTTGGCGTCGGTCACGGTCAAGGTCAGGCCGCGGAGCGAGCTACTGGTGCTGGTACTGGTGTCGCCGAGCGGGTTGGTGACCTTCGTGCCGGTGGTCAGGCCGGCCGCGTTGACGACGTATTCGGTTTTGGTGAGGTAGCCGTTGCCGTCGTAGGCCAACAGTCCGCGGCCGTACGCGTCGAAGGTGGACTTGCCGAGCGTCTTGAAGGCGTACGAGCCGTTGGCGAACGTCTCCGCCTGCTGCGTCATCGTGACGTCGCCCTTGGTGGGCACGGCGGTCTGCGGAAAGACGGTCGAGAAGGTGGGGTCGTCGTAGAAGGTGCGCGTGGCGGAGACGACCTGCGCCGGCCGCGATACCGTCGGCGGTGCGGTGAGCGTATTCAAGGTGACCGGCACCGATGCGGGGGTGCCCTCGGTGAAACCGCCGCAGGCGACCGACACCGTCTCAACCTGGGAGACGAGCCCGACCAGCGGGCTGCTGGTACTGGTCGGGACATACGTGTTGCTGGTGCACCGGTCGTATGCGGCGTTGGCCGGCACGCTGTGGCTGTAGCGTGTCTTGAGCAGGCCGAAGGTCGGTGAGGTGATGCCGTCGTAGTAGCTGTTGTCGGTCTCGTTGTAACGCCAGGTGGTGGTCGCTCCGCTGGTGACCCGTTGCCGGTTCACGGTCACGGCCTGCTCGACCCGGTTGGCGGTCAGCGCGGGTAGTCCGCTGCGGGTCCGGGTTGCGGTGGCCGCGGACACCCAGTAGGCGGTGATCTCCGAGTTGTCGGCGGGGCCGTTCTCACCCTGATACGCGGTCGTCTCCAGTACGGCCCCGGCGAGCTCGTCGAGGTCTTCGTGGGCGCCGCCGAGGGAGTCGTTCACGTTCACCACGGTGCTGTTGTTGTTCTTCGACATGCCGCGGTAGTAGGCGGTGTCGGACTGGGTGCGCCGGTCGTTGGCGCCGTCACCGGTGAAGGTGCGCACGGTGGCGTAGCCGCGGAACTGGCCGTAGGTGCGGTACTTCGGTTTGATGATCTCGTTGTCGTCGAAGTGCCAGGCGGCGCCGCCGAGGTAGGCGTAGCTCGTCGCGGTGGCTGGGGCGCCGCCGGTCGGGTCGGTGGTGGTGACCCGGGTGACGGCGTACTTGTTGAACCAGTCCACGAACGGGGCGGTGTAGCCCTCGGGCTGCCACCGCACCGGGAAGCATGAGTTGGTGTTGGTGGCTGGATCCAGCCCGGCGGTGCTGCCGCACGGTTCCGGCAGCTCGTAGCCGACGGTGGTCACCGCACCGGTCTCCGAGGTGATCGACTGCAGCCGGTAGCGGTTGAAAGCTTGCAGCCCGTCGTTGAGGTTCACCCGGTTGGGCAGCCGACCGCCGGTGAACGAGATCGACGGCAGGGTGATCGCCGTGGTCGAGCCGCCCGCGGTGGTGTCGTAGCCGGTGCGGGCGATGGAGCCAAGCCACAGCGTCGGCGAGGTCGCGTCGCCGGTGGCCGGGATGCTCTGGGCCAGGGCGTACGAGTCCACCGGCAGGTATTGACCCGAGACGACGTCGTACTGCTTGGTGGTGATGGTGGTGAGCCGGACGGTGGAGAAGAACGTCGGGCTCTGCGCCGTGCACGTGGTGCCCTGGGCGCAGATCAGGTCGAACGGCACGTCGGGAAAGTTCGCCTTGTTCGTCGAATCCAGCGTGCAGGTGCCGGACACGCACCGCGGCCCGGGCGTGAACTGCACCTTGTCAGCGATGGTGCCGTAGGCGCCGCCGTCGCGGAAGCCGTAGTCGATATGGTCCAGGTAGCTGTCGCGGACGTAGGAGTCCATGGTGGCGCCCTGGTTACGGCCGTAGAAGTTGGTGTCTTGCTTGTAGTAGTAGGCGACCGCGTTGCCGTGGGAATCGGTGACGTAGTCGAGGTTCCACCGCCATGCCATGGCACACTCGGAAGCGTCGAACCCGGCGGTGCTGTAGCACGGGTCGCCGGCGTGGGCGCCGTAGACGGGCACGGTGTCCACGGAATTGGTGGTGGGCTTCGAGGTCGCCCAGCCGGGCAGCTTGTTGAGACCGAATTGGTAGACGGTACCCTCGCGGGTGGTCACCTTCCACGAGCCGGCGTCGTAGCGGGCGGACTTGTCGTAGACGTGTGTGACGATGTCGCCGTTGTCGGACTCGCTCTTGAAGACGTCCTTGTCATTGTCGTAGACCAGGGCCGACGTGGAGCCGTTGAGCGACAACGTCAGCACCGGGCCGTCATAGCAAAGATCGTTGGTCTGCTTCGGCGCCGCCGAGCCGTTCGGGTCGTCCTTGCAGGAAGCGAACGACTGCTCGATGTAGGAGTGCGGCGTGGACCAGCCGTCACCGGCCCAGGAGGCCTGCGCCTGGGTGGAACCGGTCTGGCCGTCGATGCTGCCGGAGTCGTAGGACAGGCCGACGGCCGGCTCGAAGCCTCCGGACGAGCCGGGCAGCGTCACCGGGTAGCTGTAGTTGAAGCTGCCGGAGCTCTCCCCGCCGGCCCACGATCCGGAGGGCTTGAGTTCGGTGGCCGTGTAGGTGCCACCGGTGACGCCGTCGCTACCGGTGCTGGTGAGAGCGGCGAGCAAGGTCGTACCGCCCGTGGACTTTGCATCGGCCAGGTTGACCGGTGCTGAGACCTCCTGGGCTTGGACGTTGTTGGTGGACTCAAGCGGGGTCCGCGTACGGCAGGCGGGGATTTCTGGGGTCGTCAGGGCGCATGTAGGCAGCTGCGCCAGCTGCAGCCGCGCACCGAAGTTGCCACCGTTGGCCTCGGCGAAGCGCGAGTAATCCACACCGACCCGGGCCTGCGCGGAACCCGCGCGGGAGCTCAGCTTTAACAGCACACCGGCGATGCCGGCCCGGGCGGAGGCGCCTTGATCCATGACTTGGACGTCGAGATCAGTTGGTCCCTGGGTCGGCGTACTTACCCAGACCGGCGTGCCGGCCGCGCGCGCTTTGGCCGGCCGGTTGCCGTTGCGGCCGGACAACGTGAGCCGGACTTTCCCCGGTTTCGGCCATGTGGTGGCGCGTGGCTGATAGTTATTCTTGGCGGCGTCCGGCCCTGTCAGGGGAGCTGTGTAAGTCGGGGGTGTGCCAAGATCGACCGGCTTGAGAACCGGTCAGATGGGACACGACGTGACACAGGACACAGATGCGGCCCGAGTCGACGAGGCGGCGGGCCGG
>NZ_JBHTBJ010000083.1:0-10311 GCF_042664765.1 Paractinoplanes rhizophilus | reverse complement strand
CCACTGCGACCACCCCAGAAAGAACTCACGGAAGTCATCGTCCCAACCCGATACCTGCTCAGCCGTCACCACACCCGACAAACGACTCACAACCACACGAAGTGGCGACCTGCCGTAGCAGTACTAATGGCGGCTGCCGTACTAGTTTTGTCCGGACCCCGCCGGTGACGTTGTGCGCCAGCGTTCGCTGATGCCCATGAGTATCGACAACATGGCCGTCACCGCGGGCATCCGGAACGGCGGAGCGGTGGTGCCGGCGAAGAGACGACGGGTGGGCAGGCGGGGCGACGTCGGTCGCAGCACCACCTCGCGCTGGATCGCGGGCTGTGCCAGCGTGGACACCAGCATGATGGCGGCCCCGGCGGCGACCAGCGCCTGCTTGCCGTTCCAGTCGTCACAATGGAACCCGATTCTCGGCTCGCCGCCGAGGGCTTCGGTGAGGCGCGGAATCGGCCCTAGGCAGTCCGGAAAGCCGCCCTCCACCCATACCTCGTCCTTCAGCTCGCGCAGTCGGACCCGGGGCTGATCCGCGAGTCGATGCCCGGCCGGCAGACCGACCAGCAATTCTTCGTCCAGCAACGGAATGAGCTCCACGCCTTCGACGGTCTCGATCGGATTGTCCAGGCCGGTGGGCTGTATTTCGCTGCCACGAGGTTGGGGTGCAGCTCCCACGCCGTGACGAGGCCGAGGTCGACAGTGCCGTCGCGGATCGCGGAGAGGGCTTCGCCCGGTTCGATCCGTACCAGACTCTGAGTGACGCCGGGGTACGCCTCATTCATGCGCCGGATCGCGTCCGGCATGAATGACGTGTTCGCGCTCGGGAAAGCCGACAGCCGGAGATGACCGGTCTCCAGGTCGGTGAACGATCCGAGCCGCGCTTCCAGCGCTTGCATGCGAGCGAGGATTTCGCGTGCTTGGCCCACTGCCACCTCGCCGGCCGTCGTCAGGTGCACACCTCGAGGGACTCGCCGGAAAAGGGATACGCCGACCCGCCGCTCCATGCCCGCAATCTGCCGCGACACCGCCGGTTGCGTCATCGACAGTTTCGACGCCGCACCGGAGAACGAGCCCTGGTCGGCAACTTCGACCAACACCCGTAAGGTCCAAATGTCCAGCACGTCTGCAGCGTATGCCAATCGGGTCATGGGTCAGGGCCGCCCTCTGATCCACGATTTCGCCGCTCCGGTCACTCAGAAGAAACGTATTGCGGAGCAGTCGGCCGAGTGGCACGTGGACCCGGGGTGGTGGTGCGCCGCCGATCGGTACCTGGGGGCGGCAGTACCTGCGACGGCGCACCACCGGGCCAGACCGCGAGGGGCGCTCGGCGCGCCGGCTCGGGCCGGCCGATCGTGTCGGCCATGTCATTTCCTCGGAGTGATCAGATCTCGTGGTGCACAGCCAGGTCGTGCTGCCCCAGTTCGTGCAGGAATTCGTTCGGGTCGACCACCTGATCGAGGTGCCACACACCGGGCCGCGAGGGCTGACGCACGAGTTGCTCGGCGACCTGAGCGGCCACGACCGCGGTGGCCCGGCACTCCTGTCTTCCGGTGACCGCCGAGGTGACCGCCGCGCCCGTGCCGTCGACAGCGGTGGCCTGGACCACGAAGCGGTCCCCGCCCAACCGCAGGCGCGTGGATCCCGCGGCGAGTGCACTGGTCGCGCCGAGCCGATCCATGATCCGGAACAGCCCCGCCGCGCGCAGGCCGAACAGCACCGAGGTGACCGCGGCGGAGTCGAAGCAGACCCGGGTGGTCACCGGAATCCCCAGCGTCCGGGTCAAGGTGTGCTGGTCGGCGAAGGGAAACGGATAGGCGGTGCGCCGGCCGAATCCCGGCAACGGTACGCGTTTGCGCTGTGCGCCTCGCCCCCCTCGCGAAGCGGCGAGGTTGTCCATCGTCCATCGGACCGAGTCGGGACCGTGGTCCCCGGACAGCCCGAGCAGCACAGTCACGTCCAGCGACGTCGCCGACGGCAGGCGCGCCACGCACTGCCGGGCCAGCACGTTGGTCAGCCCGGGCGCCAGGCCCACACTGAGGACGGCCGTGGCCCCGGCCCGCTTCGCCAGCGCATCCAGCCGCTCGATACCGTCGAGCACCTCCGCGGTGGCGCTGACTTCCACGAAATGGATGCCACGCTCCAGACATGATCGAGCCACTTGTTCGTTGTGCCGCTCCACGCACATGATCACTACTGCGGCGCCGTCGAGCAGCCGATCGATCTGATCGACCTGGTCGATATCGACCCGCTGCGGATGGATCAGGCCGGGCAAGCGGCGCGCCAGTCTCTGAGCACGGCCGAGGTCACGGCCGGCGACAGTGACGTGGATGCCGCGCTCGGCAAGGGCAACTGCGGCGATGCTGCCGACGGCGCCGTATCCGCCGACGATCACGACTGAGCCCTGATCCGGCGATGGCCTCCGCGCCGAATTCTGTGACCGCGGCAGGGGCGCATCGAGGGATCGCATGACGGGAACCTCCGGCAGCCGGGGAGTGAGGTTCAAGCGTCTACCCGCCGATGCATAAACACCACTGCGGGTTTGGCTGAGCAGGCATAAGCCGGATGCATACCACGTGCCGGCGTGGAGAGGGCGATGCTTCGCGTGGCGGTTGCCGCCGAGTTGTCGGCCCGGCGGTCGCGCACGGGTCGTGCAACTCGACGGCAATCCGTCGGTGGCCCGGGACAGTGCCCAGCGGGTTCCTCGTGAGACGGGGTCAGCCGGCGACGGGCGTACGCTCGAGGATGGTGTTGATCTCGGCCAGTTGGCGCTCGGTGAGCGGGCCGGCGGCGAAAGCCCCGCAGTTCTCCTCCACCTGCTGGACCGTCCGGAAGCCGGGAATGGGCACGGTCTGTGGGCTGCGGGCCCAGATCCACGCCAGCGCGCCCTGCGCGACGGTGCGGCCGCCGCTGGTGAGCACCTCGCGGATCGCGGCGAGCCGGGCGAGCCACTCGGCGGTGGGCCGGCCGTCGGCAAATCCCGGATGCCACTGCGCGGCATGCCGGACGTCGTCGGCGGCGAAGGTGCTGCCCGGTGCGAACTTGCCGGTCAGCAACCCCATGCCCAGGGGGCTGCGGTTGACGCTGGCCAGGTCCAGCTCGTCGCAGAGCGCGAGCATCTCCGGGCCGTCGTCGAGCACACTGAGGCCCTGCTCGACGACGCTGCAGGCAGGTGACGTGGCGAACGCGCGCACGGCGTCCGCGCGGTCGGTGCTCCATCCGTACGTCCGCACCTTGCCCTGGGCGACCAACTCGTCCAGGACCTCGCGGGCGGCCAGCGCGCGCTCGGTCCGCAGCCCCCACACGTGCAGCAGGTAGACGTCGACGTAATCCGTACCGAGCCGGCGCAGGCTGGCCGTCAGGTCCGCCCGCAGCCGGGCCGCCACGTCGCTGTCGTCCTCGGCGCCGTCGTACGGCCAGACCTGCTTGGTGTTCTCGTCGACCGCGTAGCCGAACTTGGTGGCTATGACCACCTCGTCGCGATGACCCCGGAACGCCTCACCGACGAGCCGCTCGCTGTGCCCGGCGCCGTAGTTGGCGGCGGTGTCGAAGAATGTGACTCCCAGTTCCCGGGCCCGGCGCAAGGCTCGCAGCGACTCGGCGTCGTCGACCTGGCCCCAGCCTCCCGGCCCGCCATTGAACGTCCATTGGCCGCCGATGGCCCAGCAGCCCATGCCCAGCGCACTCACCTCGATACCCGACCGGCCCAGCCGGCGCGTGAACGTTTCAGCCATTGCTCTTCCTTTTCGATCAAGGCACCCGGTGCGGCGCCACGCCATCGACGATAGGTACCAACTGGGCCGGTCATTAGAGCCACCTTCTAGGAATTTTGATAGGCCCAATCCGCGGTCTTGTGCAGTTGGCCTTATGGCGCGATACCGTCCAAGCCATGCGCATCCCCGTGGACCGAGACAGCGCGGTGCCGGTCTACCGGCAGGTCGAGCTGTGGCTGCGAGCCAGCATCGAGGACGGCGCGCTGCCGGCCGGCACGCGGCTGCCGGCGAGCCGGGCGCTGGCGGCAGAGCTCGGGCTGAGTCGCATCACCGTGGTCAACGCGTACGCGGCTCTCGAAGGCGACGGGCTGCTCGTGACCCGGACGGGCAGCGGGACGTTCGTCGAGGGGCGGGGCGGCGGGCCGCCGCTCGGGGCCGGCGCGACCGAGTGGCCGCTGTGGCAGCGGATGCTGCCCGTACCGGAAAAGGTCACCGAGCCCGCGTGGCCGGTGACCGACCGCCCCGATCTGATCAGCTTCACCGGCGTGGGAGACACCCGGCTGTTCCCGGTCAAGGAGCTCCAGAGCACCATGGGTGAGGTGCTCCGGCAAGCCGGCACGGCAGCGCTCGACTACGGCAGCCTCACCGACGGCTACCACCCCTTGCAGGAGACGATCTGCCAGCTTCTGGCAAGTCAGGGAATCCGGACCGCGGCGACCGGCGTGGTGGTCACCTCCGGGTCGCAGCAAGCTCTCGCGCTGGTGTGTCAGGTCCTGCTGACGCCGGGCGACACGGTTCTGGTCGAGCAGCCCACGTACAACCTGGCCCTGGATCTGTTCCGGGTCCTGCGGTTGCGGCCGGTGGGCATTCCCGTCGACCGATCCGGCATGCGCGTCGAGCTGGTGGAGCGGGCGCTGCAGCAGCACCACCCGCGGCTGATCTACACGATTCCGAACTTCCAGAACCCCACCGGCGCGTGCCTCAGCGGCGAGCGCCGCCACCAGCTGCTGGCGCTCGCCCGGCGGTACAACGTGCCGATCCTGGAGGACGACTATGCCGGGGACCTTCGGTACGAGGGGCGCAGCCAGCCGGCGATCAAGGCGCTGGACCCCGGCGGGCACGTCATCTACGTGGGCACCTTCGCCAAGCTGCTCATGCCGGGCCTGCGCGTCGGGTACCTGGTCGCCGACGGTCCCGTTCGCGACCTCCTCGCGACGCACAAGCGCGCGCAGGACTTGACCACCAGCCCGCTGATGCAGCGAATCGTCGACCGGTACGTCACGGTGGGCCGGTACCAGGCGCATTTGCGCCGGACCACCCGGCTGTACCGGCGGCGGCGCGACGCCCTGCTCACCGCGCTCGCGGCCGATCTGCCCGAGGTCGCCGTGGAGCCGCCGACCGGCGGACTGTTCGCGTGGCTGCGACTGCCGCCGGGGGTGACCGGCAACGCCCTGCTGCCGATCGCCCGGGCGGAAGGCGTCGAGTTTGCCCCGGGGGACGCGTTCTTCCCGGATCCGGCGGACGGTGCGCCGTTCATCCGGCTCAACTTCGCCACCCGCACTCCCGAGGAGATCGCTCTGGGCGTGACCCGGCTGAGTGCGGCGCTGCGCCGATTCCGCGGCGCCGCCGGCGTGGGCGATTCCGGCGCCACGCCGAACGGCGTCGGCAGGTGAACGTGAGCCTTCGGCGATGCGGCGAGGTCTCGGAATCTGTTCCGGGCGGCGCGATGCCGGCCGGGTGGGAAGCCGTACGCAATCAATGGGAATTTGGTCATCTGGCGCACTTCGCGCTGTTCGGTGCCGGCTTCACGGTGTTGCTCTGGTCGTCCCTCGATGGGTTCCGCCGGCGGTGACGTCACGGCATTCGCCGTGCGTGGATCTGAATGTCGTGGGGAATGCCGGGAGCGGCCTGGGCCAGCAGCCGGGCCGCCTCGTCCTCGACGTCGGCGCGTTCGATCGGGGTCAGCGGCCGGAACGGGTCGACGACGAGCGTCCCGTCGCGGAGTTGCCACACGCCGGTGACCTGGCCGTCCACCAGCAGCGTGGCGTACATGCCGTTGCGGGTCGCCACCCGCTTGCGGGCCTCCTCCGACAGGACCCGGGTGCGGTCGGCGTGCGAGGCCAGCAGGTTGTCGAACTCGGGCAGAAACCGGACCGGTGCGGGCACGTCTCCGCCGGGGCGCGGGGCGTCGGGGAGATCGAAGAGCTCGACGCCGCGTTCGTCGCGGAAGACGGCCAGCGACGGACGCAGGGCCTCGAAGACGGCACGCAGGCGGGTGCGCCCGGCCCAGACCTGGCAGTCGTTGACCGAGGCGGGGCCGAAGGCCCCGAGGTAGCGAAGGACGATGCGCTCGGCGTCGGGGACATCGCCGGGCTCGATGCCGGTCCAGTCGGTCGCGGTGGCGTATCAGGTGGTGCCGCCGGCGCCCCAGACGGCACGCGGCGGCACCTGGACCAGCGGCACCAGATTGCGTACGACGGTGGCCAGCGCGTGCGGATCGCGGTCGGGCCATCGCTCGTGCAGGGCCGCGCCCAGCTCCTTGGGCGTGCGGTGGCGGGTCGCCAGCAACGCCCGGCCCGCGTCCGCCACGGCGGCGAGGTCGAGCCCGGCCAACGGCTTCTTGAAGGCGGTGTTCAGCTCGCGGTCGAGGGCGGGCCGGGACCACGGCCGCAACGCCGCGTAGTCGGCCACCTCGACCAGGTGGATGGTGCTGCGCATCAGGGCGATCCGGACGAGGCGGCGGGTGGTCAGGGCCTCGGCCAGATCGGCGGGGTCGAAGGCCCGGAGCCGGCACCAGAGGCCGAAATAGGGGGCGTACGGGGCCTGGGCCTGCATGCCGACCAGCCGGGTGACCGCGGCCGCCGGAGTCGCGGGGGCCCGGTCCAGCAGCATCTGGCGGGCCAGCAACGCCCGGCCCAGTTCCCGCCGCCCCAGGGTTCGCATCAGCGGACTTCGCATCAGCGGACTTTGCGGAAGAACTGCCGGAGGTCGTCGACGAGCAGGTCGGGCGCGTCGTGGGCGGAGAAGTGGCTGCCGCGGTCGTACACGTTCCAGGACACGATGTTGCGGTGGTCGCGCTCGGCGAAAGTGCGGATGGATGGGAAGTCGAAGGCGAAGTTGGCCAGGCCGAGCGGGACGGTCGTGGGCTCCGGGACGACGGTGCCGCGACCGTTGGACTTCTGCCGGGCCGGGGCGGTGGCGGCGTCCTCGTAGTAGAACCGGGCGGCGGAGGCGGCCGTGTTGGTCAGCCAGAAGAGGGCCACGTTGGTCAGCACGAAGTCCGGGTCGAGCGAGGGACCGAGCAGCTGCGCGTGCCAGCCCAGCAGGCCGGCGGGGGAGTCCGCGAGGGCGTGCGCGAGGTTCTGCGGCTCGGTGGACTGTAGCTTGTCGTACGCGCCGCGGTTGTGCACGAACCACTCGGCGAACGCGAGCTTTCCGCGCTCCTCCTCGGTGAGCGCCTCGAGCTCGGCCGGGTCGCCGGTGGGGAACGAGAAGACCTGCGTGACATGGACGCCGCGGACGTGCTCGGGGTCGGCCCGGCCCACCTCGGGCGAGATCAGCGAGCCGCCGTCGTTGCCGGCCGCGCCGTACCGGGAGTAGCCGAGCCGGCGCATCAGCTCGGCCCAGGCCCGGCCGACCCGGTAGCGGTCCCAGCCGGGCTGCCGGGTGGGCCCGGAGAGGCCGAAGCCGGGGACCGACGGGATGACCAGGTGGAAGGCGTCGGCGGGGTCGCCGCCGTGCCGGCGCGGGTCGGTGAGCGGGCCGATCACGTCGAGCCACTCGACCACCGTGGTGGGCCAGCCGTGGGTCAGGATCAGCGGGGTCGCCTCCGGCTCGGGCGAGCGGACGTGCAGGAAATGGATGTTCTGGCCGTCGATCTCGGTGGTGAACTGCGGGTACGCGTTGAGCCGTGCCTCCCAGGCCCGCCAGTCGTACGAGGTGCGCCACCGCTCGACCAGCTGCCGCACGTAGGACACCGGTACGCCGTACTCCCAGCCGGGCGGCACCGGGCCGGGCGGCGCCGATTCGGGCGCGGGCAGCTCCTCGGCCCACCGGGTGCGGGCCAGCCGCTCCTGAAGGTCGTCGAGGTCGGCCTGGGCGATGTCTACACGAAAAGGCGTCATGCATGGGAGCCTAGGAGTCAATTAGGCAAACCTCATTCCTAATAGGATGGCAGACTTCCGAGAATGTTGGAGACCTCGGCGCGGCTGCTGCGCCTGCTGTCGTTGCTGCAGACGCCGCGCGAGTGGACCGGCGCCGAGCTGGCCGAGCGACTGTCGGTCAGCGCCCGGACGGTACGCAACGACGTGGAGCGGCTGCGCACGCTCGGCTACCCGGTGCACGGCAGCCGGGGCGCGGTGGGCGGGTACCGGCTCGGCGCGGGGGCGGCGCTGCCGCCGCTGTTGCTCGACGACGAGGAAGCGGTCGCGGTGGCGATCGGGTTGCGCACCGCCGCGGGCGGCACCATCACCGGGGTCGAGGAGACGTCGCTGCGGGCCTTGGCCAAGCTCGAGCAGGTCCTGCCCGAGCGCCTGCGGCGCCGGGTCAATGCCCTTCAGCGGTACGCCGTGGCGGTGCCGCGCGACGACCAGGGCCCGCGGGTGGACGCCGGCACGCTGAGCGCCCTCGCCGCTGTCTGCCGGGACCGTGAGCGCCTGCGATTCGACTACCGCAGCCACGACGGGAGCGAGAGCCGCCGCGAGGTGGAGCCTTATCGGCTGGTCAACTGGGGTCGGCGGTGGTATCTGGTCGCGTTCGACGTCGAGCGGGCCGACTGGCGGACGTTCCGGGTCGACCGGCTGAGCCCGCGCACCCCGACCGGTCCGCGGTTCACCGCGCGCGAGCTCCCGGAGGAGGCCGTCGATCAGGTACGCCGGGGCGCGTCCTCGGCCGGGTGGCGGTATCGGGCCCGGGTCGTCGTGCACGCGCCGGCCGACCGGCTCGCCGAGCGGATCAATGCCGCCGTCGGCACCGTCACGGCGATCGACGAGACGAGCTGTCTGCTGGACACCGGGGCGGAGACGATCGAGACCCTGGCCGTCCACCTGGGCCTGCTCGGCCACGACTTCACCGTGACCGAGCCCGCCGAGCTGGTCGAGCACATCCGCATGCTGGCCGGCCGCTACCGCCGCGCGGTGTAACCAAGCCGCGCAGCGTCGTCTGCTGATGGCAGAAGGGCTGGGCGCTGGGCAAGCACATCGGCGAGGATCGGCCGATGGTGACGTTCTCGCTGCAGGCCCAACCGACCACCGCCGCCGAGTGGCTCGATCTCGCCCGCCGGGCCGAGGCGATCGGCTTCGAGGCCATCCAGGCGGCCGACCACCCCGGCGCGTGCGCCTCGCCGTTCGTCGCGCTCGCCGCGGCGGCCGCGGTGACTTCCAAGATCAAATTAGGATCGTACGTCTCGAACGCCGGGGTCCGCGAGCCCATCCTGCTCGCCTCCGACGTCGCCACGCTCGACGTCGTCTCCGGCGGGCGGGCCTTCCTCGGCATCGGCGCCGGGCACACGCCCGCCGAGTGGGCGGCGGTCGGCCGGGAGCGTCCGGATGTCCGCGGCCGGGTCGAGCACTGCATCCAGGTGGCCGAGCGCACCCGGGCGCTGCTCGATCGCGAGATGGAAAAGCCGCGCCCGGTCCAGGATCACGTCCCGTTCCTGTTCGGCGGCGGCAACACCCGGCTGCTGCGCTGGGCCGCCGCGGGCAACGTCGACCGCATCGGGCTCTCCGGCCTGGGCCGCACGCTGGCGGACGGCCACAAGCACGAGACGCGCTGGCGCCGCGACCAGATCGACACCCAGATCGAGATCTGCGGCGACACCCCGATCGAGGCGCTGGTGCAGCGCTTCGAGGTGACCGACGACGCCGGCGCCGCCTACGCGAAATGGTCGGCAGAGATGCAGGAGGACGAGTCCGACCTGATCGCGGCGCCCTACGTCTTCGCCGGCACCATCGACGAGATCGTCGCCAAGCTCGGCGAGATCGAGCGTCGCTGGGGCATCACGCGCTTCGCCGTGCGCACCCCGGCGATCGATGGGGTGGAGCAGATCATCAACCGCTACAGATCTTGAATGGTGCGTTCTCCGAGATGACCGGCGTGCTGACATCCCACCGTGGGCGCGGTCTGTCGCTGGCGTTGAAACTACTCGCGATCCGTTTTGTCCGATCATCGGGCTACCGGCGACTGGTGACCTACCACCACCCCCGTAACGCGTCCGCGATCGCGATGAACCGGCGACTTGGCTTCGTCGACTGGACGGCCGGGGCCGGGCCGGTTGGGGCAGAGCCTGCTGATCGCTGGGGATCGCTGTAACAGCAGATCGTCGTTAGGCTGAGTCCGGTTCCAGGGGCAGGCCGGTGTGGGCGAGGAACCCATCGGGGAGATCGGTGCGGTACAGCTCTGGCCAGGGGGCTTTGCTGAAGACCCTTGCGGGTGCGGGTCTGGTTTCTCACGACTTCCGTTGTCGTGGCCCGGGGTCGCGGTGGTCGCTATGTGTGTCGCCGGTTGCCGGGCGTTGCCGGCGCCGCGGCGCGCTGATCTTGATAAGTTGCGGTTGCGGCCGGACGGGAACTCTTCATCGCTGGCCGTCCCTGATCAACTGCCGCCG
>NZ_JBHTBJ010000082.1:0-10367 GCF_042664765.1 Paractinoplanes rhizophilus | reverse complement strand
CCCAACCCCCGGCCCGGAGAGCCGGCGCGTCCGCAGCGACACGCGGCACACCGACACCCAACCCGAGCGGACAAAACGGTCAGCCGAAACGGACTACGAGGGAGCGAAACCCTCTGATGGATCGAGGCTGGCAGTAACCAGAAGCAGGTCCGCCGGGCTGACATGCAACCGAGCGAGCGTTATCAGCGGCAGAACAGTGCATGTACTGGTTGATCAAAGTAGGGGCGACATGCCAGCATTGGCGCGTATTCGGCATCCCGATGAGGGACCGCTCGGTACAGCGCGAGCCTGCACGGCGAATGAGTGAACCACAACGTCCATGTAGCGAGGTCGCAGAAGAGCGAACTGTGCTTCGGTTAGGCGCCGTGCGCGGACGATCACGGCGTGGCCGCCGCCGCTCGGAGCCAACTGCACACTTTACAAGATCTGCCCCGCAACAGCGGGGGGAGACGTTGTCGCACGGCCCACCGTGTTGTGTGCGCCAGCCCGCGACGTCAACGGCCAGGGCCCAAACAATTACGCACCAGCGTTACCACGATCGCAAACCGTCCCAGGCTCGCGATGTGTCACCATGGACGTGTGCCTTCCTCAACGCCTGTCGGCGCGATCTTCTTCGACGTTGACGGGACACTTGTTCCCAATACAAGTTCGTCCGCCTACCTTGCTGGATTCATGGGCCACCAGGAGGAAGTCAACCGAGTGGAACGAGACTATGCAAATGGCATTCTAACAAATCAGCAAGTCTCGGCTGTAGACGCCGCCGGATGGGCAGGACAAACGCATTCCAATGTTATGAGGTGGCTCACCGGGCTTCCCCTGGTTGACGGGATCTCCGATGTTGTCGAATGGTCCAAGCAGCGTCGACTCGAGCCAATCCTGGCAACGCTTGCATGGGAGCCCGTTGGAAAATACCTCGCGAGTCGGTTTGGCTTCCACTCGTACTGCGGATCACAGCTTGAGATCGTTGACGGTGCGTATACAGGCAACGTCATCGGCAGTTTCGACGAATATGACAAGCTCAACTTCGCCATAAGGCAGGCCGAGCTCCTGGGATTCCCCATCGGCCACTGCGCGGCGATAGGCGACAGTCGTTCTGACCTTCCGCTGTTCGAGGCAGTTGGGCTCAGTGTGGCATTCAATGCCTCCGAGGGGGTCAGGCGTAAGGCATCAGCAACTGCAACGGGACCAGACATTAGGGCGGTCATACCTAGCCTCGCATCCCATTTTGCCAGAACATAGTATGGACCCGAAGGCGAAGGGCTATCAATCCGCACTACCGATGGCCAACGTTTGTATATCGTGCTCGAGTTTAACCGCAGCAGACTCTCGTCCCTGAGCACGATAAAGAGTATGCGCATCTTGCCAGCATCGGCGAGCATCTTCTGGCATTCCTAGTGCCAGGTATACTCTACCCATTCTATGTAAACTGTTGGCCTCTTCGTAATCGCGTCCGATTCTCCGAAATATGTCTAAGGCCGATGTATAGTAAGCGAGCGCCTGGTCATGACTGCCCGTCATGTGAAGTATGTATGCCAGGCTGTCGAGGGTATTAGCCTCGCCATCAAAATCGTGATGCTCGCGATGTAAGGCGAGAGCCGTCGAACAGTCCATTGCTGCCTGAGCAAAGTCGCCCAAAAGGGCCCGATACCAGCCAATAAGATTTAGCGCATCCGCCTGCCATGTAGGAACCAGACAGTCGCGATAGTTTTCGAGTGCACGAAGCGCGTGATGTAGCGCCTTTGGATAGTTTCCCTGAAGTTCGCGAACTCGCGCAAGCGCTCGATGAACGTGACCCTTGCTAAGCCGGTCGTCGAGTGCAGCGGCAATTTCAAGCGAACGGTCAAGCAAATTAAGAGCGAGGTCATTCTCGCCAATTCGGGAATAGGCGACACCGAGCCGGCGACATGCGAGTGCCTCATCCATACTAGAACGCCTTCGTGTTGCGGCGTCCAGGCCGATCTTCCATGCGAGCACTTGGTCTTGAAGGTGGCCCATTCTGTGATTGAATGTGTCTAGCGACCAAGCAATTTTCCATGCATAATCAACGAAATTTCGCTCCATCGCGACATTCAGCGCGGTCATGAGGGGAAGGTGTTGAGCCCTAAGCCATTCAAGCGCTTCTGCCTCGCTGCCGAGTCTTTCAACTGCGACACCAGGACGAGGTTTTCCCATCTCAATCTCTAGGCGCGCGGGGTGCAGCAGGCGATCGCAGGCAAATGCAGTGCGCGCATGGTGGTCGAGCAGCCTAGCTAGTGCAGGCTCGCGAATTTCTGATGAAAGCACGTCGAAAAGGGAGCGCGCATATAGATGAACCAAATCATGCATGCGCCATCTGCCCGGGGAAACGGCGTTCAATAGAGAGGCGTTCTCCAGACTCCTTAAGATCAAACGGGTATCGTTCGCTGAGAGTGCCGCGACGCTTGCGGCGGCCGATTCGCTAGTATCAGAACTGGGGGTAGCCCCCAGTAGTGCGAACATATCGGCTTCCTGCTTATTTAGAGACCTGGACGACCAAGAAAGCACGGCAGATAAATCGTTGGTCGAGTCCCCATAACTCAATTCTTCAAGTCTCGTTTTAGCGTCGCTCAGTCCCGACGACAGCGCGGCGATAGGGAAATCCAAATGGTCGCTAATTCTTCCAGCCGCAATCGCCAGGGCCAATGGAAAACCTTGACAGGACTGCAGGACTTCTGTGGTGGCGTCTAGTTCTAGGTCCAAGCGCTTCGAACCGATCCTTCTAGCAAGGAGCTGATAAGAACAATCCCTGTCGAGGGGACCGAGCGCCAAACGATTTTTACCGAAACCTGCGGTAGCTAGATCGGGCAGGCGGTCTCTACTGGTAACCACAACGACACACTGGGGACCAGTCGGCAATAGGTAGTTCAGTTGCGCCGCATCGCGCGCATTGTCCAGGAATACCAGCAGCCGCTTGTCCGCAACCAAACTGCGGTATAAGCCGACCTTTGCATTTAGATCCTGAGGGATGAAGCTGGACAAGACGCCAAACGCTCCGATGAAGCCATTGAGTACAACGCTCGGTTGAAGAGCATATCCGCCGGGCGTGAATCCATTAAGATCGACAAATAGCTGCCCATCCGGAAATTGGTCGAGATGGCGCTTTGACCAACGCAGCCCAAGCCAAGTCTTGCCGATCCCGCCAGGCCCCACAATTAGGATCGCCCGAGCGCAATCGCTTGCCGTCCCATAGATGCCCGTCATGGTTGCCAGTTCGGCATCTCGGCCAACAAATAAATCGGGCAACATAGGTAGCTGCCGAGGCGTCAACTGTCGTCCAGGAGCTCCATCGCCGTGTCCGCGAACGGGTCCCATCTCATTCGGCGCTTGATTCGGAACAGGTGGCGCATGCCGGGCCAGGTCCCACCATCGCAGCCAAGCCTGCTCATCTAGCAGATCGGGCGGAACGGTCTGCGCATCAGACCGACCTCGCACACGCTCAACCAAGACGCGTACGAGGAGTCTTAGAACAACGGCGGAACGCGGTACACCGCGTGCGAGCCGCCAGTCGCTGATTCTGCGGTCAGTCACCTTCCAGTCCTGGCCTACGGGGCGCCTGGCCATTACTCGGTTGGCGACCTGAGCGTACGAGAGGTTGGCGAGATCAAGAAGTGTTCCGAGTCGCGCAGCAAACTCTCGACGCACATCACTGGGAAGATCGTCCATGACGTGGTCCCCGTTCGCGCATATCCGGACCGGACCGGACCGGACCGGCCCCGGGGAATCAGACTACGCCTGCGATCAGCAGTTTGAACTGGTCCCACCATCCGGAGGCTCTGATCATTAGCCGAGCGATGCTCCGATTGATCTATCAGTCCCAACAGCGAGAGGTACGAAATGGGAGCTCTCTTCACATTGGTCGGGTACCTGGCCATGATCCTTGCCCTTGCATCACAACTTGCGACCCTGGGTGCCAGCTTCATCCGATCGTGGAGCGCCGTCGTTGCCGCAGTTCGGGAAGCGCGTAACCTCAGTTGGATGTTGCCCCATTGTCCGTGTCGACAATCGTGCCTTCGCCGCCACGAGCAATAGCCACTACGGGGTCGCCCGCGCACCGCCTCCGCACCAGTGAAAACAGCATGAAGACCGGGTCTAGGCATCGGCCGAGACCCGGTCTGTTCGCTTGCCCAGCGGACTCGTGGCGGTGGTTAGCCGCATCGGTCGTCGAGCTTGCCCGACGGACTGCATCAAATTGATTCAGAGATCAAGAGCGTGCACTGCAATTGGCAAAATGCGCACGCGCGCATTCAACAGGCCCGATTTTGGCCAGGCACTCAACTCTGCCGCAAAGTCGGCGACAGTCGATGTTGACGAGATTCTAAGCCTCGATCCACCGACGCGGTTGATGTCGGATGCGAGTTGATCGTTTCGAGAATGGCGATTCGGTGGGCGTGCGGGAGTCGCCGATCACGTGATCGGTTTTCTCCGGGGTGGTTGTGCGGGGTGGTGGATCGGGGTTGTGGCTTGTGGTCGGGCCGCCTGAATTCGGCTGGTTCAGCCCTGTTCAGCCGGGGGTGGTCTGGACGGCCGTGAAGAGGTTGTCGAACGCCGTCTGCCAGGGCCAGTGCTGGGGTAGGTGCAGGTGGATGGTGCGGGCCCGGTGCGCGATCCGCGCGGCGACGTTGATGATCCGGGTCCGGATCGTGGCGGGCCGGGCCGCTGCGTGAGGACCGGCGGCGAGGTGCCCGGCGGCGCGGGTCAGGTTGTGGGCGATCGCGGCGCAGGTCAGCCAGGCGTCGTTCGCGCTGAACTTCCCGGAGGGCAGGTGCGCCAGAGGCCCGGCGATCAGATCGGCGTTGACCTGCTCGATGATCGCGTGGCCGCGGTGCTGCGATTCGGCCTGCACGAGGGTGAACGGCGAGTCGGTGAACACGGCGTGATACCGGTAGGTCGGTACGAGTTCTTCCTGGCCGGGGATCTGGGTCGGGTCGTCGCGGTGGATCCGGCGAACGATCAGCCGGGCAGTCACGGCATGGCGGGTGCCGGCGAACGCCGTGTAGACGGTTTCGGCGATCTGCGCGTCGGAGATCCACCTGCCGGTGTCTTCGTCGAAGATGGCCTGCGGGTACTTGATGCAGGTCCACTGATCCTCGGCGATGCTGTCGCACGCGGCGCGGATCTTCGCGTCGATGCGGGTGGTGACCGAGAACCGGACCTTGTGCCTGCGGCAGGCGCTGATGACGGTCTTGGCGTAGAACGCGGAGTCGGCCCGGACCACGATCTCGCCGCTCGCGCCGCACGTGCGGGCGATACTGATCGCTTCGGCGATCATGCTGGCCGCGCCGCGGGCGGAGCCGGCGTTACCCGAGCGCAGTCTCGTGGCGGCGATCACCGGCGCGGACAGTGGTGTGGACAGTGTCGCGATCAGCGGGTTGTAGCCGCGTAGCCAGACGTTGTAGCCGCCGACCTTGGCATGGCCGAACCCGATGCCCTGCTTGCGTTTGCCGTAGACCCGCCGCAGCATCGAGTCGATGTCGACAAAGCACAGTGTGTCGGCGCCAGCCAGCAGCGGTGCCCGGCCGGCCAGCCCGATCACGGTGTCCCGAGCGGCAGCCTGCAACTGCCGCACGTGCCCGTGGGTGAACATACGCAAGAACGACCCGAGCGTCGACGGGGCGTACACGCCGGTGAACAACGAGCGCATACCGCCGTGTCGGGCGATGTCCAGGTCGTCGATGCTGTCCGCGCCGGCGAGCATTCCCGCGACGATCGTGGCGATCTTGCCTGCCGGGTTCGCGCCCTTGTCCGTCGGCAACCGCACGCGATCAGCGACGGCGTCGTGCAGCCCGGCCTGCTGGGCCAAGCGCATCACCGGCACCAGCCCGGCACACGACACGAGATTCGGGTCATCGAACGTCGCGCGTACTACCGGCGCGTCATGGCGTAATCTCACCTGCGAGGTGCCCTCTCGAACCGAATGATAGAAGCGTCAGAACTCCTATCTTCCCAGTTCAGAGGGCACTTTCTATATCGGCACGCCGCCACCCATCAACATTCATCGGTGGATCGAGGCTCAGTATCCCGCTTCCAGGCAGTTATCTTGCAGTTAGCCTTTTCCAGGAAGAAGACTTGCAGACTAGCGCTGGCCACAAACCCGCCGATTGAGCAGTTCTCGCCAATTGTTCGACCATATAGCGGAAAGTACTCCTTTCTGAGTCCAGCCGTAGTGACCGCCCTCAGGACGTCCGCGAAGTGCGCGTCAATCGCCTCGGAGTATGCCTTAATGTACTCCTCCGAGAAAACGAACAATCGACGTTCAATCTCGGCGTTATCCACTTCTGCCCTCGTTTCGCCGACGGACGTTGGCACGTGTGACAGCAGTACAGCAGAGAAGTACAGGAACCAACCACACCGCACCGTACGTCGGAAGACACGACCACCACGTCTGGCCTTGTTGGGAATCCTCAGCGACCGTCTCGCGTGAACTTGACACGGAAGAGGTCGGCAAGCCCGCTGTGCAGCAGCGAAGTACAGCAACCGATCCAACCGCACCAACCCGCGCGAAGCCACCGTAAGGCATCTGACCTCGTATCCCACTCGACCCAACCGAGTCGCCGTGACTCGATCGATCAAGGGTTTGCCGGGCCAGATCCGGTTTGTATGGCCGGAGAATGTGCCTGCCGGAGGCGGGGCCTCAGGGGCCTACTCGGGCTGCCGCTCGCGTTAGGACGAACTTGACGCGGGCCTCGGTCGTGAGGAAGCGGTCGCCAGTTTCGCGGCCGGTCTCAGTTGCGACGACCAAGGCTCCTACCGCGGACTGGGCGTCCTATCCGCCCACGAGTACGAGACGCGTCGCGCCGACGAATCCGGCGACCGGCTGGATCTGCCGGCATCCGGACAACCTCGTCGACCGCGACACCGAGCAGCTGCGGGAAATCCTGCGGCGCTGCCCCGAACTGGATGCCGCGGCTGGCCTGGTTCACTCCTTCGCCGACATGCTCACCCACCTGCACGGCGAGCGGCAGACCGCATGGATCACCGCAGCCGAACTGGCCGAGCTACCCGGCATCACCAAGTTCGCCACCGGCCTGACCGCCGACCTCGCGGCCGTCACCGCCGGCCTGAGCCTGCCCGACAGTTCCGGACCGGTCGACCGAATTATACCTCCTGGTCGGCAAGAGGGTTACGTGCCAACGAGCCTCAGTCGACCAAGGCTCCAACGCCGTCCTGATTGGCGGCAGATAATGCGCCTCCCATCGCTCGCACCGTGACGATGCGCGCGCAGTGCTGGTCAGCGACGGGGCGTAGCGGGTCCCACCAGCGGCCGTCCCCGAATTGGCGGACATAACCACGGACCGAACGGATCATCCCCCAGCGTCGGGCGAAGGACGTTGAAGGGGTGCGGGCGGCGTCAATGCGTCGCCCAGCCGCTGAGAATGAATGGCTGGCTCTCGCGGTACGCGCGAACGCACGCGGCCGTGTAGGGGTACGTGTTCGAGGGCAACAGGTCGGCCGGAAACCATTCGATCTTGGCGCATTTGTGCGGCTCGGCGTTGAAGGGTTCGCCGTGGCAGGCTGGATCGAAGGCCACCGCGAACGCCAGCCCGACGCGCGAGAGCCCTGCCGTGTTGCGGTGGTGCACGGCGGTGACCATCCGTGGCTCGGTTGGATCGAGGCGGATGCCGATCTCCTCGTGGGCCTCGCGGATGATGCCGCTGATGGCGTCTTCGCCGTGCTCGAGCTTCCCGGAGGGGAGATTCCATTGCCCGTCGGCGTAGCCGGTGCCTTCGCGCAGCGCCAAAAGGACATGATTTGCATGGGTGAGCAGGAGCAGCACGTCGACCGGGTGTGTCGGTGGGGCGGTCACGTGGGCAGAGGCTAGCCGGTCGCGTCCCTCAGTAGGGGATCGACCCGCCGCGCGATCCAGGCGACTCGCCCGGACGTGTCCTGCCCGGCCGGCACGGCGATCAGCGGCAGTCCGACCTCAGCGCAGGTCACGCGGACCGCTTCGGCTGTTTTGACTTGCAGGTGGGCGACCTTGGCGCGCATCGGGTCGGCGGGGTGGTCGAAGCGGTCCGGCAGGAAGAAGACGACATCGTAGGTGGCCGGCGCCCAGGTACGGCAGAACTCAGCCATGGCGTCGAGGACTGCCGCGTCAGGGCTGTCCGGCGCGTAGGTGAGGACCATTCGGGCGTAAGCGAGCACGTTGGCAACAGTCTTGTCGCAGATCAAGAGCTGGTGATGTCGCGCGGCGCGCAGTGTGGTCGACAGTTGCGCCGCGAACAGGTCCACTTCGCAGGCCAGATCGAAGGCGCCTTTGCCGTGGATGACGGTCTCTTCGATGAATGGGCTGGTGCGGGCGGGCTCTGCGGTGCAGTCGGCCAGCACGCCGCGTTCGCGGTAGTGGGCGGTCAGCGCGTGTACGACGGTGGTCTTTCCTGCGGCGTGAGTGCCCTCGATACCGACTACGAGGCAGTCTCGCACGCTCACTGTGCCGCCGGTGGCCGTTGCGGGAGGAGTGCGCGGAACGTCGGGTGGTCGAGCCATCCGACCTGGCCCGCCCACTGCTGGGCGAGGCTCGCGTTCACATTCAGCTGCTGCTGCCAGGCCAGCAGCCCAGCCGCGCGCATGGCCACGTACGCGGTGGACAGGCTGTGGCGCAGGTTGAGCACGGTCACTCTTTCGCGCGCCTGCGTGTCGCCGTGCTCGAGCCAGTCCCGGTGCAGTGCCGTCATTGACTTGCGGGCCAGCTCCGGTTGCGTGACGTCCAGGTGGAGCTCACCGCACACATCCACCAGCCGCCGGGACGTACCGGAGAGCAGGTGCCCGGCGTCAAACCGCGTGTCGATCACTCGCCCGGCGGGGTCGCTGCGCCGCTCGTGCCAGGCGCGGCGGGCCGCCGGTAGCGCCGGGGGGACGTTGCCCGCCGCGTTCGCGGTCAGGACTGCCAGGTCGCTGCACAGTTGGTGGCCGGCGATCAGATCAGCGCCGGCCACCGCGGCGCCGATGTCGCGGGCCGCTGCGTCCACCAGGTCCGGCCGCTCAGCGTCATGGTCGAGGTAGACGCTGGTGGACCAGAACGACAGCCCGGTGTTCACCTTTACGGTGCCGTCCGCGGCAGGTAGGGCCAGCCACACGATCGAGTAGCAGAAGGCTCGGTTGCCGTCCTTGATCCGGTAGTTCTTGCTCCATTCGACGTCCACGGACGCGATGAGCCGGGCGCCGGGCGGGCGGTCCGGCACCGTGCCCGGCCCGCCGAGATCGCTGATCACCTGCACGACCGCACCCCTCCCGCGACGGTTGTTGATGACCGAAGGCAGCCGCCGCCCACTCGCCAACCCCCGTGGGCAACGGCACCGACCCTAACGCCGTCCACCTGCGGTGGGCGGTGCCAGGGCCACCGGGTCCCTGAGTGGCACGCCCGTGTCGTGGGAAGGACACGCTGCGGTATCCGCGCCGGTGTTCAGCACGTCCCATCCGGCACGCTCGATCAGGGCGCCTACGCGAAACGTCTCCTCCCAGGTGTATCGCTGGGTGTGCACGGCAGCCGTGAGCCCGACAGCGAGGCAACGCGTCAGCGCCCGCCGGGCGACATCGGCCGCGCACGCAGGACAGTCGGGCATCCCCTCCGGGACCGGATCGATGGGCATGTCCAGCCGGACTCCGGTTTCGGCTGCCTCTACGGCGGTGTCGACCATGACCGCCGCACCTCGTTGCTTGACATCGCGTCGCGTCCACGCGGCCTCTACTTCTATCGCGCCGCGCAACGGCGTTGCGGACAGAGCGGTCATGCGGGTCAGGTCTCGGCTGAGCGCGTGCCCCGCGAGGATGACACCCAACCGACGTGCCCCGCTCAACTCCCGCTCAGTGACCGTCAGAAGATCCCGGACATGCGCCGGATCGTCGATCACGATCGCGCGGAAGCCGATCGACAATGTGTCCTCGCTGACCGCTTGGGCGGTGCCGTGCTTGCGGACACGCAGATAGACGAAGGATGAGGCGACCGGCAGCATGCCGCCGTCGGTCTCCGTCGTCCATTCCAAGGTGCAGGCGGTGAGCATGTCCCACTGCCGGCCGAAAGGGCGTTGCTCGGCCCCGAACGGTGTTTCCGGCCATTGCAGGTTCGTGTATTCACGCACTGTCTGGCCCTCTCGCAGGCGCCGCGTTGGCTGCGGTGCGGATGCTCTGGCCGAGGTACTTCGCGAAGTGGTTGTGCTTGAACCGGTACCGCTTCCAGATCTCCGATACCGGTTCCTCCAACAGGTTGCCCAGCGGTTCCAGCAGGCAGGGCCATTGCGTGTTCGGTGAGTGGATGTCTGAACTGGGGTTATGCGCGGCCGGTGACCTTTGTGGAGGCGGTCGGGGCGGGTGAGGTCCCCTAGGTGATCATGGGAGTTCTCACGCTTCCAGGA
>NZ_JBHTBJ010000081.1:0-10675 GCF_042664765.1 Paractinoplanes rhizophilus | reverse complement strand
TGCTCACCGGAAAGGTGCACCTGATTCTATTGTGGATATGATCTAGTCAGTCACATCCTTGCAGGTCAGGTGCGCCTTTCCCTTACCGGCCTCGATGAACGCAATTCCCTCTGATCGGGTGAGGCCAGGGTGCCCCTCGCGTGACGTTGGGATCGGTTATGACCGTCCCTCCTGGGCTGGTTTGCCCGTCGCGGCCACCACCCGGTTGATTGCGATGGGTACAGGGTTGAGCTTCCCCCGCTTTGATGGAGCGGTGGTTACCTGCTCCCGGTCGGGGCAGGCGTGAGGCTATCTGGCTCGGCTTGGGCGTGCCAGGCCGCCTCGTATTCGGCCGGACTGCGGTAGCCGAGTTCGCGTTGGATCCGGCGGGTGTTGTACCAGGTGTCGATGTATTCGAAGATCGCGTTCTCGGCCTCGTCACGGGTCCGCCAGGACGTGCGGTAGACGAGTTCGATCTTCAACGTCGACCAGAAGTTCTCCATCAACGCGTTGTCGTAGGAGTCACCGACCGACCCCATCGACGGCAGGATTCCGTTGTCCCGTAAGTGTTCCGAGAACCGGAACGACGTGTAGTTAGAGCCCCTGTCGCTGTGGTGTATCAGCTGGCCGTCGCGGACGTCGCGTGACCAGATGCCGTACTCGAGTGCGGCCAGGATCAGATCGGTGTCGCACCGGTCGGAGGTCTTCCAGCCCACGATCCGGCGGGAGAACACATCCCGGACCGCCGCGAGCCAGAACACGCCCTCACCGCACGGGATCCGGGTCGCGTCGGCGACCCACAACCGGTTCGGGCCGATCCGCGGTGAAGTTGCGGTTGACCAGATCCGGCGCCGGCATCTGCGACCGATTCTGCCGCGTTGACCCGCCGCGCCAGCCACGCCGCAGGAACGCGCCCTGCCAGCCCTGCTGCTTCATCAGCCGCTCGACGCGTTTGCGGCTGACCCGGATGCCGTCGCGGCACAGTTGCCGGTGGACGCGGTCGGCGCCGTAGGTCTGGCCGGAGGCTTCCCAGATCTCGTGGATGTTGGAGATCAGGCCGAGGTCGACCAGGTCCCGGTCGCTGGGCTGCTCGGCCTGCTTGCGCCAGGCGTAGTAGGTCGACTCGGCGATGCCCAGCACCCGTAGCGGGAGCGCGACCGCGAACAGGTGCGAGTGTTCGTCGATGAACCTCATGACCGTCGCCGGGTCGGGTCGAGCTCCGCCGCGAAATACGCGCTCGCGGCCTTGAGGATCTCATTCGCCCGCCGCAGCTCAGCGACTTCCTGGCGCAGCCGCTTGTTCTCCTCGGCCAGTCCGTGGTCGGCCGATCCGTGCGCTCGCCGGCGTCAGCCTCGGCCTGGCGGATGCAGTTGCGCAGCGCCTCGTGATGCACGCCCAGCTGCCGCGCGAGCTGCCGGATCACCGGCTTCGGATCCGACTCGCGATACAGACGCACGGCCCGCGCCCTGAGCTCGTCGGGGTACTTCTTCGGTGCTGCCACGGATGCTTCCTCCCCATGATCAGTCGATCATGTTTCAGAAGCTCCACCAAACCGGGGGAAGCTCACAGGTGATCGCCGTACAAGGCGCGGGCGTCGCGGTAGGCGGCAGCGACCAGCGGGCAACGTGGGACGGACAGTATGGTCCTTGCGCCTCGCGCACCGCGACCACGCAGCTCATCGTCTAACGGCTGCCAGAACACCGGAGCAAAGGGGCCTACCGTAACCGGCGACAGCCCGTCACCGGCTTACAGCGCAGGGACGGTGAATTCGCACCACAGGGGGTAGTGGTCGGAGATGCGCCAGGACAGTTGGGCGCGATCGTCTGCGGGGATGAGGTTCTGGGTGAAGTCGAACATTCCGGCGTTGATGAACGGCATGGTCAGCCGGGATCGGCCGTCGGCGAACCAGGCGATCTGGTCGTAGAAGTGGCGGCGGTCCGCAGGTGCGGCGGGGTCGGGGTCGTCGAAGATGCTGCGCGGGACGTGGTTCAGCCCGGCCGGGGTGGACAGGCCGGTGGAGGTGAACGCCTGGTAGAGGGGGTCGTCGCGGCGGTCGATGTTGAAGTCGCCCAAGGCCATCACGTTGTGCCCCCACGGGTCTTTTCCGGCCGCCCATCGAGCGAGCCATTCGGCGATCGCCCGGAGTTCGGGGACCCGGTCGGCGGCAGTGTCGCCGTAGATGACGTGGAGGGTGACTAGGGTGAACCGGGTGTCGCCGCGGGCGAAACTGACCGCGTACGGGGTGCGGGCGAACTGGCGCAGGACCTGATCGGCCGGTAGCGGCGCTGGTGCCTGCGGGCTGGCCAGGACGATCTCGCAGGCCAGCCCGGATGGCTTCACGCGTTGCGTGTCGTAGACGAACGCGAGACGCTCGCGGTTTCCGGCGTCGCCCGCGGTCACATCGGTGAGCAGGTATCCCCAGTCCGGGCCTAGAAACTCGAGCATCTGCAGGAACGCCGCAGCGCTGGAACGCACCTCCTGCACGGCGACGACGTCGAAGCGGCGAACGATCTCCGCGATGGACAGCACGTTGCTGCGGTCGCGCAGCGGGCTGTCCCCACGAACGGACCGCCATTGCGGTGTGATCCGATCGAAGGCCCGAATGTTCCAGGTACCCACCAGGACGTTGTTTGCCGTTTTCGCCGGCACCACCTGGTCCAGCGCGGCGCTGACAGCGCGGATTTGCTCAGCTACGTCCACCGGCACGGCGGCATCCATGCCATCATCGTCACCGCTCAACTGCATGCCGGGCATCGGAGTCCAGAACAAAGATGGCGCCCGAAAGGCCGGGACGCGTCAGCGACGAGCTAAGCTAATCGCTCATGTCGGCACGCCAACCCCTGACGTGGCGATGCCTGATCATCCCGACGGCCTCGAACTCGTCGTAATGGCCGAGCGTGGACACTCCGAGGTACCGCAGAGCCTGCGAGATGGGGGAACCTTGCGCCGGCAGTGGGTCGTCTTCGGCCTTCAGCAGTGGGCCGAGGACTATCTCGCCGTGGTGCCACACTGCCGAGAACTGCGAGCCCGTTCCAGCGAAATATTCGGCCTCGACGTACGCGACCGGGCCCAGGGCCGACCAGGTCGCGAGCGTCGCTTCGAAGCCGGGCGGAAACCTGACGCAGGACGCGAAACGCTCGTCAACCGTGTCACCCTGGCGGACCTCGTCGAACAGCGCCGTAGTCATCGGCATCAGCCTCAACCCCTGGTCGAGTTCGACGACCACCGCGTAGTCAAGGGCGCGGCATTGCTCCAGCGCAGCAGGAGCAGCGATGACCGCCTGCACGACATAGGCCACATGGACATGCTACGAGGCGCACGCACCGCGCGACGGGGCTAGTCAGGTCGCCTGGGGCACAGGGTGTTGCCATCCGCTGCCACGTCACATGATGAATCCGCCTTGCGGCAGCCACGATCATGCTCGGCGCCGATTGGATGCTCGCGATTCCACGCAGGAGCCGCACACCGATCGCGGTCGACGACGTCGCCGGGCGGCTGCGTTTCGGCCCACCTGAACCACACTCGCGACTAGTTGCGGTCTTCAACCCCGGAATCGTTCGCGGCTGCGCACGAAGAATGTCGATGAGAACAAGCGCGGGACTCTCTACCATGCGTGAGATGGCCCAGCCTGCGGTGCCGGCGGACGTGCAGCCGATCTGGTGCATCGTCGCGAATGTCGTGGACGAGCGGCCGTACGGGCCTGGCGGCCTGGAGCAGCGCAGCGGTCTACGCCTGTTCCGAGGCAGGGCGAAGGTGTTCGTGCCGGACGGCTACGCGGGCATGGGATACGAGACGGTCAGGGTCATCGGGCACATTCGGCACGGATCACGGCTGGCCACCGTTGACGTCGCCACCGCGTTCCTGACGAACTGGCGGGTGAAACTGGTCTACAGTCCCGCGATACTCGCCCGCATCGCCGAGGTGCAGGGCAACCAGCACCGTGGGTTCTCACGCCACGGCACCGACCGCGCCGGCGATATGTACCGCCAGGACCTCGAACGCGCTGCCGCTCACTTCCAGCAACGCACCAACGACATCCATCGGCAATGGGAGCAACGGCGAACAGACATTGCCGCGGGCGTTCAAGCGTCCGGAGCCAGGCCTGCCGGGCGGCTGGCGCGCTTGGTTGCCCGGCTGCGAGCGCTGCTCACCGTCCGCTGATGAACTGAAGCATCGAGAACCAGCGCGCCACCACCGGATGGGCTCCGTCCGGCCAGTGGCGCAGCCGACCACGGCGATCATCTGATCGACAGGCGGAGGAAGGACCGGCATGGGCACCTCATACACCGACTACGGTCAGCTCGGCTTCTTGGGCTCCCGATGGCACCGTCGAGGATTTCCTCGGCGCGCTTGCCGCCGCCGTCGACGACCTTCCCGCACCAGAGCCATGGCTACGTGCGGCACAAGCAGATTGGCGGCTGCGCGCTACCGCTGGCTTCGTCGGGTGCGTGCCGGTGAACCTGGGCGAGTACCTCGCCGGCGACCCGGTCCGCGAAGCGACTGTCTTGAGCCTTCTGCCTTTGATCCGAAACCGGGTCGTGGGCGCCGGCGACACACCCGCGGCCGTATCGGTAGCCGAGGAGCTGCTCCTGCGCTTCACCACGGCAGTCGACGGACTTATCCGCGGCGAAACCGCATGGGATACCAGCGGCCGGGTTCCCGGCGTTTGGGGACCCCCATCCGGCCCTGCCTCGAAACCCGGTCTCCCGACGAGCGCGGCGGACCTATGTTGAACATGGCTGCAATCCCGGTGCTGCAAAGACGGGCGATCGGGCAGCGCTGACCCGGGAGTTTCCGCTGCTCGCGCCCGTACCAGACACTCAACGATCAACTGTCCCGTGACGGCACCTGGCTCATCGGCGAATCGCCGGACCTAGTACTCAAGGCGGTCACGCCCTGAAATGCCGGCCGGGACAGTTGTCATTTTCGCCGCCGGCCACATCTGCCGGTGACCGCCGGCACGACCCGCCGGGAACCTTCCACGGCGCGTTGATGCGACGGGACTTCACGATCGTCATGTACTGGTTCGGATGGTCGCCATCACGCGCGACGGGTGAGCCGGAAAGCGGATCAGTTGCAGGCCCTTCAGATTCGTCCTCAGCGAACCGGCGACGCGTGCTGACCGTGAGGTGGAAGCAGATGCGATGCGTTCGGCGTGGGCTGCTCGGATGATGGAGATGTGACGTGGAGCGAGCAGATCCGACGCGAACTGGAGACCGCACTCAACGAAGCTGAGGCGCTGGGGCTGCGGCTTGACCGGTCCGACGGCGCCTGCGAGCTCCTGGTGACCGTCTGCGCCCTGCCCGCGCAGCGGGCACACGATCCCGATCCACGCCGCGTTCTTCGCCTGCTGCGTCCGACTCGCATTCGGGTGCTCCTGCGCGAGGACGGTCACGGTGGGTACGGGCCGGCCATTGGCCTGCGGGGCCTGGACGATGTGGAGTCCTTCTTCGCGTCGCTCGGCAGGTGGGAGTCGATGTACGGCTGGGAATTCCTCGACCGTCCGGAGCGGATCAGCGACTGGCCAAGCCAGCCCAGCCTCACCCTCGACCTTCGCCCAGGGCCGTCCCCACACTGCCTGTTCTGGTTCAACGAATGCTGGCAAACCACTGGCACGCGCTACTGCATCGAAGGCACCGTCGACTTCGAGGATCTGCAGATCACCCGCGCGGACGGCGAAGCCGAGCCGCTGGCGAACTTCACCGCCGAGGGCCGGCGCTGGCGGGAGATGCTGTACGGGCGCCGCGGTAACCCGCCCCAGGTGCAGACGCGACCTGCCGATGCCCCGTCCTGGCGCGACAATGAAGGCGGCACGTCCTTCGTCGGTGATCAGCCAGGGCCAACGCCGTAGCGGCGAACGGCGCACCCATCGCTGAGGCCCAAAATCCACACGGTCGCCCGGCGCGGAACTCGAGTGACAGCTCGTGCACAGGGTGCCGACAATGGCTTTCATGCTGGTGCTGTTTCCTTCGGATGTGCTGCGTCCGCGGCGCTGCGACGAGCATTTCGCTGCGGAGGCGGACGCTGCGCGCTCTGCCGGCCACCAGGTTGCCGTCGTCGATCACGACGCGCTCGCCAGCGGCGCCGCGGAGCAAGCCGTCAGCCGGGTGCCGTCAGATGCGGTAGCTGTCTACCGCGGCTGGATGCTCGACAGCCAGGCGTACGAGGGTTTCGCGGCTGCGCTGCGTCGTCGCGGTGTCCGGCTGCTGACCACGCCGGAGCAGTATCGCCGTGCCCATGAACTGCCCGGCTGGTATGCGGCGCTCGCCGCGTTCACGCCGGCCTCAGCCTGGACCGTCGGGACCGACCGGTCGGCGTTCGATACCGCCCGCGAGTCGCTGGGTGCTGGTGCGGGCGTGCTGCGGGACTACACCAAGTCGATGAAGCATCACTGGGACGAGGCCGTTTATATCCCGGACCTGACGAACGGGCCGGCGGCGTGGTCGGTCGCCGAGCGGCTGCATGAGCTGCGCGGTGACGATTTCGCCGGTGGATTCGTGGTGCGGCGATTCGAGCAGTTCACCGGGGCGGAGGTTCGTACCTGGTGGATCCATGGCACCTGCCGGTTGATCACGGCGCATCCCGACACGCCCGACGAGTCGCCTCCCGCCGACGCTGACGTCGTCGTGCCGGCCGGTGTTGCGGCCGCGATCGCCACGCTGCGGTTGCCGTTTGTCACCGTGGACTTGGCGCGCCGGGCGGACGGCATCTGGCGGATCATCGAGCTCGGCGACGGGCAAGTCAGCGATCGCCCCAGCACGACACCACCGGCCGCACTGATCGCCGTGTTGCCGACCGGCGACGAGCCGGCCGGGCCCGCTGAACCGCAGCCCGCCACGCCGAGCATGCCGCCGGCGGAATTCGCCTTGAGTGTCTCGGACGTGTTCGTACTGGGTAATCGAGGAATCGTCGCGGCAGGACCTGACACCGGCGCCGAGTTCCGCAGCGGCGGCGAGGTGCAGATCTGGAACGGCGACGAGCTCCGCGGCCGCAGCACGGCTTTCGTCGAGCTCCACTCACGTCAAGGAACAATCGCACTTCTCCTGACCAGTGCCGGCACCCACGTCAGGCCAGGAGACCGCATCACGGGTCCGCGCCGCTAGATCTTGGGTTCGTGCGGGAAGGCGCTCTCGGCTGGCAGGCAAGCTGCGCAGTGTGTCCCAACAACGGCGCCGGCCGAGATCACGATCGGCCGGCGCTCACCTCGCTCGGGCTCCGCGATTCTTGCCGCGAGAACCTGAATGCGCTCGCGGCGAGAAGGGCCCATCGGCGGTCCAATAGGACCCCCGTTGATCTCGTGCTGCTTCTATCCTGTCGCGATGAATGACGACCCCGAACCGCCACATCCGGGAATGATCATCAGTGTGATAAGCCGGGAAGACGTCATCGTGATGGACCCGCTGCGCTTCCTGGCAGCGGCGCGACACGCCTATCTCCGGCAGGACCCGGAAGCCAGCGACGAGGAAGCCGCCCGGGCGGTAGCTGACCTGTACGACGCGGCGGACACCCTGATCGAGGAATACGGGTTGCTCGCCTCCGAGCATCCCGACGTGGCCGCAGGCGCCACCCCGCGCCGGCGCATGCGCGGCGGCGTAGGCTGGCTGCCAGGCGACTACGTCCACGACCGTCCCGACGGGTTGTCCCCAGCCGGCGCGGTCCGGGAGATCAGAGTCATCAAAGGACCCGCACTACAGGACTACGGATGCGCCTTTCCCCGATGGGATGAGCTGTTCCGCGGATCGTCCGATCCCGACCCCACGACGCAGATCTCGGCCGGCACGTCGACGCCGTCGCCCGATGCCGCGAACGCGGACGGCACGTCGGACCGACCGACTCGTGTACTTCCCGACAGCCGTTCCGGGGCGGGCGGCTTTTCGCCTGCGGTGACCGTGTGCCCGCACGCATCTACCATCGCCCATGTGGAGTGGCCGTTTGCCGACGAACGCGCCTTCTGGTTGTGGGCCAGCGATCCCGACGCCGAGCTGGACTACTACGAGGAGGAGTGGATGCTGCGGCATCCCGACGGCCTCCACCTGTTGATCTTGGCTGCAGCCGAAGCACAGTGCCCGAAGCGCAACTACTGCGCGAACGTCCTGGCCGACTACACCTGCGACATCAACCGCTGGGAACGCCGCGCGCTCTATCCGGCGCTGCGCGAGGCGGCTGACTTCGCCGCCCGCCTCGAGGACCAGCGGATGCAGGATTGGGCCGCGCACGTCGGTCGACTGTTCGCCTACCGAGACCCGACCGGCCCGGTCAACCGGGCCCGCGCTGAGCAGATGGCCACAGACCTGCTCGGCGGGCCGATCGTAGAAGCCCGCGCGCTCGACACCGGCAACCTCGGCTGGCTTACCGTTCGTGTCACGCACGATGGCCGGTCCTGGGAATGCTTCCGCACCGGCTTGGTCAGCCCGCCGGTCGTGCAGATCGACAGACGCACCGGCGCCTACGAGTTCACACATCGGTAGCCACGAACAGAGCCCCATCTCGACTACACGGCGACTCCCCCGGCGAGCCCTTCGAAGAGGTGCTCGCCTCGGTCGATGGGGCGGCCGCAAACCCACTACGAAGGGCGACGACAAACGTGAGGCGGCTGCGTCGTCAGTCGGTGACGCCGAGGTGAAGCAGCCAAACCCGCCCCAGATGGTTAATCAAGACATCGACGTAAGCGGCCGCATACCAATCGTCAGTCTCAACCCTGAGCTCCCAGCACTCCACATCATCCGGCCACAGTCGGCCCATCAAAGCCACCGCCCAATCCGCGAGGGTCGCGACCAGAACTCTGCCTGGCGCACCCTCCTCCCAGACATCCGGCTGCCGCGACGGCAGAAACAACTCCGGCAGCGCAGCGCTAACCGGCACGCGCCAGCATTCCACCCAGTACAGCCCTTGCACCCGACAGGAGCTGGGAAGCAGCGGACTCACCGACTCCGCGACATCCCCGTCAATCAGCGGGCCGGAAGCGAGGCTGAACTCGCACGCATGGTCGGCATCCTCCATCAGGTCGGACAGCATCACGAGCACATGGTTGATCATCTCGGGAACGGCGTCCGCGCGCGCTAGCTGCAATGCGTGCAACGATGACCAGTCGAAGCTCATCACAAAGTCATTCTCCGACGCCGCTCCCCCGCTGTCAGGTGACGGTCGTGACCGCCAACGTGCAATCTCGCCGGCGAGAGCTGAGGCACCCGGTCAACATCTACTACTCCTAGCTCGCGGTCCTGGGACCGGATGTTCGTCGGGCCCGACGTTTGCGAGGATCTGGGCTGTCCCGCCGCGGCGTGCATGCGAAGCGAACCGCACGACTCCGCCACGCACAGCCTGGTCGAGCACAACGCTCATCCCTGGCACGGCCGCGTAATTCGCCGGGCGCCCGGTCAAACTGCGTTCCGCCGCGCCTTGTTGGGTCCACAATGACGGCGATCCCAGTAACCATGCGCGATCGGACGGAGTTCGCCGCAACATGATCACCTGCGCGGATCAGCCGATGACAATGCGTTCGATCCGAGCACCCGCGTCTTGGCCGTGACCGCGCCGGACCTGCACGACGCCTTTCGCCGCGTCGTCGCGGCCAGCTAGTCGCACATCATCCTCCACGGCAAGGTCTTCAGCACCGACCGCTGTGCCGAAACCACCATCAGTGCGACAGGGAAACGATCGATGCCTGGTACGTCGGCAAGCACCGCGACCTCGGCACGAACATTCAAGCAATCAAGCGCCCAGGACGGCCTGCCGATCTGGACATCGCCGGCCTCGCCTGGACACCTGCACGGCCTGACCGTCGCCGCCAACCACGATGTGCTCGGCGCCCTGTACTGGTCCGCGTCGGAACTGAACCTTCCGGCCCTGGCCGACTCCAGCTACGAAAGCGCAGGCCACGGCCTGTACACCCCGATCAAGAATCCCGCCGACGGTAAACCCCTCGTCGACACCCGAGTCGACAACCTGCTCCTACGATCAACACGCTGCCACGGAGAACGCGGCTTCGCGCTACTCACCCAACGCTCGCAGACCCTGCAACACACCACCGCCAGCCCCAGCAGAATCGGCGACTTCGTCAAAGCCGCGCTCGTCCTCACCCATTTCAGGCACCGCTACCCACCGATTCCTTGCTGAGATCACCTCAATGCGTGGTGGGTAACTCCCTCACCTGAATGAAACTGCGCTCAATATTGGTCATGCTTTGCAGGTGCTGGACGACCGCATCGCCGACGTAGCGATTCTGTGCGTCTTTGAAGTACTTATAGAGGTCTTCCGCCCGCACCGTTACCGACTGCTCGTAAACTGGACCCGGCTTGAAGGCCACTCCGGTGAGTCTGCTTGCGTCAGCACTCGTCAGAGCTTTCCTCCGAACCCACCATGCGCCTGTCGTCACCCCTCTTTCCAGGTCTTGCGTGTACCGATAGATAACATAGCCCTTGTCTCCGCCCCCGAGGACTGGCCGAGCAGCCGGCCTGAACGGCAGCTGCATCAAGCGCGCAAGTACGTAGGGCTTGATGATCTTGTCCCAAAGGACATTTGAGGGCCTAGTACGGCAGCCGCCATTAGCAGTCTGACCTGCTGGGACGCGGTGGGGGCGGTGTCCAACATGGACGCAGCCGCCTGTTGATCATGTGTTTGTGAGGACAACAAGATCAAAGGCGGCTGCTGCTGCCAGGATAGAGGCTGCCCGGACCGCCCGGACCGCGGGTGAGCT
>NZ_JBHTBJ010000080.1:0-10854 GCF_042664765.1 Paractinoplanes rhizophilus | reverse complement strand
TCCAAATCGACGTGCACATGGCCTCCATGGTCATCGTTGCTCAGCAACGTCGATCATGGAGACCCTCACCCGTCACCCCGCAGCCACCCCCATCCACGCAGGTAACCCCGGTCATCACTCGTCTAGCGTCGGTGCATGCTGATCGGTGAGCTGGCCGAACGGGCCGGGACCAGTGCCCGCACCCTGCGCTACTACGAGGAGCAGGGTCTCGTGCACCCGCGACGGGACGCCAACGGCTACCGGCAGTACGACGACGCCGAGCTGCGGGTCGTCCACGAGATCCGGTCGCTGCTGGCGGTCGGGTTCGGGATGGACGACATCAAGCCGTTCGTCGAGTGCCTGCGCACCACCGGGTCGGGCCACGTCTGCCCCGACTCGGTCGCGGTGCTGCGCCGCAAGCTGGCCGAGGTGGATGGCCTGCTCGCCGAGCTCACCGGCCTCCGGCAGCGCCTGCACACCCAGCTGACCCAGGCCCTAGCTCATCGGGAGAGCCCATGCTGATCACCGTCACCGACGCCACCTTCGACGCGCTCGTGCTCAAGGCCGAGCTGCCGTTCGTCGTGGACTTCTGGGCCGACTGGTGCCCGCCCTGCCGGCCGATGGCGAAGGTGCTGGCCGAGCTGGCCGAGGAGTTCCAGGGCGAGCTGCTGATCGGCAAGCTCAACGCGGACGAGAATCCCGAGACGACCCGCGCCTACCGGGTCATGGCGATGCCGACGCTGCTGTTCTTCACCGGCGGGGTGCTGACGTCGTCGCTGGTCGGCTTCCGGCCGAAGACCGTGCTGCGCTCGGCGCTGGCCAACGCGGCACAGCCGTACGTCAATCGTTAGGTGACCCCCAGCGGGCCTTCTCCAGCAGTGCCAAGGCCTCGGAGGCCGCTTGCTCGCCGTTCGCGCGCAGCACTCGGGCCGCCTCGTCGACCGTCTCGGTCAGACGCTGCCACTGGGCGTCACGCTCGCGGGTCGCGTCGGCCTGGGCCTTGAGCTGCTGCGTCTTGGTCCACAGCTCCACGAAGATGCTGACCTTGGCGCGCAGCACCCACGGGTCGAACGGCTTGGTCAGATAGTCCACCGCGCCGACCGCGTAACCCCGCAGCGCCAGTTGCGCGTCGCGGTCGGCCGCGGTCAGGAACAGGATCGGTACGTGCCGGGTGCGCTCGCGCCGCTTGATGTGGCTGGCCGTCTCGAAACCATCCATGTTGGGCATCTGCGCGTCCAGCAGGATGACCGCGAAGTCGTCGGTGAGCAGCTGCTTCAGCGCTGCCTCACCGCTCTCGACGGCGACCGGGGTCACCGGCAGACCCTGGAGGATGGCCTCCAGGGCGAGCAGGTTGTCCTTCCGGTCGTCGACCAGCAGGGCCTTGGCGCGCTCCGCCACGCCCCCTCCTCTCCAGTTGCCGACAATCAGCCGCGCTCGGGTTCGATGGTGTTGTCGGCGTTCACCCAGCGGGCCATCAGCTCGATCAGCTCATCCAGGTCGACCGGCTTGGTGATGTAGTCGCTGGCGCCGGCCGCGAGGGCCGACTCCCGATCGCCGGGCATCGCCTTCGCGGTTAGGAACACTACCGGGAGATCACGGAAACGCTGATTACGGCGGATGCCCCGGGTCGTCTCATAGCCGTCCTGATCGGGCATCATGGCATCCATCAGCACGATGTCGACCTCGGGGTGCTCGGCCAGCAGGCGTACGCCGTCGACGCCGTTGTCGGAGTACAGGACGTTCAGCCCGTGCATCTCCAGGGCGCTGGTCAGGGCGAACACGTTGCGGACGTCGTCGTCGACGATCAGCACGGTGGCGCCGTCGAGCTGCCGGCCGGCCGGGCTGATGTGGTCGATCTCGGACCGCTGGCTGATCACCGGCAGATCGAGCAGCGGCATGTCGAGGGACTGGGCCGGCCGCACCACCACGGTCGTGGACGGCACCGCCGGCAGCGCCGGCGTCGGCTGGGTGTCGGGGGTCAGCGCGTCCGGCACGTACAGCGTGAAGGTCGAGCCTTCGCCGGGGATCGACGACACCACGATCGTGCCGCCGAGCAGCGCCGCGAACTCCCGGCTGATCGACAGGCCCAGGCCGGTGCCGCCGTACTTGCGGGTGGTCGTGCCGTCGGCCTGCTGGAACGGCTCGAAGATGATCGCCAGCTTCTCGTCGGAGATGCCGATGCCGGTGTCGGAGACCGCGAACCCCACCACCTGCTGGGCCGCGGACAGCGCCGGGATGTCGAAGTCGGTGGTCGGCGGCGCCGCGAAGATGTTCAGCGTGACCGAGCCCGAGTCGGTGAACTTCACCGCGTTGGACAGCAGGTTGCGCAGGATCTGCTGGAGGCGCTGACCGTCGGTGACGATCGACTCCGGCAGGTCGTCACCGACCGCGACCCGGAATTCCAGGTTCTTCTCCTGCGCCTGCGGCACGAAGGCCTGCTCGACGTACGCGCGGACGCCGTCGAAGTCGATCTGGTCGACCTCGACGTCCATCCGGCCCGCCTCGATCTTGGCGAGGTCGAGGATGTCGTCGATCAGCGAGAGCAGGTCGGAGCCGGCGCTGTGGATGGTGCGGGCGAACTCGATCTGCTTCTCGGTGAGATTCTGCTCGGTGTTGTCGGCCAGCAGCCGGGCCAGCAGCAGCAGCGAGTTCAGCGGCGTCCGCAGCTCGTGGCTCATGTTGGCCAGGAACTCCGACTTGTACGCGCTCGCCCGGGACAGCTGCTGCGCCTTTTCCTCCAGGCCGCGCCGGGCCTGCTCGATCTCGCGGTTCTTCGTCTCGATGTTGGCCTTCTGCTCGCTGAGCAGCTGCGCCTTGTCCTCCAGCTCGGCGTTGGTGCGCTGGAGCTCGGCCGACTGGTCCTGCATCTCGCGCGCCAGCCGCTGCGACTGGGAGAGCAGCTCCTCCGTACGCCGGTTGGCCTGAATGGTGTTGAGGGCGACGCCGATGGTGGCCACCAGCCGCTCCAGGAACGTCAGATGCAGGCCGGAGAAGGCGGCCACCGAGGCGAACTCGATCACGCCGAGCATCTCGCCCTCGAACAGCACCGGCAGCACGACCAGGTCGTTCGGCGGCATCGACATCAGGCCCGAGCGCATGGTGAGGATGCCGTCGTGGGTCGCCCGGACCCGGATCGTGCGGCGGGAGACCGCGGCCTGCCCGACCAGGCCCTCGCCCGGTCCGAAGGTCACCTCGTGGTTGCGGGCCACGTAGCCGTAGGAGGCGGCCAGCCGCAGGCGCATGACCGCCTGCTCGTTGTCGACCAGGAAGAACGCGCCGAGCTGGGCGTCGACCAGCGGCGTCACCTCGGTCATGATCATGCGGCAGACCTCGCCGAGGTCGCGCTGGCCCTGCAGCAGGCCGCCGATGCGCGCCAGGTTGGAGTCGAGCCAGCCCTGCTCGGCGTTCGCCTTGGTGGTCTCGCGCAGCGTGACGATCATCTGGTTGATGTTGTCCTTGAGCTCGGCGACCTCGCCCTGCGCCTCGACCGCGATGCTCTGGGTCAGATCGCCGCGGGTCACGGCCGTGGAGACCTCGGCGATCGCGCGCAGCTGGATCGTCAGCGTCGAGGCGAGCTGGTTGACGTTGTCGGTGAGGTCCTGCCACGTGCCCGAAACGCCCTTGACCTGGGCCTGACCGCCCAGCTTGCCCTCCACGCCCACCTCGCGGCCCACCCGGGTCACCTCGGTGGCGAAGCTCGAGAGCTGGTCGACCATCGTGTTGACGGTGTCCTTGAGCTCGAGGATCTCGCCGCGGGCGTCGACCGTGATCTTCTGCGACAGGTCGCCCTTCGCCACCGCCGTGGTGACGCTCGCGATGTTGCGGACCTGGGCGGTCAGGTTGGACGCCATGTAGTTCACGTTGTCGGTCAGGTCGCGCCAGGTGCCGGCCACGCCGCGCACCTGGGCCTGACCACCGAGCTTGCCCTCCGAGCCGACCTCGCGGGCCACCCGGGTCACCTCGTCGGCGAACGACGACAGCTGGTCAACCATGGTGTTCACGGTGTTCTTCAGCTCGAGGATCTCGCCCTGGGCGTCGACGGTGATCTTCTGCGACAGGTCGCCCTTCGCCACCGCCGTCGAGACCTGAGCGATGTTGCGCACCTGGGCGGTCAGGTTGGACGCCATCGAGTTGACGTTGTCGGTCAGGTCGCGCCAGGTGCCGGCCACACCCCGCACCTGGGCCTGACCACCGAGCTTGCCCTCGGTGCCCACCTCGCGGGCCACCCGGGTCACCTCGTCGGCGAACGACGACAGCTGGTCGACCATCGTGTTGACCGTGGTCTTGAGCTCGAGGATCTCGCCGCGGGCGTCGACCGTGATCTTCTGCGACAGGTCACCCTTGGCCACCGCCGTGGTCACCGACGAGATGTTGCGCACCTGGCTGGTCAGGTTGGACGCCATGTAGTTCACGTTGTCGGTCAGGTCGCGCCACGTACCCGAAACGCCCTTGACCTGGGCCTGACCACCCAGCTTGCCCTCCGAGCCCACCTCGCGCGCCACCCGCGTGACCTCGTCGGCGAAGCTCGACAGCTGGTCGACCATGGTGTTCACGGTGTTCTTCAGCTCGGCGATCTCGCCGCGCGCGTCCACCGTGATCTTCTGCGACAGGTCGCCCTTCGCCACCGCCGTGGAGACCTGGGCGATGTTGCGCACCTGGTCGGTGAGGTTGTTGGCGAGCTGGTTCACGTTCTCGGTGAGGTCGCGCCACGTACCCGAAACGCCGCGCACCTGGGCCTGACCGCCCAGCTTGCCCTCGGTGCCCACCTCGCGCGCCACGCGCGTGACCTCGTCGGCGAACGACGAGAGCTGATCCACCATCGTGTTGACGGTGTCCTTGAGCTCGAGGATCTCGCCCTGCGCGGCCACGGTGATCTTCTGCGACAGGTCGCCCTTGGCCACCGCCGTCGAGACCTGGGCGATGTTACGCACCTGACTGGTCAGGTTCGACGCCATCGAGTTCACCGAGTCGGTGAGGTCCTTCCAGGTGCCGGCCACGTTCGGCACGTCGGCCTGGCCGCCCAGCTTGCCCTCGGTGCCCACCTCGCGGGCCACCCGGGTCACCTGCTCGGCGAAGAGCCGCAGGGTGTCGGTGAGGCCGTTCATCGTGTCGGCGAGCTCGGCCACCTCGCCCCGCGCCGACACCGTGATCTTCTGTGACAGGTCGCCGCGGGCCACCGCGGTCGCCACCTGCGAGATCGAGCGCACCTGGTGGGTCAGGTTGGACGCCATCAGGTTCACCGAGTCGGTCAGGTCCTTCCAGGTGCCGGCCACGCCGCGCACGTCGGCCTGGCCGCCCAGCTCGCCCTCGGTGCCCACCTCGCGGGCCACCCGGGTGACCTCGTCGGCGAACGACGACAGCTGATCCACCATCGTGTTCACCGTGCGGCCGATCCGCAGGAATTCACCCCGGAGAGGTCGGCCGTCCATCTCCAGCGCCATGTGCTGGGAGAGATCGCCCTCGGCGACCGCCACGATGACCCGGGAGATCTCGGTGGTCGGCCGGCCGAGATCGTCGATCAGCGAGTTGACCGAGCGCACGCTGTCCGCCCACGCGCCGTCGAGGCCCTCGTCGTCCAGGCGCTCGGTGAGCCGGCCGTCGCGACCGACTATCCGGCTGATCCGGCGCAGGTCGAGGTTTTGCCGTTCCTGCAGGGAGATGACCTCGTTGAACGCGTCGGCGACCTCGCCGGCGGCTCCGCTGCGGCGCGGCAGCCGGACCTTGAGATCGCCCCGGCGCACCCGCCTCAGCGCCTCGGCGAGCTCGCCGAGCAGGGCGGCCTCGTCGGGCGCTTGTTTTGCCGCAGTCATGGTGTCCTCGCTTCCGATCCAACCACCCCGTCACCGGCCGTGGGCTCCCTATCCTCTCTCGCCCGACCGGGTCAATGCGAGAGACGACTTTGTACATCCCCCCATCAACAGGAGAGGATGCATGCGTGTCAGCTTCGGAGAGCCCGGCGGGCGGTCTCGTCCGGCGGGTCCGGCTGCCCAACGACCGGCGCACCCCCGCGGCCGCCCGGGCGCTCGTCCGTTCGGTCCTCGAGGACGCCGGTCTCGCCGGGCTGCTCAACGAGGCTCTGCTGCTCACCACCGAGCTCTCGACGAACGCGGTCGTGCACGCCAACACCGAGCTGGACATCGAGGTCAGCGCCGACCAGACCGGGCTGACCGTGACGGTCACCGACTTCGCGCCCGGCCCGGTCGAGCAGCTCGCGGTCGGCCCGCGCAACGAGAGCGTCGACATCGGCGAGGTCGCCGAGCGTGGGCGCGGCCTGCTGCTGGTCGACCACTTCGCCAGCCGGTGGGGAACCGTGCACGAGGGCACCGGAAAGGGCGTCTGGTTCCGCCTCGAGCTTCGTTCGGCGCCGTCGCTCGCGGCGTCCGAGCCCACCGCGGCGGTGATCCCCGCGTCCAACGTCCTCGAGGCCGGCACGCCGAGCGTGGGGGCGCTGACCGCGCTGCTGCAGATCAACCCCGAGCGGCAGACCGACGAGGCGCTCGCCGATTTCGCCACCGACCTGCTGTCCCGGCTCGCCCGGCTGACCGGCGCGGCCGGCGGGGTGGTGCGGCTCGACCGCGGCGACGGCGCCGGCCGGCTGCTCCTGGCCCGGCACGGCCGGCAGCCGCGCGAGGACGCCGACACCATCCGCGTCCCGCTGGCCGTGCACCGGCCGTACTCGGGGGAGCTCGAGCTCGACGCGGCGCCCACCGGTTACGCCCAGCCGCTGGCCACGATCGTCGCCGAGCGCTTCTCGCTGCACCTCGAGAACGACCGGCTCCGCCGCGCCGACCTGCGCCGGCAGACCTGGCTGACGTTCCTGGCCGAGGCCAGCGAGCTGCTCGCCATGTCGCTCGACGTCAACCTGACGATGGCGCTGATCCCGCAGCTCGTGGTGCCCCGGCTCGGCCAGTGGTGCGCGGTGCACACCACCGACGCCTGGGGCCGCCTACAGCTGGCCGCGGCCACCCACGCCGACGAGGGCGCGCTGGCCCAGCTGCACGAGACGCTCGCCGAGACCGCGCCCGACTCGATCCTGTCCCGGCTCGAGGAGGCGTCCCGGCTGGGCACCCAGGTCATGTTCGGCCCGCCGTCCGAGGGCTTCGCGGTGCCGCTGGTGGCTCGCGGCGCCCGGCTCGGCACGCTGGCGATCGGCAAACACGCGAAGCACCGGCACGACGCCGACGAGGTGGCGGTGCTGGAGGACGTCGCCCGCCGGGCCGCGCTGGCCATCGACAACGCCCGCATCCACGACGAGCGGCGCAAGGTCGCCCGCACCCTCCAGGCGTCGCTCCTGCCGCCGGCGCTCCCGCACGTCGAGGGGGTCGGCTTCGCCGCCGAGTACGTGCCGACCGGCTCCGAGGTCGGCGGCGACTTCTACGACGTGGTGCCGGCCGGCGACGACCGGTGGCTGGTCGTGGTCGGCGACGTCTCGGGCAAGGGTGTGCAGGCGGCCACGGTGACCGGCCTGGTCCGCGACGTCATCCGGATCCTGGTCGACGACGGCAAGCCGATGACCGAGATCCTCTGCCGGGTCAACAAGACGCTGGTGCAGCGCGGCGGCGGCCGGTACTGCACGCTCGCGATGGCCTCGGTGCGGCGCGAGGCCGACGGCACCCTGGTGGTCTGCCTGCACCTGGCCGGGCACGACCGGGCGGTGCTGGTGCGCGCCGACGGCAAGACCTCGTTCGTCGGCGAGGGCGGCACCGCGCTCGGCCTGCTGGAAACGATCTCCTCGCCCGACACCGAGGTCCGGCTGGGCCCCGGCGATTCGTTGATATTCTACACCGACGGCGTGACCGAGCGGCGCCGCGGCCGCGAGCTCTTCGGCACCGGCCGGCTGCGCGACGCGGCCGGCCCGCTGGCCGGCTATCCGGCCGACGTGATGGCGGCCCGCCTGCGCTCCATCACGATCAACTTCTCGGTCGAGGAGCCCCGCGACGACATCGCCATCCTGGTGCTCCGCAACGACGCGGCTTAGGGGTCGATTTCGCCCCTTTCGCCCGCTAGCTCGTGGCATGGTGATCCTCATGGCGAAGACGCAGTACTACACGGCGACGAGCATCGACGGCTACATCGCCGACGAGAACAACTCGCTCGAATGGCTGTTCGACGTCGACGGGGGCGCCGAGAACCCGTTCGGCGGCTTCTTCGCCGGCGTCGGCGCGTTCGCCATGGGCGCCAACACGTACGAGTGGGTGGTCGCCAACGACAACGTCGTGGCGGAGCCGCAGAACTGGCAGGACCTCTACGGCCAGGTGCCATGCTGGGTCTTCACCAACCGCGACCTGCCGCCGGTGCCGCACGCCAACATCTTCATGGTCAGCGGCGACGTGCAGCGAGTCCACGAGGCCATGATGGTCGCGGCGAAGGGCAAGAACGTCTGGCTCGTCGGCGGCGGCAACCTGGTCGGCCAGTTCGTCGACCGAGGCCTGCTCGACGAGATCATCCTGGGCATCGCACCGGTCCTGCTCGGCCGGGGCGCGCCGCTGCTGCCGCGCCACCTCAGCTCCCAGGAGCTGATCCTGACGGGCACGGCCCAGGTGGGCCGTTTCGCCTATTTGACGTACGCGGTGGGCGCGCCCCCGCTGCCGGATCGCCACCCGGCCACCACCGGCCGAATCCAGGAGCCGGCGGGCCGCTAGGTCGCCGTGTTGTGGGTTCGGCCGAGTCCCGGCATGTCGTGATCGGCTTGGGCTTTGCTCTGCTCACTTCCGGTAAGCATGGGCTGGTCCGTCCTCGGGCCGCGGGATCAGCCGACTACAAGGCGTTCACCACCGAAGTCAGCGACGATCTCCATGCGTCCGCCGAGTGCCGCGATGTAGGCAGCAAGGGTCCTCAGTTCGCTGGCATCGACCTTGGCGCGTTCGATTGCGGAGACCCGTTCCTGGCGCACCTTCATCCGATCGGCGACCTCGGCTTGGGTCAATCCGAGGCGCTTGCGCATCTCGGCAAGTCGGTGGGCTCGGCTGACGTTGATGAGCGCCTGAGCACCAGCCTCGACCTCAGCCTGATCCGCAGCGTCGGGAAAGAACTCGGTGAGGAAGCCCTCACGGTCGTATCCGTGGGTGCTGCTCATGACTCCTCCTTTTCTTTCAGGTAAGTCACATACCGCGCCTCAGCGAGCGGAATCGATTCTCGGTACCAGGCGGTCCATTGCCCGGCCTTGTCGCCGGCGACCAAAAGGACGGCGTTGCGAGCGGGATCGAAGATGAACAAAATCCGAATCTCCGTTGTTCCGGCCGAGCCGGGCCGAAGCTCCTTCAGGTTGTGCAGGTCCGATCCTTTGATCCGGTCGACCAGTGGTCTACCAAGGCTCGGGCCTTCTTCAAGCAGGGCAATGATCGCCTGGCCGACCAGGATGGCGCTCGCGCGATCGGTGCGGCGCAGCTGGTGGAGCCACTCCCGCACCTCCGTGACGACTTCTAGGCGATAGATCGCGCGCTCCATGCTACACGGATGCAGTACACCTACGTACTATGAATTCTGGTTGGCTTCCGGCCTGAACTGGTCAAACGGACTGGTAGCGGCTGCCAGGGACGATCGCTGGGCGGTTCGCATGGTGCAACGTCCGGTCCACCAAACGGACGGGGTCAGGCGCACAGCACCGACGTGTGCTCGGACCCAAGCCGCAAGTGAGCTGGTCTCAGTTGGCCTGCCAACGTGTGCAGCCGTAGGGTGCGTTTCTATCTGAGTGACTTTCTCGATCTTGGTCAGGCGGCCAGGTCGTATTGGTGCTGGTAGCGGCTGGTGTGGGTACGTTGATGTTCTTTCTCGAGATGAAACTTCCAGTAGGTCGGGAAATCGCCGTTCGTGATCACGGCTCGCAGCAGGAGCACGGCTTCTGCGCCGGGTAGGCTCCAGCGGGCGCCGGTGATCGCTAGGCGATCTTTCACCAGATAGCGGCAGGTCCCCTCGATCACGCCGGTCGCGATGGGCCAGCCCATGGCCAGGGCGATGCGGTAGATGAGGTAGGGCTGTTTCGCGGTGAGGTAGTCGATGCAGCGCTTGAGCCCGGATGCTGGTGTGCCGGCCTGGGCGAGGGCCTCATGTTGGCTGGTCAGGTCGGCGATGACTCGGGCTGGGTGGTGTTCGAGCAGGTCGCGGGCGGTGCGGGCGATGAAGGCGGCCCGGCCGGGCTGGGTGGGGTGCAGGTCCTCGGCGGCCTTCCAGAGGTATTCGAGGACGTGGACGAAGTCGAGGATCAGGTTGATCCGGACGCCGTGGGCGTGGGCCTCGGCGTTGATGCGGTCGATCTGGTGGTTGTTGCCGTCGACCAGCACGATCCAGCGGCGCAGGTGTTGCGGGTCGCGTTGCTGAGCCCGGTCGAACAACCTGGTGGTCATCGGGGCGGTGGAGTCGATGATCGACGCGTCGACCTCTCGGTTGACGGCTTTGGGCCCGGGCCGGCGGCCAGCGCGTTCGATCGCGCCGGTGGGCATGATGTCGGCCGGGCCGCGGACCGCGGGTGCGGCGTCATAGACCGCGGTGACCACGGCCATACGGGTCCGGCCGGTGCGTTCGCGGCAGGAGAGCTGCGCCGACGGCGGTTGCGGCCCGTGGTCGCGGCCGGGTGGGGTCTCGCGCAGCCCGGAATCGATCATATTGATGCCGGTGGCGTCGATGCTGAGCACGAGCAGGTCCCGCGGCCCGGCTTCGCCGCTGGGACGGGCGGCCGGGGCGGGAACAGAGTGCTGGGGGTAGAAGTCGCGCACATCTTGGGCGGCGCCGGTGGTGATCTGCATCAGCTGCGGGCGTGTCGGTAGGTCTGTGTAACGGATGAGTGGATTATCCGTTTTCCGCCAGATATGACCTGATGGGGCAGACAGGATCACGATCATGACACTGACCGATGAGTTTGAGCACGTCGCCTTGGGC
>NZ_JBHTBJ010000079.1:0-12218 GCF_042664765.1 Paractinoplanes rhizophilus | reverse complement strand
CACGACACGCTGTCGAACACGTCCTGGCCTGGTCAGCCTTCCGGCAACTGTGCAACCAACGCGCCCGAGCCGCCCACTACCGCAAACGACTCGAACGCCTCGGAAGCTACGACCCGCCGTAGCAGTATTAGGGGCCACGCCGATCGCGGCACAGCGTTCGGCGATGGTGTCGGCGTGCGTGCGGGTGGTGTCGACGACCTCGTCGAGTTGCTGGTGCAGGCTGCGGAAGCGGGGGCCGGTGACGGTCCAGTGGGCCTGCTTGGCGACTAGGCCGAGGTCGATGAGGTCGACCAGGGTCTGTTGCAGCGCCGTCGCGGTGGCGTCGCGGGCCTGTGGTTCCAGCACGGAGTGGATGGTGGCCATGGCGGTGTCCTCCTGCCTGGATTGCGAAGGGTCTGCGGGGTAGGGATGCTCATCCGGCCAGCTTCGCGGCGTCGGCACGCTCGGGTGCGGTGCTCGTGGCGCGGTGGTGGGGTACGCCCCTGGTGAGCCGGCGCAGCGACGTCCCCGAGCGGTGCCGCCGTGCCGCCGGCTGGGTGGCGGCGGGTGGTTCGGTGCGTGGCGGCCATGGGTGGTGTGGGCAGTCGGGGTCGCACCACAGGGTGTGGTAGCCGCGGCGTTGCAGTTCGGCGTCGGCGAAGGCCATCCAGGCGGGTGGCTCGTACGGGGTTTCCCGGCCGGCGAGGTAGGCAGGGTAGTCGGGGTCACCGATCGGCCGGGCGCGTTTGTGAATGCACAGGTCGGCGAGGACGTCGTCGACCTGGTGCGGGGCGGCGGCAATGTGCAGGATCCACCGGTCGGTCACCGGCGGTGGCGGCTGCAACCACATGATGATCACCTCCAGCGGCGTGCTGGTCTTTGGGACACGTTCTTTGTCGGTTCGCCGGCGGCGCCGCCGCTTAGGCTGCCTGAGCGGCAGTGACCTCCTTCGGATGGTGTGGTGCGGTCCAGGCGACGGTCAGCCCGTCGCCCTCGGTGTGGTCGACGATCACGGTGGAGCCGTCGGCGACGTCACCGGCGAGCAGGGCGCGGCCGATCCGGGTCTCGACCTCGCGTTGCAGGTAGCGGCGTAGCGGCCGGGCGCCGTAGACGGGGTCGAAGCCTTCGGCGGCGATGTGCCGGCGGGCCGCCTCGGTCAGCTGGAGGTCCAGTTGCCGGTCGGCCAGCCGATGGCGCAGATCCTGCACGAGCAGGTCGACCACGCGTTCGATCTCAGGCAGGGTCAGCGGCTTGAACAGCACGACGTCGTCGACGCGGTTGAGGAACTCCGGCCGGAAGTGCGCGCGGAGCTCGTCCGTCACCTGGGTGCGGGCGTCGTCCTTGATCTCGCCGTCCGGCGTCACCCCGGCCAGCAGGTACTGCGAGCCGATGTTGGACGTCATCACCACGACCGTGTTGCGGAAGTCGACCGTACGGCCCTGCGCGTCGGTCAGGCGGCCGTCATCGAGGAGCTGCAGCAGGGTGTTGAAGACGTCCGGGTGGGCCTTCTCTACCTCGTCGAACAGCACCACGCTGTACGGCTTGCGGCGCACCGCCTCGGTGAGCTGGCCGCCCTCGTCGTAGCCGACGTAGCCGGGCGGGGCGCCGACCAGCCGGGAGACGGTGTGGCGTTCCTGGTACTCGCTCATGTCCAGGCGGATCATGTTGTCCTCGCTGTCGAACAGCGCCGCCGCGAGGGTCTTGGCGAGTTCGGTCTTGCCGACGCCGGTCGGGCCGAGGAACAGGAACGAGCCGATCGGCCGGCGCGGGTCCTTCACCCCGGAGCGGGCGCGGATGACCGCATCGGCGACCAGCTGCACCGCTTCGTCCTGCCCGACGACCCGCTCGTGCAGGATCTCGTCGAGCCGCAGCAGCTTCTGCCGTTCGCCCTCGACCAGCCGGGAGACCGGGATGCCGGTCCACCGCGAAACGATGCCCGCGATCTCGTCGTCGGTGACCACCTCGCGCAGCAGCCGGCGTACGCCTTGTTTACCGGTCAGGCGTTCCTCCTCGGCGTTCAGCCGGCGCTCGAGCTCGGGGAGCTTGCCGTGGCGCAGTTCGGCGGCCCGGTTCAGATCGTAGGCGCGCTCGGCGGCGTCCGCGTCGTGGCGTACCTGCTCGATCTCCTCCCGCAGCGCCTGGACCTTGCGGATGGCCGAGCGTTCGGCCTGCCACTGCGCCCGCATGGCATCGACTTCACCGCGCAGGTCGGCCAGCTCCTTGCGCAGCTGATCAAGCCGAGCCTGCGAGGCCGGGTCGTCCTCCTTCGCCAGTGCCGCTTCCTCGATCTCCAGCCGGCGCAACCGGCGATCGGCCTGGTCCAACTCGGCCGGCTGCGAGTCGATCTCGGTACGCAGCATCGCGCAGGCCTCGTCGACCAGGTCGATGGCCTTGTCCGGCAGGAACCGGTCGGAGATGTAGCGATGCGACAGCGTGACGGCGGCAACCAGCGCAGCGTCCTGGATCCGTACGCCGTGGAACACTTCCAGCCGTTCGCGCAGACCCCGCAGGATCGAGATGGCGTCCTCCACGCTCGGCTCGTCGACGAGCACGGGCTGGAAGCGGCGCTCGAGGGCGGCGTCCTTCTCGATGTGCTTGCGGTACTCGTCCAGGGTGGTGGCGCCGATCATGTGCAGTTCACCGCGGGCCAGCATCGGCTTGAGCATGTTCCCGGCGTCCATCGCGCCCTCGGCGCCGCCGCCGGCGCCGGCGACGGTGTGCAGCTCGTCGACGAACAGCAGGATCCGCCCCTCGGCCGCCTTCACCTCACTCAAGACGGCCTTGAGCCGTTCCTCGAACTCGCCCCGGTACTTGGCGCCGGCCACCAGCGAACCCATGTCGAGGGCGAACACGGTCTTGTCCCGCAGCCCCTCGGGGACGTCGCCGTGCGCGATGCGCTGCGCCAAGCCCTCCACGATGGCGGTCTTGCCCACCCCCGGGTCGCCGATGAGCACCGGGTTGTTCTTGGTCTTGCGGGACAGGATCTGCACCACCCGGCGGATCTCCGTGTCCCGCCCGATCACCGGGTCCAGTTTGCCGGCGCGGGCGTCGGCGACCAGGTCCCGGCCGTACTTGTCCAGGGCCTCGTAGGCGACCTCGGGGTTGGCGGAGGTGACCCGCTGGTTGCCGCGGATCCCGGTCAACGCCGACAGGAGCCGGTCGCGGGTCAGGCCGCGCTCGTGCAGCGCCCGCCCGGCCGCCGTCTGCGAGCCCTCCTCGGCCAGGGCGAGCAGCAGGTGCTCGACGGAGACGTACTCATCCTTGAGGCGCTTGGTTTCCCGGTCGGCGGTGTCCAGCAACCGCGACAGGCGCTGGGTGACGAACACCTGCCCGGGCTGCGAGCCCGGCCCGGACACGCGGGGCCGGCGGCCGAGTTCGGCTTCGACGGCGGCGCGGACGGCGTCGGGGTCGGCGCCGGCCTGCGCCAGCAGGCGCGGCGCGAGGCCGTCGGGTTGGTCGAGCAGGGCGAGCAGCAGGTGCTCGCCGTCGACCTCGACGTGCCCGAACCGTAGCGCTTTGGTTTGCGCGTCGTGCAGCGCTTCCTGCGATTTCTGGGTCAGGCGGTTGGCGTCCATCAGCTGATCACCTCCACGGTCCGTTCCGGCCGCTGCGTTCGGCGCGCAGTGCGGCCTCCAGGTGTTCGATGCGCTCGAGCAGCTCGAGGACCACCCCGAGCGCTGTGTAGTTCAAGCCGAGCCCGGCGCGGAGCCGGGTGATGCGGGCGGCCCGGGCCAGTTGCGTCGCGGGCAGTAGCGGCCCGGCGGGGCCGCGGACGGCGTCGAGCAGCCCGAGCGCGACCAGCCGGGTCACCTCGTAGGCGTCGAGGCCGGTCGCGGCGGCGAACTGGGTCACCGTCAAGGCCGATACCGGCGCCTGCCGGGCCAGCAGGTAGCGGGTCATGACCGGCCCCCTGATGAGGTTGCGGCCCGAGCATCGCGCGGGTCGAAGGTGGCGGTCTGCGCCAGGCGCTGCCACAGTTGCCGTTCGTCCGGCGTCACCTGAGCCGGGACGACGATCCTGACCTCGGCGTACAGGTCACCCGCGGCGCCGTTCGGGTGGGGCATGCCGCGGCCACGCAGCCGCAGCCGCCGCCCGGACGACGACCCGGCCGGTACCTGCACCTGCACCCGGCCGCCGGGGGTGTCCACCGGCACGTTCGCGCCCAGCACGGCCTCCCACGGGGCGACCGGCAGCGGCACGGTGATGTCGCGGCCCTCGACCCGGTACCGCGGGTGCGGGGCCAGCCGCACGATCAGGTACAGGTCGCCGCGCGGGCCACCGCCGAGCCCGGCCGAGCCTTGCCCGGCCAGCCGGATCCGTTGCCCGTCGGTCACGCCGGCCGGGATCGCGACGTCGAAGCTGCGCGGCCCCGACGGCGTTGGCAGCGTGATCCGCCGCCGCCCACCGGCGTACGCGTCCTCGACCGTGAGTTCGATCTCGGCCTCGCTGTCCGCGCCCGGCGCCGACACCCGGCCGCCCCGGCCGAACCCGCCGGACCGGCCGCCGAAGAGGCCACCGAGCAGATCTTCCACATCCACACCGCCGAAGCCGGCCTCGTCGAAGCCCGGCTCGCCGAACCCGGGGCCGCCGGTGTTGACGTACACCCGACGGCCCGCGCCGCGGAACGGGCCGGTCCCTGGAATGGGGCCGTCGTAGTCCTCCGGGATCTGCCGCCACTGCGCGCCGTAGCGGTCGTAGCGGGCGCGCTTCTTCGGATCCGACAGAACCTCGTAGGCCTCGTTGATGTCCTTGAACCGGTCCTCCGCGCCGGGTTCCTTGTTGATGTCCGGGTGGAAGCGGCGGGCCAGCTTACGGTAGGCGCGCTGAATCTCGTCCTGCCCGGCTGACCGCTCGACTCCCAGCACCTGGTAGTAGTCCTTCGTCGTGGTAGCCACCGCTTCACCCCCTTCCTAGCCGTCCTGCTCTTTCACGGCTTGCGCGACGGTGACCACCGCCGGGCGCACCAGCGTCCCGTCGTCGGCGGCGTAGCCCGCCCGGTGCACCTCGGTCACGGTGCCCGGTTGCACGCCGTCGGTGGCGGGCACCGATCCGGCGGCCTCGTGCCGGGCCGGGTCGAACCGCACGCCCGGGGTGTCGATGCGGTGGAAGCCGAGGCCGGCGAGCGCGTCGATCGCCTGGGCGTGCACCGCGCGGACCCCGGTGACGATCGCCTGCGGGTCCGCGTCGGCGTGCCGCAACGCCAGTTCCAGGTTGTCCAGGACCGGCAGGAACGCCGCCGCGGTGCGGGCCCGTTCGGTGCGGGCCTGCTCGGTCAGCTGCCGCTCGAACCGCTTGCGCAAGTTGTCCAGCTCCGCCACGGCCCGCCGCCACCGGTCCTCCAGCTCCAAAACCGTCGGCCCGGCATCCCGCGTGCCGGGTTCGGCCGGGGTGCCGGCCGGTGCGGTGTCCGCGCCGGCCGGCACATCGGCTTGCGCCGCAGCGTCCGCGTCGTGCGGGCGGGCATCGTGCTGGGCGCTGGTCATCTCAGGTCACCTCCCTGTGTCGCTCGCTCACTGCGGGTCAGCCGGCCGGGGAGTAGTCGGCGTCGATCACGTCGTCCTCGCCCGCGGCCGGACCCGCCGCCGTGCCTGCGCCGGCTCCGGTGGCGGTCGATCCTGCGGAGGTCGTGGCCAGGCCGTGCAGCATCTGCTGCAGGTCGGCCGTCAGGGACCGCAGCCGGTCGAGCGGGGCCGGGTCCTTGATCGCCTGCCGGGCGTCGGACACCAGCATCTCGGCGCGGGCCTTGTCGTGCACCGCCACGGCGTCGCCGAGCTCGGCCAGGCGCCGTTCGAGCTGGTAGGCGACCGCGTCGAGGGTGTTGCGGGCCTCCACGGCCTCGCGCAGCTTCGTGTCGTCGGCGCGGTGCCGTTCGGCGTCGGCGACCATCCTCTGCACCTCGGCCTCGTCGAGGGTGCCCGAGCCGGAGATGGTGATCTTCTGTTCGGCGCCGGTGGCGGAGTCCTTGGCGGAGACGTTGAGGATGCCGTTGGCGTCGATGTCGAAGGTGACCTCGATCTGCGGCACCCCGCGCGGCGCCGGCGGAATATTTTCGAGGCGCAGCCGGCCCAGGATCCGGTTGTCGGCGGCCTTCTCCCGTTCGCCCTGCAGCACGACCACGTCGACGGCGGGCTGGTTGTCCTCGGCGGTGGTGAAAGTCTCGGAACGGCGGGTCGGGATGGTGGTGTTGCGCTCGATCAGCCGGGTCATCAACCCGCCCAGGGTTTCGACACCCAGCGACAGCGGGGTGACGTCCAGCAGCAGGACGTCCTTGACCTCGCCCTGCAGCACGGCGGCCTGCACCGCGGCGCCGAGCGCGACGACCTCGTCGGGGTTGACCGACATGTTCGGCTCCTTGCCGCCGGTCAGCCGCTTGACCAGGGACTGCACGGCCGGGATCCGGGTCGAGCCGCCGACCAGGATGACCTCGTCCAGGTCGTTCTCGCTGATCTTCGCGTCCGCCAGGGCTTGGCGCACCGGCTGCAGGCACCGTTCCACCAGGTCCGCGGTGAGCTGGTCGAACTTGGCCCGGGTGATCGTGGTGATCAGGTGCTTGGGGCCGGACGCGTCGGCGGTGATGAACGGCAGGTTCACCTGCGTCTGGGTCACCGACGACAGCTCGGTCTTCGCCTTCTCGGCGGCCTCGTAGAGCCGTTGCAGCGCCTGCGGGTCGGCGCGCAGGTCGATGCCGTTGTCGCGCTGGAACTCCAGCGCGAGGTGATCCACGAGGCGGCGGTCGAAGTCGTCGCCGCCCAGGTGCGTGTCGCCGGCGGTGGAGCGGACCTCGACCACGCCGTCACCGACGTCCAGGATGCTCACGTCGAAGGTGCCGCCGCCGAGGTCGAACACCAGGACCGTCTCGTGGCCCTTCTTGTCCAGCCCGTATGCGAGCGCCGCGGCGGTGGGCTCGTTGATGATCCGCAGCACGTTCAGCCCGGCGATCCGGCCGGCGGCCTTGGTGGCCTGCCGCTGCGCGTCGTTGAAATACGCCGGCACGGTGATCACCGCGTCGGTGACCTTCTCCCCCAGGTGCTTGGCCGCGTCGTCGACCAGCTTGCGCAACACCTGCGCGCTGATCTCCTCCGGCGCGTACTGCTTACCCCGCACCGCGAAGCGGACCGCACCGTCGGGGCCGGCGGTCACGTCGTACGACACCTGATCGGCCTCGGTCTTGATCTCGGTGTGGCGGCGGCCGATGAACCGCTTCGCCGACGAGATCGTGCCCTTCGGGTTCAGCACCGCCTGCCGCCGGGCCAACTGCCCCACGAGTCGCTCACCCGAGTCGGTGAACGCCACCACCGACGGGGTGGTCCGGCCGCCCTCCGCGTTCGCGATCACCTGCGGCTGACCGCCCTCGTACACGGCAACGACGGAGTTGGTGGTGCCCAAGTCGATACCAACGGCGCGTCCCATGGTCAACCTCCTTCACATGGACGGGGGAATCGCCGAAGCTCTCACCTTCAACGAATAAAACTTGAGCCCAGTCCTGTCAACTCTTTCGTTGTGATCCAGTTCACATCACATCTGTCTGGCACTCGGCGGCGGCGAGTGCTAAATCATGGGTTAGCGCACCTGATCCGGTTGCGCGGGCCGGGACCGGTTCGGCCTGAGGCCCCTGATGATCGAAAGAGTTGCGCCCGCGGAGCTCCACGCCGCGGGCGCAGCCGCATTCCCGGCCGGCATGCGGCCCAGCCTGGCCGCACCTTCGGCCGGCATGGATACGGTCAGCGGCGGCACACATGGGATAGGAATGGCGGTGAAGGACGACGCGGGGGCGGCCGTGCCGCGTGAGAGGCAACCTCGGGAGGACCTGGTGCGGCGCGCCGCGCATCTGCTGCCCGAAGGCGCGCAGGTCCGGCAGGCGTTCATCTGCCAGTCGGCGCCGAACTTCCTGTTCTTCGTCATCACGTACCTGACCGGCCTCACCATGTTCTGGATCAAGTACCGGTGCGTGGCCGTCACCGACGACGCCATCTACGTGCTGGACAGCACCAAGTTCTCCGGCGGCGCCAACCCGCGACGCCTGATCGGCACCCTGCCACGCGCCACCCGGCTCGGCCCGGTCGCCGGCCGCTGGGCGAAGATCACCCTGCTCGGCGAGACCTGCTGGGTCCACCAGCGCTTCCACGCCCAGATCACCGCCGCCGACGAAGCGGCCGGCTTCGGCACCTGACCGGCCACAGCCAGCGCGGCACACGGCGCAGTGGCGCTCCTCGGACGGCCGACCGTAGATGTCTCACCGATGCGCGCCTCGCTCAACCATCGGCATTGTCCCGGCAGCGGCTTCGGAAAGCCTCCCTGCGCCGTCCCTGCCGGCGAGTCGGGCCTGCAGTGCCGACACCTGCGCCTCCAGCGCCAGGATCCGGCGGATACCGGTCAGGTTGATGCCCTCGGCGGCCAAGACAGCCGCCCGACGCACCAGCGTGACATCGCGCGGGCTGTACAGGCGCATGCCCCCCGCGGTGCGCGCCGGCTGCAGCAGCCCGGCCCGCTCGTAGCCGCGCAGCGTGGGTGCACCCAGACCGGTCATCTCGGTGACCACCGAAATCGGATACAGGCCCTCCGACTGCCACCGGGCGTCCAGGGCCGCCCCACCGGCGGCCACCGAAGATTTCTTGAACGATGGACTTGACGCTGCCATGACTTCGTTGTATCGGTAGAGACAAGTTGAGTCAATGCCACTCAACCACCGGGAGATCCCCGGGAACCGAAGACCCTTGGGTGAAGGAGCACCGAGGAGGAGATGACCATGCTGATGCGTACCGACCCGTTCCGCGACATCGACCGCGTCTTCGAGCAGCTCACCGGCACCGCCGGCCGGCCCGCGGTGATGCACGTCGACGCCGAGCGCGACGGTGACTGGTTCAACGTGTACTTCGACCTGCCCGGCGTCGACCCCGACTCGATCGAGCTGACCGTCGAGCGCAACGTGCTGCAGGTCAAGGCCCAGCGGCAGCGCACCACCAAGGACGGCGTCGAGACCGTGATCTCCGAACGGCCGATGGGCGTGTTCAGCCGGCAGCTGTTCCTGGCCGACACCCTCGACACCGACAAGCTCGAGGCCAGCTACGACAACGGCGTCCTCGAACTGCGCATCCCGGTCTCGGAGAAGGCCAAGCCCCGCAAGATCAGCATCGGCTCCGGCAGCACCGGCCGCAAGCAGATCAAGGCCTGACCCACACTCTCGCGGCCGTCGAGCCGCCTGCCATGACCTTTCTCCCGGTCACCTCCGAAGCGGCCCGGCACCCCCACCCCCGGGTGCCGGGCCGTGACCGGCCCCCATTCGTGCGCGCGCCGCGCAGACGACCCCGCACGACGCGCTGTGGACACACCTGTGGAGGAAGCGATGACACTTCCAATTCTGCGCTCCACCAACGCGGCGAGCACCCCCGCGGTCTATGAGCCGCTGCGCGAGTTCGCCCAGCTGCAACAGCGGATGACCGACCTGCTCTCCACCGTCCTTACCGGCAACCCGCTCACCGGCGCCGGCTGGACACCGCTGGCGGACGTCACCGAAACCGACGACGCCTACCTGGTCGAGATCGACCTGCCCGGCGTCGACCGCAAGGACCTCACCGTCGAGGTCGCCGGTGACCAGTTGCGCGTGACGGGTGAGATCGTCGAGAAGGAGAAGGTCGGCTGGCTGCGCCACCGTACCCGCCGCGTCGGGCAGTTCACCTACCAGACCCTGCTGCCCGGCGGCATCGACACCGAGCACATCAGCGCCGACCTGGCCGACGGCGTCCTGTCCGTACGGGTGCCCAAGACCGAGACCGCCAAGCCCCGCCGGATCACCGTCAACGCCGGCTGATCCCGCACTGAACACACCTGTTGTTCTGGCTGATTCGCCACCGAGAAGGAGGACAACCGCGATGACGCCGACCCTCGAAACCCCGACCACCGCCGCGCCCGCGCAGCGGGCCGTGGCCGCCTACCCCAGCTACACCGCCGCCGAACAGGCCGTCGACTACCTGTCCGACCAGCAGTTCCCGGTCGAACACGTCGCGATCGTCGGCCGCGGCCTGCACAGCTACGAACAGGTCACCGGCCGGCTCACCCTCGCCAAGGCCGCCGCGTACAACGCGATCGGCGGTGCCGTGCTCGGCGCCCTGTTCGGCTGGATCCTCGGCCTGTTCAACCTCATCAACCCGCTGGTCTCCGCGCTGCTGCTCGCCGTCAACGGGACGATCATCGGCGCCGTGCTCGGCGCCCTGCTCGGACTGGCCGCCCACACGCTCACCGGCGGCCGCCGCGACTTCGCCTCCATCAGCGGCATGCGCGCCGACAGCTACGAGGTCCTCGTCGACGAGACCCACGCCGAGCACGCCGCTCACCTGCTGGCCGGACCCGGCGCTCCGGGACGTAGCTGAGCACGACACATGGTGGTCCCGGCGGCCGGCGCGTCCGGTGCCGGGACCAAGACCTGACCCGAGGAGGTGAACGGACCCGATGACCACCACGATCAACGCCCCGGACCGTACCGCGCGCCGACACGGCCAGCCGGCCGCGCGGCACCGCCGCGCTCTCGCGCCGGACGTCCCGGTGGACGTCTACCAGTGCGACGACCACTACGTGGTGCTCTGTGACTTGCCCGGTTTGGATCCCGGCACCCTCGACGTCGCCGTCGACGGCACCACCATCATCATCATCCACGCCCAGCGCGGCGCCCCGCACATACCGGATGCCACGCGCGTGACCGGCCACCGTCCGTACGGCCACATCGACCAACGCATCCAGCTGGATCGGCCCGCCACCGGGCACGGCATCACCGCCACCTACACCGACGGGGTGCTCACCCTCACCATCCCGACCGCCGGGCCACGCGCCCGGCACGTGCACGACCACCGCTCACCCGCGCACGTCCTGCACGGCATCAACTGAACCCAGACCGCCGCCCACCTGACCACTGCACACCATGACCGCCCGACCCGTCACGCAACCTGCGCCCACCGGCTCCGCCGTCTACGTCTCCACCAACGCCCGACCGCGCCGCGCCGCCCCCGGCTGGCAACCCGCGATCCTCACCGTGCTCGCCGCCGGCGCGGCGGCCGTCGCCGCCGCCGGCGACCTGCACTCGCCGCACCTCACCGTCCGGCTCGTGGCCGCCGCCGGCACCGCCGGCTTCCTGATCACCGCGACCGCCGCCGTCCTGCGCGCCGCCGCCTGGCTGTCTACCATCACCGCCGCCCGCCTCGGGCCCACCCACGCCAGCGTGCTGCGTATCCTGACCGTCATCGCCGGTGCCGCCGTCACCGCCCTGACCACCCTCGGGCTGCTGGCCGTACCCGTCGGGAAGCTCCTGCTCGGCGGCGCGCTCACCGGCGCCCTGCTCGGCATCGCCGGGCAGCAGACTCTCGCCAACCTCGTCGCGGGCGTCGTGCTGCTGTTCACCCGCACCATCGCCGTCGGCGACCGCATCCGGCTGCACAACGGCACCCTCGGCGGCAGCTTCGAAGGCACCGTCACCGAACTCGGGCTCATCCACCTGCACCTGCGCACCGCCAACGAACCCTTGGTCATCCCGAACACCCAAGTCCTGGCCAGCGCCATCGCCGTGCTCGACCCGCAAGCCGCCCAACCCACCAGCCCGATCCCCCGACCCCGCCGCAGCATCCGCACCCGCCGCCGCAACGGGCTCCCAGCGCACAACACCGTGCTACGCACCACCCGCATCATGCCCGCCATCACCGACGCCACCACGGCGCCCACGCCAGACCCGGCCGGCTAAGCGAGCGTTGAGCAGCCACGAGGCAACGACACCGACATCGACACGTCGTCCCCGCAAACACCCGCCCTGAGCCGCCCTGGATCTTCCGGAGAGAGAACCAACTAAGATCTTTTCTCTTCGGGAAGGTAAAGGGGGAATGGTGATGGCGACGCGTAGGTCCTACACGCCGGAGTACAAGGACCAGATTGCCCGGATGGTGGTCGAGGAGTCTCGGGCGATTCCGTCGACGGCGCGGGAGATCGGCGTGAACGAGCAGACCTTGCGTAACTGGGTGAACGCGTATCGGCAGGCGCACGCCGGCGAGGAGCCGCCGCTGACGATTTCTGAGCGGGCCCGGCTGCGGGAGCTGGAGAAGGAAAACCGGGAACTCAAACTGGAGAAGGAGTTCCTGGGAAAAGCCGCGGCGTTCTTCGCCAGCGAGTATCGGTAGAAGCTCGGTACGAGCTGATCGACGCGGAGAAACGCATTCTCGGGCCGGATGGCCGGCCGAAGTACACCGTCGTGCGCATGTGCA
>NZ_JBHTBJ010000078.1:0-12228 GCF_042664765.1 Paractinoplanes rhizophilus | reverse complement strand
CGCCGGTCGAGCCGGTGAGCGACGTGACGTATCACGACCCCTGCTACTTGGGCCGGCACAACCGCGTGTTCGACGCCCCGCGCGAGCTGCTGGGCGAGATCACCGAGATGCCGCGCAACCGCGAGCGCTCGTTCTGCTGCGGCGCGGGCGGCGCCCGGATGTGGATGGAGGAGAAGATCGGCAAGCGGATCAACATCGAACGCACCGAGGAGGCGCTGTCGACCGGCGCCAAGACCATCGCGGTCGGCTGCCCGTTCTGTGCCACGATGATCGGCGATGGGGTCACCACGCAGGGCGCGCCGGAGGACGTCCAGGTCGTCGATGTGGCCACCGTGCTGCTTCAACGGCTTGATCTGGGGGTATAGCCGTCGCCAACCTCCCGCCAAGGAAGTTGATGACGGTATGCGCCCCCTCCGCTCCACCCACGTCGCCGGAAGCCCGAAAAGCCTGCTGGTCTACGACCGGTGGGGAGAGTTCGGCCGCCCGGTGCTGCTGCTGCACGACGAGCCACACGACCGCACGGTGTGGTGGCAGCTCGCCGCCGATCTGATCGCGACGGCGAGCTGCACGGTGATCGCCCCCGACCTGCCGGGGCACGGCCAGAGCCCGCCCCGCGACGACTGCTCGACCGAGCGTCTGGCCCGTGACCTCGAGCGCCTGGTGACCGGCCTGGGGCTGCTCCGCGCGCCGATCGTGGTGGGTCACGGCGCGTCGGCGGCTCTCGCTCTGGCGTTCGCCGACGCGTACGCCACCCGATGCGTGCTCACCTTCGACGAGGATCAGCAGGGCATCGAGGACGAGGTGCTGCGAAGCGTGGGCCGGTCGGGTTCCATGCTGCACCTGACCGACCCGCAGGGCTTCGCGGCGGAGATCCGGACGCTGCTGTGACGCGCCGAGACCCGGACGATGCTGTGCGGCGCCGAGATCCGGACGCTGCTATGAGGCCAGCAGCCGGCCGACGTTCTCCGGCGCGAAGAACTCGGCCGGCGACGTCGCCCCCGAGTTGAGGCGGGCGAACGCGTCCATGGCCGGCTGCTTGCCGGCGATCCCCGACACCAGCTGGGCCATCTGCTCGTCGGGCGGCTGCAGCGACGCGATGCCCAGCGTCATCCGATAGACCGGCATCGCCCGGGCGTCGCGCCGGGCCTGGTAGTCGCCCAGCGCCTCGGCGTAGGGGGCGCGACCGCTCAGCGCCTCGTCCAGCGCGCGGGCCAGCTCCTCGGCGTCCAGGAACGCGTCGGTGATGCCCTGCGCGGTGATGAAGTCGCGGCTGTACCCGGCGTCGCCGACCAGCGCCCAGCCCGGGCCGAACGGAACCCGGAAGTAGTTGGGCACCGACGACCCGACCAGCCGCTCCTCCCGGGTGGCGCCGCGGATGCGCTCGAGGAACGACGGCGCCGACGCGAACATCTCCATCAGGGTCTCTTCGACGTGGTCGCGATGGGCGGCCAGCTCGGCGTGCGGCCAGCCGCCGATGACCAGCGTGCGGTCGTCGTTGGTCGGGCACACCGCCCAGCCCCGGCCCGGCCTGCTGTACGCCTCGAACGTGTCGGTCGGCAGGTTGCTCCAGTACGAGTAGTAGCCGACGGTCAGCGGCGGCACCTCCTCGTACGCCGCCGCCCCCACGGTCTTGGCCACGATCGAGTTGCGGCCGTCCGCGCCGACCACCACGCGGGACCGCTCGGTCACCCCGCCGGCGCCGCGGATCCCGGTCACCCGGCCGTCGTCGGCCAGCACCTCCTCGACCACGAAGTCCTCGCGGATCTCGGCGCCGGCCGCCCCCGCGGCGTCCAGCAGGATCTTGTCGAGGTGCGTGCGGCGCGGCGCGTACGCGTACGGTGAATCGCTCGTGCCCGGCGCCCCGGCGAGCGTGACCGGACCGAAGTCGAAGGAGTAGCGCCCGACCGGCGGGCAGCCGGTCGCCGTGACCTGGTCGAGCAGGCCCCAGCGGCGCAGCGCCGCCGCGCCCGGCGGATGGACGACATGAGTGGACACCGTGTCGCTCGGAAAGGTCGCCCGGTCCACCAGCAGCGTCCGGTATCCGTGGCGGGCGAGCAGCATCGCGAGCGGCGACCCGGCGCAGCGGGCCCCGACCACGATGACGTCATATGTCGAATCGGTCATCCGGCCATCGTGGTCGATGATTGCGATCTCCCAAAAGAGGGCACACGCGATCTCATGTCCCTGGGAACGATCCGTACCGACGTCCCGGCCCGGCTCGACCGGCTGCCCTGGGCGCGGTGGCACTGGATGATCGTCATCGGTCTCGGCACGGTGTGGGTGCTCGACGGCCTCGAGGTGACGATCGTCGGCAACCTCTCCGGCCGGCTCTCCGAGCCCGGCAGTGGCCTGGACATCACCCAGAGCCAGGTCACCGGTCTCGGCGCCGCGATCTATGTGCTGGGCGCCTGTTGCGGCGCGCTGTTCTTCGGCTGGCTGACCGACCGGTACGGCCGCAAGAAGCTGTTCCTGATCACGCTGGCCGTCTACCTGTTCGGCACCGCGATGACCGCGCTGTCGTTCGACCCGTGGTGGTTCTTCCTGTTCCGGTTCGTCACCGGCGCCGGCATCGGCGGCGAGTACGCGGCGATCAACTCGGCCATCGACGAGCTGATCCCGGCCAAGCACCGCGGCCGCATCGACCTGGTCATCAACGGCACCTACTGGGCGGGCGCGGCGTTCGGCGCGCTGCTCACCGTGCCGATCCTCACCCAGCTCCCGGTGAGCTGGGGCTGGCGGGTGGCGTTCGGCATGGGCGTGGTGCTCGGGCTGGTGATCCTGCTGGTCCGCCGGCACGTGCCGGAGAGCCCGCGCTGGCTGTTCATCCACGGCCGCGCCGACGAGGCAGAGGCGCTGGTGCGCGGCGTCGAGGAGGAGGTCGAGCGGGAGGACAACGTCGAGCTCGAGCCGGTCCTCCAGACCATCGAGATCCACCAGCGCAAGTCGATCGGGTTCGGCCTGATCGCCAAGACCCTGATCAAGCAGTACCCGAAGCGGGCGGCCCTCGGGTTCGCGCTCTTCATCGGGCAGGCGTTCCTCTACAACGCCATCACCTTCGGGTACGCGCAGATCCTGCAGACGTTCTTCCAGGTGCCGTCGGGCAACACCGGCTACTACTTCGCGGTGATCGCGGTCGGGAACCTCGCCGGGCCGCTGCTGCTGGCGCCGCTCTTCGACTCGATCGGCCGGAAGATCATGATCACCGGGACGTACGTGCTCTCCGGGATCTTCCTGCTCGGGACCGCCTGGCTGTTCAGCCAGGGATCGCTGAACGCGACCACCATGACGGCCTGCTGGTGCGTGGTGCTCTTCTTCGCCTCGGCCGGCGCGTCCTCGGCCTACCTGACGGTCAGCGAGATCTTCCCGATGGAGACGCGGGCGCTGGCGATCGCGTTCTTCTACGCGATCGGCACCGCGGTCGGCGGCATCAGCGGGCCGCTGATCTTCGCCAACCTGGTCGGGACCGGCAAGGTGGGCGACACGGTGCTCGCCTTCGTGATCGGCGCCATCGTGATGATCGCCGGCGGGCTGGTGGAGGCGGTGCTCGGCGTGAAGGCCGAGCGGCGCAGCCTGGAGGACATCGCGACACCGCTGACCGCGACGGAGCAGACTTGATCGCATGCTTGCGGTGGCCCATCGGGCCGGGAACTCGCTCACCGGCCTGAGGGCCGCCCTGGCGGCCGGCGTCGACCTGGTCGAGGCGGACGTCTGGCTGCGGCGGGACGCTTTGGAGGTACGCCACGGGCGGGCCCGCCGCGGCGCCGCGGCGCCGCTGCTCCACGAGATCCTCGCGGCCGCCGGCGACGAGCCGCGCCTGCTGCTCGACCTCAAGGGACGCTCGGCCGGTCTGGCCGCGCGGGTCGCCGAGGCGGTGCGCGACGGGCCGCCGGTCGCGGTCTGCACCAAGCAGTGGGCCATGCTCGACGCGTTCGCCGGCGACCCGAACGTACGGCGCATCCTCTCCGCCGCCAACCGGCTCCAGCTGGCCCGGCTGCGCGCCCGCCTGCGCCGCGCGCCGGCCGACGGCGTCTCGGTCCGGCTGCGCCTGCTCACCGCGCCGGTCGTGGCCGAGCTGCGCCGCGCCACCGACGTCGTGCTGGCCTGGCCGGTGGACACGGCGGCCGACCTGGCCCGCGCCGAGCGCCTCGGCGTCACCGGGGTGGTCGGCAAGGACCTCTCGCTGCTCAGCCGGCTCGCTTGAGCTTGTACATCTGCAGGTCGGCCCGGTGCAGGAGGCCGTCGTCGACCGGTCCCGCCGCGCAGCCCACGCTCGCTCGCACGGCGACCGGCCGGCCCGCGATCAGGGCGGGCGCCGAGAGCCCGTCCCGGAACCGGGCGGCCACCCGCTCGGCCGTGGTCAGGTCGGCGCCCGGCAGCAGCACGGCGAACTCGTCGCCGCCGAGCCGGGCCGGCAGCCCGGCGGCGCTGCAGCCGCGCAGGGTCTCGGCCACGTGCAGCAGCACCTCGTCGCCGGCCGCGTGCCCGTACCGGTCGTTGATCGGTTTGAAGCCGTCCAGGTCGATCAGCAGCATCGCGGCCTGGCCGCCGGCCAGCTCCCGCATCCGCTCGGTGAGCAGGCGCCGGTTGGCCAGCCCGGTGAGCGCGTCGTGGGTGGCCTGGTGCTCCAGCAGGTCGCGGGCGGCGCGCGCCTCGGTCATGTCGCGGGCGTTGCTGACGATGCCGTGCACGCCGGGCTCCTCGAGCAGGTTGACGGCGACCACCTCGATCCACCGGTACGAGCCGTCGGCGTGCCGGAACCGCGCCTGGTAGCGGATCTGCGCGCCGGGCCCGCCGAACAGCACGCCGAGCCGGCTCTCCAGCTTCACCTGGTCGTCGGGGTGGACGAGCTCGGTCAGCCGGATCCCGTCGATGTCCTCGGGCCGGTGCCCGAGCACCTCGAGCACGACCGGGGTGACGTACCGGATGCGGCCGGCGGCGTCGCAGATCGAGGTGATGTCCGACGAGTGCCGCAGCAGCGACTCCAGCCGGTTGCGCTGTTCGTCCAGGCGGTCCAGCAGCCGGCCGTTGTCCCGTAGCGCCAGCGACTGCCGCGCCGCGACCAGCACGAAGCTGACGAACAGGCCGGTCACCGCGACCCAGCGGCGCCTGCTGTCGCCCTCCTGGAGCGCGTCGGCGAGCACGCCGAAGACGGCCGTCGTGGCCGCGTACGGCAGGATGCTGAACCGCCGGCGCCGGTTGCTCGGCCGCGGGGCCCCAGGGTTCCGCTCGTGCAGGCGGGCGGCCGCCGCGACCAGGAAGCAGGGCAGCAGCACCAGCAAGCCCCGCACCGCGACCAGGTCGTCCCGGACGCCGGAGGGAATGACCATGCTGGTCAGGCTCTGGACGACGGCGGCGCCGATCATGGTGGCGGCGGCCGGTCCGCGCAGCGGGTTCTGCCCCGAGCGGCCCAGCCGCATCCCGACGAAGACGCCCACCATGAGCACGGCGAAACCGAACATCGCGGTGGCGAAGCCGGCCGAGCCGGCCACTGTGAGGGCGGGCCGGGACAGCAGGCACCAGGAGAGGACCCCGGCCGCAGTGAGCACGGTCGCCGAGTCCAGGGCGAAGCGCAGCCGGGCGGCGCCCGACACGACACCGATCGGGTAGGTGAGGGCCACCGCCACGACCACCAGCGTGCCCAGCACCGAGGCGGCCGACTGCACGGCGATCGGGGCGATCGTGCCCGGCATGCCCCGGGCGAGGGTGGCCGCGACCTGGCTCAGGTCGCCGGCCAGGAAGATCGCGGCGGCCACGGCCATGGCCCGCCAGAAGCGGCGCTCGGGCGCCCCGGCGGCGGCCCGGCCGGCCCGGCGGGACAGCACGAAGAGGGCGAGGTCGAGCGGGGGCATCGACACCCAGGTGACCAGCACCTGGGTGCGCGGGCCGGCCCCGCCGGCCAGGAACCACAGGGCGGTGGCGAGAGCCCAGACGCCGAGACCGGCCACGACCGGGTCACGCCACGGTCGTACGCGTGCGGCAGCAGGCATCGGTTCTCCAGATCGAGGGCCTTGACCACCCTCCATCGGTCCGGCCCCCGGAGATCTGAGGATTGCCTTGTCGTCAGCGCTGGGCGCACGCCATGATCACGAGAAGGGGGATGATGCGCTCGGGCGGGACCGCGTACTGCGCGCGGCCGGTCGTGCGCAGCCAGCCGGCCGCCGTCAGCTGGCGCACGTGGTGGTAGAGCTGGCCGGTGCTCTCGATGCCGTCGATCGCCTGCAGCTCGGCGGCCGAGCCGGCCCCGCGCAGCACCTCGCGGAGGATCCGCACCCGCGCGGGGTGGGCCAGCGCCGCCAGGACCGGCGCCTGCTCGGCCCAGTCCGACTCGAGCACGGCCTCGGCCGGCCTGCCCTCCTGCCACTCGTAGTGCGCGCCGCCCGGCAGGTCGACCAGCCCGGTGAACAGCACCGCGCCGGGCTCGGACGCCAGCGCGCGCAGTTGCCGGAGCGCCCAGAACTGGTCGGGGTCGTCGGTGACCGGCGCCGGCCGGGGCGCTGGGGCCTCCAGGGCGTCGAGGCGCCGCTCGATCCGTGCCAATCTCGCGGCCAGTTCCTCGTCGGGTTGGGTCACGAGCCATCCTCCGCTACTTTGGAAGTACGTAATTCCGAAGTCTAGTCCCTCGGGAGGAATCGTGGCCCGCCTGGTCGCCCGTGTGCGTCTGCCTCTGTTGTTCCTTGTCCTGCTGGCGATTCTGGGCCAGTCGGTCCTGCCCTACGACCTCGCCTGGTGGGTGGTGCTGCCCGCGCTGGGCGGCGCGATGGCTCTCTATGCCTTCGTCGGCCGGGTGCGCGCCGAGCCGCTGCTGGTCGAGCCGCCGGTCCGCGGCCGGTGGCGCGCGCTGAACAGCCCGGCGAGCCGCGTGCCCAGTCACGGCTTGCACGCGTACGGGCAGACGTACGCGATAGATCTGGTCTTCGATCCTCCGGGGTTCTCGCGGCCGCGAGGGTTCCGCCGGGCGGCCGAGTTCCCCGGGTTCGGCCGGCCCGTGCTCGCGGCGGCGCCCGGCCGGGTCGTGCGGGTCTCCCAGTGGCAGCGCGACCACCGGAGTCGCACCTCGCTGCCGGCCCTGCTCTACCTGCTGGCCGAGGGCATGGTCCGCGAGTTCCTCGGCGCCGGCCGGGTGGTCGGCAACCACATCGTGGTCGATCTGGGTGACGGCCGCTACGCGCTCTACGCCCACCTGCGGCGCCACTCGGCGACGGTCCGGCCCGGCGACCGGGTGGTGGCCGGGCAGGAACTGGCCCGGTGTGGCAACTCCGGCAACTCCAGCGAGCCCCACCTGCATTTCCAACTGATGGACCACCCGCGGCCGGCCTTCGCGGCCGGGCTGCCGTTCGACTTCGCCGGGGGCGTGCCGTGCAACGGCGCTTTGCTGGCGCCGGAAAGTTCGTTACAGTCACTGTAACGAAACGAGGGGAGGCGCGGCGTGACGATCGACGGGGGAGCGCACGTGGTCCTGGTGACCGGCGCGAGCCGGGGCATCGGGGCTGCCACCGCGCGGGCGTTCGCGGCGGCCGGCGCATCGGTGGTCCTGGTCGCGCGGGACGCCCAGCGCCTGGCCACGGTCCGCGACGAGATCGCCGCGGCCGGCGGCACGGCGATCGCGCTGCCGGCCGACGTCAGCGAGAGCGGCGCGACCGAGGCGATGGTCGGCCGGGCGGTCGGCGAGTTCGGCCGGCTCGACGTCGCGGTCAACGCGGCCGCCGCGCACGGGTCCCGGCCGCGGCCGCTGGCCGAGGTCCCGCCGGACGAGTTCGACGCCGCCATCACGGTGACGTTGCGCGGCACGTTCCTGTCGATGCGCAGCGAGATCCCCGCGATGATCGCGACCGGCGGCGGAGCCATCGTCAACGTCGCCTCCACCGCCGGCCTCCGGTCGCTCGCCGGCCTGGCCGGCTACGTCGCGGCCAAGCGGGCGCTGATCGGGCTCACCGAGAGCGCGGCGCTCGACTACGCCGCCCAGGGCGTGCGGATCAACGCGATCGCGCCCGGCCCGATCCACACCGAACAGCTCGACCGCGCCGGCGCGGCCGCGCGCGAGCACGTGGCCCGGGCGGTGCCGGCGAAGAGACTGGGCACCGTCGACGAGGTGGCCGCCGCGATTCGCTGGCTGTGCGCGCCGGAGGCCGCCTTCGTCACCGGCAGCACGCTGGTCATCGACGGCGGATTGCTGGCCGGCACACCCACCTTCGCCTGAGCCGGAACCGCCGCGCGGCTGCCCACCGGCGCGGCTTGGGTCCTGCACGGCGGGCGGGCGTCGTTCGCTACGGCCAGTCGGCGAGGCCGCCCGCGAGCAGCTCGAACGCCTCCTCGGCCGCGCGGCGCATCCGCTGATCCAGCTCGGCGTGCTCGGCCGCCGCGGCGGGCTCGGCGGCCAGGAGGCCGTCGCGGTATCCGGCGATCACCGCCTGGTGCACCGCGATCATGGCCTGGGCCGCGACGGTGGGCCGCAGATCGCCGGGGCGCGCGCCGATCTCGGCGGCGATCTGGTCGCGCAGCCGGTCGGCGTAGCGGGCCAGGATCTCCCGCTCGCGCGCCCGCAGCGCCGGGCTCTCGGCCAGCAGAACCGCGAGCGTGGCGGCCCGGCTCTGCCCGCCGTGGGCGTACCTCTCGAGCAGGAACGTCCGCACCGCGTCGAGCACCGACGAGCCCGGCGTCCGCGACCGGGCCGCGTCGAGCAGGTCCGCCTCGAAGGCGTGGTCCCCGGCGTAGACCAGGTCTTCCTTGGTGGCGAAGTGGTTGAAGACGGTCTTCTCGGTGACGCCGGCGGCCGCGGCGACCTCCGCGACGGAGACCCGCTCGAACCCCCGCTCGGCGAAGAGTCCCATGGCCGCGGCGGCGATCCGGGCGCGCGTCTCTTCCTTGCGCTGCTGACGCAGGTTGGGCGGCGGCTTCATCACGGTCACTGTAAGGCCGGCAGCGGCGCACGGTGCAGCATGGTCGCCCCGGCTTCGCGCCGCCACCCGGTGCAAGTCACGCAATGGGCGGCAGCGGCTTGCGATGCAGCACGGTCAGGCTCGCGACCGCGCGCGTCAGCACGACGTACAGCCTGCTCCGGCCGCGCGGCTCGGCGGCCACGATGTCGGCCGGCTCCACCACGATGACGTGGTCGAACTCGAGGCCCTTCACCAGCCCGGCCGGCAGGAAATCGGCCGAGAGGGTGGCGCCGTCGGCCGCGACCACCGCGGCCGTCGCCTCGGCGGGCACCTCCGCCAGCGCGTCCCGCACCGCGGCGTCCAGGTCGTCGACCTGGCGGATGACCAGGTCGCCGCCGGGGCGATACGACCGGGTCGGCGGGATGCCGGGGGCGAGGTACCGGGCCGCGTAATCGGTGATCGCCTGCGGCACCCGGTAGCCGGTGTTCAGCTCCAGCGTGCGCGACTCCCGCTTGCCGAGGCGCGCGACCAGCGCCGGCCACGAGCCCGCGCCCAGGGGGTGGGTCGCCTGGCCGAGGTCGCCGACAACGGTCATCGACGCGTGCTCGGCCCGGCGGGCGATCATCCGGCACTCCATCGGCGACAGGTCCTGCGCCTCGTCCAGGATCACGTGCAGGTACGGCTCCTCGGCCGGGCCGTCGTCGGCCTCCTCCACGGGCAGCGGCTCGGCCAGCCGCGGCACGTAGCCGTCCTCGCCGTGCGGGTCGTAGCCGTCGGTCCAGCCGACGACCTTGTGCCCTTCGCGCAGGATGACCATCTCGGCCCACCGCTGCGCCGCCACCACCGCGTCGTTGTCGATGCCCGGGCCGGCCACCGCGATCGGCGTGGGGTGGCCCGGCGCGTACAGCTCCCAGCCGTCCCGCAGCCCGCAGGAGAGCACGAAGGTGTTTACCGTGCGGGTCCCGGTCGAGAGCTCCCTCAGTTTCCATTCCGGCTCGGTGGTCCGGGTCGCCACCGGCGGTTCGCCGAGGAGCCCGGCCAGTTCATCGAGCAGGGGCACATCATCAACGGCAAATTCCTTCCCGTACGAGGCGGCCAGCGTGGCCGCCGCGCCGGCGTCCAGACCCACCACTCGCGCCGGGTCGGCGAGCCACCCGAGGACATCCTCCGGGGTCAGCGCGGGCCACCAGGCGAACAGGAAATCGTGGAACTCGCTCCGTCCCGCGATCTCGTCGATGAACAGCTCCCGTTCGAGATGCTCGCCGTCCACCTTGGACCACAGCGCCCCGATCAGGGCCGCCGCCGCGGCACGGCGGGCGGCGTTGGGCTTGCCGGCTTTGGCGCGGACCGTCCGTCGCGCCCGAGCCAGATCGCCGGCGTCGAGTTTGAGCACCTGCCCGGCGTACACCATGCGCAGTTGACTTGGGGCTTCCGGCGGCGTCTGCCAGATCAGCTCGCCGAGGACGCCCAGCATCCGCTCGTCACCCTTGATGGCAGCGACCGCGGCCGGCTCGCGGCGGGTCGCGACCACCCCGTCGAAGAGCTCGCCGATCGCGCGCAGATGCACGCTGTCCTCGCCCAGCGACGGCAGCACCCGGCTGATGTAGCTGGTGAACACCGTCGACGGCCCGACCACCAGGATCCGCCCGTCGGTGAAGCGCCCCCGGTCGGTGTACAGCAGGTACGCGGCCCGGTGCAGCGCCACCTGCGTCTTGCCCGTCCCCGGCCCGCCGGTGATCACCGTGACGCCGCCGGCGGGCGCCCGGATCGCCTCGTCCTGCTCGCGCTGGATGGTGGTGACGATGTCGCGCATGTGCGCCCCGCGCGAGCGTCGCAACGCGGCCAGCAGCGCCCCCTCGCCGAGAACCCGGAGGTCGCCGCGGTTCTCGGCCTCGGCTTCGGCGAGGATGTCGTCGTCGAGGTCGAGAACCTGCTGCCCTCGGCAGATGATCACCCGGCGGCGCACCACCCCGAGCGGGTCGCCGGTGGTGGCCCGGTAGAACGGCGCCGCGGCCGGCGCCCGCCAGTCGATGAGCAGCGGCTCGGTGCCGTCCCGCACCCCGAGCCGTCCGATGTGGTACGTCTCATGGTCGTCGAAGTCGAGCCGCCCGAAGACCAGCCCTTCCTCCTCGGCGTCGAGCGCCTTGAGCCGCGTCGCGGCCCGGTGCACCAGCGCGTCCCGCTCGACCAGCCCGGTGGCCGGCCCCGCCGCGGCCCGGCGGTGCCCTTCGCGGGCGAGCGCGCCGGCCCCCTCCCGCAACACGTCGAGCCGCGCATACACCCGGTCGACGACTTCCTGCTCGGCGGCGATCTCCAGCATTCTGACATCCGGCACGACCCGAGCATATGTGCTGTTCAGCCCCCAGAAATCAGCATCCGCGACGATTCGGACGGCCCGGCCGGCGGCTACAATTAGGGTGGCGAACGGGCACGACGCCCTCCCTTCTACGCTCGTGGCGGAACGGGGTTATGGCACCCACGCCCCGGTCAGTAGGGTCGGTCCATGACTGAGAACGTCCGGCCCCGGCCCCTGCTCCGCACGGTGGTGGGCGAGACGCTGCGCCGCCATCGGCAGGAGCAGCGCCGCACGCTGGCCGAGGTGGCCCGCGAGGCCGCCGTCTCGGTGCAATACCTCTCCGAGGTCGAGCGCGGCCGCAAGGAGCCAAGCTCCGAGATCCTCGCCGCGGTCTGCGAAGCCCTGGGCGTCGAGCTCTCCGAGCTGGTCGTCGAGGTCGGCCACGAGCTGGCCTTCGACCGAGTCCCAGCCGACGTCGTCCGCCTCCGGCTGGCCACGATCACCTCGATCGCACCCGCCACCCGAGCAGCGCCGCCGATACACCGCACCGGCGACGCCATGCTGATGGCCGCCTGACCATCCCGGCCGGCGTCGACCGTGCACGTTTGACCAGCCACCGCGCCGCCCGCCGCCGCGGGCCCAGGTCCCTCAACTGCCGACCGGCAGGCGCTCCGTGGCCGCACCATTGCCCAACGTCCTCGTGACCGCGCCGCCCGCGCCCCGGCGCCCGCCCGGCGCCCGCCCGGCGCCCGCCCGGCGCCCGCCCGTGCCCCGTGGCCGCCCGCGCTTCGTGGCCCTCGTGGCCGCCCAGGCTGCAGCGCGCCGTGGCCGCCCGGCGGTCAGCCGCCTTTGACCGTCCCCGGGCCGGCGTCCGTTCGCAGCGGTCCGCCGCGTGTCCGCGTTGTCCACGCTGCTAGTACCGCCTTGCGGCCACCTGGACTGTCGGCCGCCACGTTGCTTCGGCCGGCACCGGGGCTGCTGCCGGCCGCACGCCCGCAGCACCTGCCGCACGGCCGGGCTGGCGCACGGCCGGGCTGGCGCACGGCCGGGCTGGCG
>NZ_JBHTBJ010000077.1:0-13358 GCF_042664765.1 Paractinoplanes rhizophilus | reverse complement strand
TCCAAATCGACGTGCACATGGCCTCCATGGTCATCGTTGCTCAGCAACGTCGATCATGGAGACCCTCACCCGTCACCCCGCAGCCACCCCCATCCACGCAGGTAACCCCGGTCATCACTCGTCTAGGTATACCTAGGCCGCCTAAGCCCCTCATCTAAGGAGCCCTGAGCAGCAAAGATAGGAATCGCTGCCGATGTGGCGGGCCGCTCGCCAGCCGAGGATGGATACATCACCGGATGACGAGGAGACAAGCCATGTTGATCCACGCGGACCTGATGCTGAACCTGGCGAACGAGCGGCACCGCGAGCTCATCGCCGAAAGCGCCAAGCGGAGCCTGCTGAGCAGCGCCCGCCGGGCGCGCAAAGCCCGGACGAGCGCCGCGGCGCGCGGACGGCCCACCGGTACGCTGGCGACGTGCGAACCCTCCGTGGCGGTGCCAGCCCGGTGATGATCGGGCGAGAGAGCGAGCTGCGCCGGTTGGCGCGGCTCGCTTCGTCGCGTGAGCCGGCGGTGGCGATCATCGCGGGCGAGCCGGGGATCGGCAAGACCCGGCTGGTGCACGAGCTGCTGGCCACGCTGCCGGCCGAGACCGTGGTGCTGGTCGGCCAGGCCGAGCCGGGGTCGCTGGCCCGGCCGTACGAGGTGTTGCTGGACGCCATCGACGGCCGCCCGGACGTCGACGACGAGCAGCTGGCCGCCCTCACCGACCCGAAGCGCAGCCCGGTGGAGCGTCTGCACACCGGGCTCGCCATCCTCGCCGACCTGGTCGGCGACTCCCCCGCCGTGCTCGTCTTCGAGGACCTGCACTGGGCCGACTCGGAGAGCGCGGCGCTGTTCGAGCGGATCGCCGACCAGCGCGGGTCGCGGCTGCTGATCGGGACGTACCGGCCGGACGAGGTGTCCCGCCGGCAGCCGGTGGCCGGGTTGCTGGCCCGCCTGGAACGCCGGCACGCCGTCACCCACGTACGCCTGGAACGCCTCACCCCCGCGCAGACCGCGGCCATGCTCGCGGCCGCGACCGGCGCGCCGGCGCCGCTGCGCGCCGCGACGGCGCTGCACCATCGCACCGGCGGCAATCCCTTCTTCCTGGAGGAGCTGCTGCGCGCGCTGCCCGGGTACGACGTGGCGGCGCTGGTCGAGCAGCCGCTGCCGTGGAGCCTCGCCGACGTGCTGCGCCGCCAGGTCGACGACCTCGAGCCGATCAGCCACCGCGTCGTCGAGGCGGCCGCCGTGCTCGGCCACCGGATCCCGTTCGACCTGCTCGCCGACGTGACCGGCGCGGGCGAGGACGAGCTCATCGCCGTGCTGCGCGACCTGGTCACCCGGGGCGTGCTGGTCGAGTCCGGCGAGGACGAGTTCGCCTTCCGGCACGCCCTGCTGCGCGAGGCGATCACCGACCAGATGCTCGCCCGGCAGCGCCGCCGGCTGCACGAGGCGGCGCTCGAAGCGCTGCTGCGCGGCGGCGCCTCCGACCCGGCGATGGTGGCGCACCACGCCCGCGGCGCCGGCCGGTACGACGACATGATCGAGGCGACCCGCCGCGGCGCCGCCGTCTACCTCTCCATCGGCTCCGCCTATCAGGCCCTGCAACTGGCCGAGATGGGCCTCGACGAGGCGCCCGACGACACCGAGCTGCTCGCCGCGGCCGCGCGGGCCGCGTGGCTGGCCGGTCTGCTCGACGACGCCCTGCGCTACGGCCGGCGCTGGCGCGACCTGGCCACCAGCACGACCGACCGGGCCGAGTCGCTGTACCTGCTGGTGCGCATCGCCTGGGAGTCCCGCGAGTTCGACGAGATGGGCGCGCTCACCGACGACATCGAGACGCTGATCGCCCAGCTGCCGCCGGGCGCCGACCAGGCGCGGGCGATGACCGCGATCGCGCAGTCGTCGTACCTGCGCGACGAGTTCGACGCGGCGCTGCTCTGGTCCGACCGCGCGCTGGCCCTGGCCGCCGAGTTCGACCTGCCGTCGATCCGCCTGGCCGCCCAGCTCGAGAAGGGCGCGACCCTCGGCGAGCACCCGCAGACCGCCGCCGAGGGCCGGGAGATGCTTTCCGCGCTGGTCGACGAGGCCGAGAAGGCGGGCGAGTGGGTGCTGGCCGCGCACGCCCTCAACCACCTGGTGCAGGGCGAGCCGCCCACCTCGCCGGACGAGCACGCCGCGGCCCTGGAGCGGATGCGCGTCGACGCCGAGCGGGCCGGCTTCGAGTCGCTGGCGGTGGCCACCTACTTCCAGGGCCGGGCCCGGCTGGCGGTGCGGGCCGGCGACCTGCGGGCCGCGATCGCGATCCTCGAGGAGGGCCGCGACCAGGACCGGGGGTTTCAGCGGCGCGGCCGCTGGGCCGACTATCACGGCGTCTTCCTGGCCGGGCTCTATCTGGAGGCCGGCGAGCTGGACCGGGTCGCTGAGCTCATCGGCGACCTCGCGGCGCTGACCGACAACCCGGCCACCACGATTCCCGGCCTCGCCTTCCATCTCGCCTGCCGCCGGGGCGACCTGCCCGGCGCCGAGCGGATCCTCGATGAGCTCCTCGCGGCCCTGGCCACCGAGTCCTGGCGCAGCGGCGAGCGCGCCCACGACCTGATCTCGGCGGCGCTGGAGGTCGGCCTGCCCATGCCGCGGCTCGACCGGATGGCCGCGGCGCTGCTCGACGACGACGTGTGGGACGCCTACCGCACCCTCGCCGACTCCCAGCTCGCCGAGGCGCACGGCCGGCACGCCGAGGCGCTGGCCGGCTATCTCTCCATCGCCGAGGCCCACATTCTCGGGCCGGCGACCCGCGGCAGCGTACGCGTCGGCGCCGCCCGCTGCCTGCTCGCGGCCGACCGGCGGGCGGAAGCCACGGCCCAGGCGGAAGCGGCGGCGCCACTGCTCGCCGAGTGGGGCGGCTGGCGGGTGGCCCAGCTCGAGAAGGTGCGCGCCCTGCTGGGCATGGCCCCGGCCGACGCGCCGGCGGCTGTCACCGGCCCGGCCGCGCTGACGCCGCGTGAACGCGAGGTCGCGATGCTGATCAGCGACGGGCTGACCAACGCCGAGCTGGCCCGGCGGCTCTACATCTCACCCAAGACCGCCGCTGTCCACGTCTCGAACATCCTGCGGAAGCTGGGCGTCGCCTCACGCACCGAGGTCGGCGACGTCGTCGGCCGGCGGTGAGATGGCCGGCTCGTGCTTGGCCCGCACGCTCACCCGGGTCGGCCCGCTCAGGATCACGAAGTCGACGGCCAGGTAGGTGACGCCGTCCGCGTCGAGCCCGACCGGGATGTCATAGGACCACCCCGGCCCGGCCTCGATCTCACCCGGCCCCTCGATCACGCCGGACCAGTCGCCGGCCGGCTCGTAGTAGCCCTGCCAGGCGGTCGCCCGCACCGCGACCGTGCCGAGGTCGAGACGCAGCGGGTCGGCGCCCCGGTGGACCAGCCGGGCGAGTTTCGGCGCCGGCTCGACCGCCACCGCGGCCCGGGGGAAGTCGGTCAGCCGATCGAGCAGCCGTCGCGCGACCGCGGCCAGCAGCGCCCAGTCGCCGGGGCCGTCGCCGATGCCGGCGATCGAGACCGGGCCGGTCGCCGCCAGCTCCAGCACCTCCTCCGCCGCGTCCGGTGGTGGCATCGCCGCGGGCGCCGGGCCGGCGGCATCGACCAGCGCGCGGATCTGGGCCAGCTCCCCGGCCGGCAACTGCCCGGCGAACCAGCCGACGCCGCCGGCGCTCACACCGCGCCAGCCGCTGATCGCCCCGTCCTCGGCGACCTCGACGCTCTCCGCCACGGCGGGCGTCTGGCTTCCGTCCGCGACCACCAGCCGCAAGATCATCGACGCTTCGCCTCCCAGGTGCCGCCGAGTGCCCGGCCGAGGATAGCCATGAACTCGGCGATGTGGCGCGGTTGCGCGCCGTGGTCGTGCGGGTCGGTCACCCGGCCGGCGTCGCCCATGATCGACCCGCTGGAGTAGCTGAACCGCTGGATCGTCTCGTACCGGTCGTTGTCGCTCGGCAGCGCGGCGTCGAGGTCGCGCAGCAGGTTGCCGCTGAGCGGGATCGCGGGCTTTCCCGGCACCGGCGGCGGCCCGGGCACGGCGGCCACGGCCGGCACCGTCGCGGTCGGCATCTTCGCGTACGCCTCGACCACCTGCTGGGCGAACGCGCCCGGCCGGACCCCGATCCCGACGCTCGCCGCGCTGGCGTTGGCCGAGCTGCGCGCCAGCATGGCGGCCTGCAGGTTGGCGGCGATCGTCGCGGCCGGCACGCCCGGCCCGGCGGCATCGCCGACCGGCGGCTCGTGCCCGGTCGCGCGCACGAAGTCGCCGGGGTGCAGCTGGTATTCGTCCTGCAGGCCGATCAGGTGGCCGTACTCGTGCGGGATGGTGGTCGCCGCGTTCGGATCGCCGGCGAACCACTTGCCGGCGTTGGCCCGGCCGGTGCCGGCCACCACCGTGACCGTGTTGGCGTCGCCGCCGGCCCCGCGGGCCATCTTGAAGTCGACCGGCATCGACTTCTTGGACACCGTGTCCACGCCCATGTACTGGTTCCACACCGCCTCGACGTGCCCGAACCACGCGGCCGGCGCGGGCAGCCCGACGAAGTTCACCTTCACCGTGACCACCATCCGGTTCTTCTGGATCTCCCACGAGTACCGCGACGCGTTCGCGCCGGTCAGGCCGAACGTGTGACCGCCGACCTCCTCGGTCCACTGCCGCTCGACCGCGCCGGTCGTCGAGCCGGGCGCCACCGCGTCCAGCGCGTCCCAGGTCGCCTTGTCGGCCGTGCCGGTCGCGGTCAGCGGCGGCACCCGCCCGCTCTGGAACGCCTGCAACGCGGCTTGCGTCTTGGGCCCGAAGACGCCGTCGTCCTTCAGCGGCGGCGCGGCGCCGGCCCGGTTCAGCTTCTGCTGCAGCTCGTGCACCGCCGGGCCGCTGGTCAACCCGCCGACGCCGGTGACCGGGTGCAGCGACGTGCCGGCCACCTGGGTGCCCAGCGAGTCGGCGGTGCCGCTCGGCGTGTTCTGCTCGACCGGGGTCGCGCTCGCGCCCTCGGCCGCGACGAAGCCGCCCATCACCTTCGCGTCGAGGTCGGCCCACATGGCGGCGTCGACCGTCCCGGTCGGGAACCGGGTCAGCACGCCCACCTCGTACTTGAGCACCGCGATCAGCATGGCGCCGTCGAACTGCGCGTTGATCGACAGCCGCGGGGCGGCGCCGAGGGCGTTGAGCTTCTGCTGGGCGAACGCGACGTCGGCGCCGGCCGAACCGAGCGAGAGCGGCGTGCGGGCCGGCGGCGGCAGCGCCGCGAACGCCGCGTCCAGGCGGGTCCGGGTGGCCGCGTCGAGCACGCCGGTCGGCCGCGCGATGCCCACGCTGGTCTGGAAGGTGCGCACCGCCGCCTCGGTCAGCGGCCCGAACCGGCCGTCCTCGGTCAGCGGCAGCGCGGAGGCCTGCACCCGGCTGAGCTTGATCTGGGCGTCCCGTACCCCTTCGCCGTGCGCCCCCGCCGCCAGCGGCCCGCCCGGCGCGCCGCCGCCCCCGCCCGGCGCCGGCGGCGCGACGAGCCGCGCGACCTGGGCGTTGCCGCCGGCCTGGGTCAGCTCGGTCAGCGCGGCCGGCCCGCCCGGCACGCTCTGCAGCAGCCGGGCCAGGGCGGCGTTCCCGCCGGCCTGCAGCAGGGCCGGGCCGGCGGTTTCCGGGCGTTGCCCCGGCAGAACCGGAACCTTCGGCTCGGCGCGCTGGTCCGGGATCGGCCCTTCCGACGCGTCTGACATAGAGCCAGCCTCGACCGCCGCGCGGCCGGGGCCAAGGGCGTTCGGGCGGCCTTTCGAGCACTTTCCGGCTTGACCTTGGGCGGGACGGTGGTTTGGCTACCACCATGACTTCCACCGCGCGCCGCCTGTGGTCGCTGTTCGAGCCGTTGCACGCCGTCACCTACTTCACGCCGCAGGCCGCCGCGGCCTTCGAGGCGGCCGGGCTGACTGGCTTCTGGCGGCGTTACTTCGCCGGGCGGGCTGCCGCGCTCGGCCCGGTCGGCGCCGGCCCGGTCATCGCCGCGTTCTTCGGCTTCGCCCCGGCGCTGGTCACCCGCGCCTTGCCGAGCGTGTGGTCCCGCATCTCGCCGCAGGACGCGCTGGCGGCCCGGGCGAGAGGCGCCGCGGCGGCCCTGACCGACCTGTTCGACGGCCTGCCGCCGTCCGCCGTGGCCGACGCCGCCGACCTGCTGGAGGCCGCCGCCCGCGCGACCGACCGGCCCGGCCGGGTGCTGGCCGCGGCCCACGCCGACGTGCCCTGGCCCACGGATCCGGTGGTCCGGCTCTGGCACGCCGCCACCATCCTGCGCGAGCACCGCGGCGATGGGCATGTGGCCGCGCTGCTCACCGCCGGCGTCGACGGCTGCGAGTCGCTGGTCTGGCGGGCCGCCCTCGACGGCGGCCGATTGCGCGAGGTCACCCAGCCCGCCCGCGGCTGGACCGACGAGGAGTGGGAGGCCGCCGCCCGGCGGCTCGCGGACCGCGGTTGGCTCACGGCGAGCGGCGAGGTCACGGCCGAGGGTCTGGACGCGTACGAGGGGGTGGAGGCCCTTACCGACCGGCTCGCCGCCGCCCCGTGGCAACGCTTGGGCCCCGCCGAGACCGAACGCTGCGCCGAGCTGCTGACCCCGCTGGCCGCCCGAACCTGGACCGTCCTCCCGGACGACAACCCGATCCCGCTACGCCGCCCGTCCCGCGGTCAATGAAAGCCGCCGGGCGGCGGCGCGCAATTCGTCGTGACCCGAACCGACTCGCATCCCCTCGATGCCGGCCGAGGCGATTCGGCAGTCGTCCGGATTGACCTGCTGTCGTGTTCCGGCAACAGCGAGCGTGCCGACTCACCCCGACAATGGCGCGGTCGGGCGGCAGATCAGGATGTCGCGACGAGCAACCGCTCGACCGCATCCGCCAGTTCCCCGGCCGGGCGTCGCCCGTCCAGCTCCACCGTGGCACCGCCACGCAGCAACGGTTCGACCTCTTGCGAATAACGCTCGATCTCCGCTTGCTGCGCCGGTGTTTTCCCGTACGAGTTGTTCGACCGGCTCGCGACCCGGCTCAGAAGCGTGCTCAGCGGCGCGCTCAGCAAAACCACCTGATCGAAACAGTCGTAGAAGCGGCCCTGATTGTCCACCGTCCCCGAGACCACAACCTCGGCGTACTCCGCAAGCAGAGCCGCCATGCGCTGCTCGTCCCACACCCCGTCCGCCGACGTCCAGCCACCGTAATCGGTGTCCACCACAAAGTGGCCCCGACGCGACAGTTCCGCCAACAGCGTGCTTTTCCCCACGCCGGACATGCCCGTCACCAACACCCGCGCCACACCGTCACTCTAGAGAAGGCCGGGGCATCCCGTCATCGGCACGAGCGGCTGCCGAAGGCCCCGGCTGGTCGTCCATCGGGTGACTGCGCCGGAGCCGGCCGGCGCCGGCGCTAAGACGGCACCTGCCCACCCCGCGCGCCGAAGGGGTGAGATCCTCGCGCATGCGGTGTAGCTCCTCGACGATGGCCGGACGGGAGCCGCCTCGGTTCACTGGTCGTACGAGGTTTTCGACCAGGACTGTGAGGCGACATGTTCGTACTGCGGGTGGCGACGCTCATCGCGGCGACCATGACCACCGGGCTGGCGGCCGGGGTGTTCGGTCTCTACCAGCACACCATCATGCGCGGCCTGGCGGGCACCGACGACCGTACGTTCGTCGGGGCGTTCCAGGCCCTGGACCGGGCGATCATCAACCCCTGGTTCATGAGCAGCTTCTTCGGGGCGCTGCTGTTGACGGCGGCCGCGGCGTTGCTCAACCCGGGCAAGCCGTGGATCATCGCCGCGTTCGTGCTGTATCTGGCGGTGGTCGTCATCACGCTGGCGATCAACGTGCCGCTCAACGACGCGCTCAAGGCGGCCGGCGACCCCGACCGGATCACCGACCTCGCGGCGGTTCGGGAGCGGTTCGACGAGGCGCGCTGGTCCGCCTGGAACCTGGTCCGCACGATCGGCAGCACGGCCGCGTTCGGCCTCCTCTGCTGGGCCCTGGTGGTGCGCGGCCAGACCCGGTAGGCGCCGGCCGCACGGTCTCAGGCCGGGCGGGCCTGCGCCGGCGGGGTGTCGGCCACCGCCGGCCCGCCGGCGAACGCCCGTCGCACCAGGCGGGCGGCCAAGGGCACCAGGCCCAGGCAGGTCGCGCCGATCGCGGTGAGCACCAGCGCGACGCCACCGGTCGCATCGGCGCTCGCCGTGGCCGCGCCGACGCCGGCGAACGCGCCCACCCACAGCGTGGTGCCCAGCGCCGACCAGCCCAGGAACCGACCGGCCGGCATCCGCACGATGCCGGCCACGATCGGCACCACGGCGTGCACGACCGCGACGAACCGGACCGTCACCAGCGCCGACGCGCCGCCTCCGCGCAGGTATGCCTCGGCGCGGTCGAAGCGCTCGGCGCCGATCCGGCGGCCCAGCCGGGTGCCGCGCAGCCGGGTGCCGAACAACCGGCCCACCGCGTATCCGCCGACCTGGCCCGCGAGGCCGCCGGCCGTGGCCACCACGACGGCGACCGCGAAACCGGCCGGCCCGTCGGGCAGCGAGCCGGCCAGCATGACCACGGACTCGCCGGGCACCAGCAGTCCGAGCATGAAGGTCATCTCGACGGCGGTGGACAGGAACGCGACCAGCAGGACCATTCGCGGGTCGACGGTTGACAGCCAATCGACGAAGACGGCAGCGGCGTTCGACAGGTCGGTGAGCACATGATCAGCCTGCCCGCTCCGGTCCCGGCGAACCATCCGGTTATACCCCGAGAGACCCCTGATGCCGACCGGCCCATCGGGCGCGAAACGGCGACCGCGTCACCGGACCTGGGCGCTCTCCTCGCGGGCGACCACCGGCGCCGCCACCCGGCCGGCCCGGCGGCGGGACACCGCGACGCCGGCCAGGCACAGCACGCCGCCGGCGAGGGTGAGCCATCCCGGCACCTCGCCCAGGAACAGCCAGGACATCAGGACGACGAGCGCGGGCACCACGTACGTCGTCGCGCCCAGTTTGCCGGCGCTGGTGCGGGCCAGCGCGTACGCCCAGGTGGTGAACGCGATCGCGGTCGGGCCGACACCGAGGTAGATCATGTTCAGGGTGGCGGAGACCGGGGCGTCGGCCGACTCGTGGGCGAGCACGCCGGCGAACGGCAGCAGGGCGACCGCGGCGACCAGCGCGGAGTAGGTGGTGATCTGCAGCGCGCTGCCGTGGCGCAGCGCGGGCTTCTGGGCGACGACGCCGATCGCGTACGTGATGGCGGCCAGCACGCACAGCAGCACCCCGAGCAGCGACGAACCGCCGCCGCCGGACATCGACAGGCCGACCACCACGGTGCCGGCGAAGGACACCGCGATGCCCAGCCACAGCGAGCGCGGCGCGGCCTCGCCGAGGAGCCGCACGCCGAGCAGGGCGATCAGGATCGGGCCGACGTTGACGATCAGCGCCGCGGTGCCGGCGTCGACCAGGCGCTCGCCCCAGTTGAGGAACACCATGTAGCCGCCGAACCAGAGCAGGCCGGAGGTCAGGATCCCGGGCCAGGCCCGGCGGTTGGGCCAGCCGACCCGGCGGATCAGGGCGATCGCGGCCAGCAGGACCGCGGCGGTGGCCAGCCGGCCCAGCGCCAGCGCGCCGGGCGAGTAGGCGCCGCCGGCGCTGCGGATCGAGACGAAGGCCGACGCCCAGAACAACACGGTCACGGCCGCAGCCAGCAAAGCGCTCATGGGAGGAACCTACGGCCCGAACACTTCGGCCTCTACCGACAAATGAGGTTGGCAATACGATGGGCGGGTGACGACGGAAGACCTGCACCACCTCGACGCCGTGGCCAGCCTCGCCGACCCGGTGCGGCGGCGGGCGTACCAGGTGGTCGCCGACGGGGCCGGGCCGGTCGGGCGGGACGAGGTCGCCGACGCGCTCGGCGTGGGGCGCACGCTCGCGGCGTTTCACCTGGACAAGCTGGTGGCGGCGGGACTGCTGGAGGTCTCGTACGCGCGAAGGTCGGGCAAAAGCGGCCCGGGCGCCGGGCGTCCCGCCAAGCTGTACCACGTCTCCGCGGCGGAGCACGCGGTCAGCGTGCCGCCGCGCGCCTACCGCGCGGCCGCCGAGTTGCTCGCCGAAGCCCTGGAGCAGGCCGGCGCCGAAGACACGCTCTACCGGGTGGCGCAGCGGCATGGGCGACAAAAGCCGAGAAACCCCGACGTCGAAGCGCTGCTCGCCGAGCACGGCTACGCCCCGGTCGCGGCCGGCCCGGACCGGATCGAGCTGCGCAACTGCCCCTTCCACCGGCTGGCCGAGCAGTTCCCGCCGGTGATCTGCGGCATGAACCTCGCGATGATCAGCGGCCTGCTGGACGACGCCGGCGAGTGGACGGCCCGGATGGACCCGGCGCCCGGCCGGTGCTGCGTGACGCTCTCTAAAAAGTAGATCCGTTGACAATAGAGGGGCGAGCTGATGAGGTGGGTGGCATGAGCGACTTCCACCTGGCCCAGATCAACACGGCCCGCCTCCGAGCCCCGCTGGAAGACCCCTCGATGACCGAGTTCACCGACGGCCTCGCCGTGATGAACGCGCTGGCCGACCGCTCGCCCGGCTTCGTCTGGCGGCTGGTCGGCGACCGGGGCGACGGCACCATCGCCGCGCCCGCCGACCCGATGCGCATCTACACGCTCTCGGTCTGGCAGTCCGCCGAGCACCTGCGCGCGTACGCGTACCAGTCCGAGCACCTCGACTACCTGCGCCGCCGCCGCGACTGGTTCCTCCCGCACGGGCCGGAGGCCGCGCTGGTGCTGTGGTGGATCCCGGCCGGCCGGATCCCCACGCTGCGGCAGGGCATCTCCCGGCTCGACCGGCTGCGGGCCGCCGGGCCCACTCCCGACGCCTTCACGTTCCGGCAGCTCTTCCCCGCCCCGGAGCTGAGCCGCCGGTGACATAGGGTCGCGGGGTGAGCTCGGATCTCTCGGTCACCGTCGCCGACGGCGTCGCGCTGCTGGAGCTGCGCCGTCCCCCGGCCAACCACGTCGACGAGTCGCTGCTCGGCCGGGTCGCCGACGCCGCCCTGAGCCTCGACGACGATCCCGCCTGCCGGGTGATCGTGCTCGCTTCCGAGGGCAAGCACTTCGGCGCGGGCGCCGATTTAGGAGATTCAGATTTCGTACGCGACCGGGCCGCGGCCGCGCGGGGTCTCTACCGGCACGCGATCCGGCTCTTCGAGGTGCGCACCCCGATGATCGCCGCCGTGCAGGGCAGCGCCGTCGGCGGCGGGCTCGGCCTGGCCTGCGCGGCCGACTTCCGGGTCGCGGAGGCGTCGAGCCGGTTCGTGGCGAACTTCGCCCGGCTCGGCTTCCACCAGGGCTTCGGCCTGACCGTCACGCTGCCCGAGCTGGTGGGCCGCCAGTTCGCGGCCGACATGCTGCTGACCGCGCGCCGGGTCGGCGCTGCCGAAGGCGTACGTGTCGGGCTTGTCGATCGGCTCGCGGAGCCGGGCCTTCTCCGCGAGACCAGCCATGCACTCGCCCTGCAGATCGCGGCGTCGGCGCCGTTGGCCGTGCGGTCCATCCGCAAGACGCTGCGCGGCGATCTGGCCGGGCGGGTGCGCGAGGCGCTGGAGCACGAGCTGGCGGAGCAGCGGGTGTTGTGGGCGACCAAGGACAGCGCGGAGGGCATCGAGGCGAGCCTGCGGCGCCGGACGCCGGTGTTCCGGGGTGAGTGAAGAGACTCCGATGGCCGCCTTCGAGGTCCGGCACCGCGGGCTAGCGTCGAGGGCATGACCCCAGAACTTGTGCTCAACAACGGCGTCGCGATGCCGGCGCTCGGCTTCGGCGTCTTCCAGAGCCCGCCGGAGGAGACCGCCGCCGCGGTCGAGGCGGCGCTGCGCGTCGGCTACCGGCATGTCGACACGGCCGCTGCCTACGGCAACGAGCGTGAGGTGGGCGACGGGATCCGCCGCGCCGGGCTGGACCCGGCCGACGTCTTCATCGAGACGAAGGTGTGGGTCAGCGACTACGGGTACGACGAAACGCTGCACGCCTTCGAGAAAGCCACCCGCAAGCTCGGCGTCGACCGCCTCGACCTGCTGATCCTGCACCAGCCGGCGCCCGACCGCTTCGACCGCACGATCGCGGCCTACCGGGCGCTCGAGAAGCTGCTCGCCGGCGGCGGCGTGCGGGCCATCGGCGTCAGCAACTTCATGCGTCATCACCTCACCGAGCTGCTCGCCCGCACGACCGTCGTGCCGGCGGTCAACCAGATCGAGCTGCACCCGTACTTCAGCCAGCCCGACGTCCAGAAGGCCGACGCCGAGCACGGGATCCTGACCCAGGCGTGGTCGCCGATCGGCGGCATCACGTTCTATCCCGGCTGGGGCGACGAGCGCCGCAGCGTCCTGCAGGACCCGGACATCGGCGCCATCGCCGCCGCGCACGGCAGGACCCCGGCCCAGACCATGCTGCGCTGGCAGCTGCAGCACGGCCGCTCGGCCATCCCGAAATCGACCAACCCGGCTTGGATCGCCGAGAACTTCGACGTCTTCGACTTCGAGCTGACCGGCGACGAGATGTCCCGGATCGACGGCCTGGACCGAGGGGTACGCAACGGCCCGGACCCGGAGGTGGCCCGCGACATCTTCGACCGGCCGATCCCGGAGGACTGACCCGCTCGGCGGCAACCGGTTTCACCGACTCCGACCACGCGACCTCGGATCTGGCGGGCGGATACCTCCAGGCCCTCGGCCGCAGGAACGGCGCACCGCGCATCATGCGCAGCGGATGATGCCGTCGCGCCGGGTCGGGTGGAGTCTTCGCCGTGACCGTCTCCCACTCTCGGCGCTGCGGAGCCGACCGGAAGCAAAGCAGGCACAGCATGGCTGAGCAGACTGCTGCGGCACGTCCGTCGGGTGCATTGCGAAGGGTGCTCATCCCCCTCGCCCTCGCCCAGTTCATCTGCAGCTTCGCCGGCTCGAACATGAACGTGATGATCACCGACATCAGCGAGGACCTGGACACCACCGTCCAAGGTGTGCAAGTCGCGATCACGCTCTTCCTGCTGGTCATGGCGGCGCTGATGATCCCCGGCGGCAAGCTCACCGACCGCTACGGCCGAAAGCGGTGCCTCAACGTCGGCCTTTCCGTCTACGGCATCGGCGCGCTTCTGAGCGCGCTGTCTCCCGGCCTGCCGACGCTGATCATCGGAAACTCGATCCTCGAGGGCATCGGCACGGCCCTGCTGATCCCGCCCGTGTACATCCTCACCACGATGTTGTTCACCGAGGTCACGTCCCGGGCCCGCGCATTCGGCGTGATCAACGCAATGGCCGGTATCGGAGCGGCCACCGGCC
>NZ_JBHTBJ010000076.1:0-14306 GCF_042664765.1 Paractinoplanes rhizophilus | reverse complement strand
ACCACTGCGACCACCCCAGAAAGAACTCACGGAAGTCATCGTCCCAACCCGATACCTGCTCAGCCGTCACCACACCCGACAAACGACTCACAACCACACGAAGTGGCGACCTGCCGTAGCAGTACTAACGGGCTCGCCGCCACGGTCGCCCACCTGAGCCGGGTACCGCAGCCGCCGTCGGGCTGGGAGAACGACGACGACGTCGTCACGTTCTTCACCGACGTTTACGCGAAGCTCCTCGCAGCGTTACGCGAGCGGATCACCGAGGTCGGCTACACCGACCCGGTCTCGCAGGACCTGCTCATCGCGGCGACCGCGGACCTGGAGAAGCAGTACTGGATGTTCCAGGCCGAACACCAGTAACCACAGTTTTCATTCGCCATGCGCGACATTCGTGATCGTTCGAGAAGCACAACGTTCTGATTCGCAGAGGGAGGTGATCGTCGTGGATACCGGCCTGTTGCTGCTGCGTCTGCTGATCGGCGGGTTGCTGGCCGCCCACGGCGCGCAGAAACTGTTCGGCTGGTTCTCCGGCCACGGCCTGACCGGGACCGCCGATTTCCTGGAATCGCTGGGCTGGCGGCCCGGCCGCACGTTCGCGATCCTGCTCGGCGGCGCCGAGGTGGCCGGCGGCGTCGCCCTGGCGATGGGCGCCGCCACCCCAGTCGCCGCCGGAGTGGTCATCGCGGTGCTGGCCAACGCGGCCTGGGTCGTGCACCGGCCCAACGGGCTGTGGAACACCGCCGGCGGCTACGAATACCCCCTGGTGCTGGCCGGCGCCGCGCTGGTCTTGGCCCTGAGCGGGCCGGGCCGCTTCAGCATCGACCACCTGGCCGGGTGGCAACTGCCCAGCCTCGCCGCGGCCGGCGTGGCCATCGGCGTCGGAATGATCGGCTGGCTGGCCGGGAACACCGCCCGCGACGCCGGATCGATCAGCCTGTTCGACCGGTGGATACGGCCCAGCACCTGATTCTCACGCTTGAGGAAACACGGCTTGAGGGGTTCGGGCGGCCACCGGGCCCGGCCGGACCGCCCGGCCCCTCGAGAGACCCCTGGTTGACGACGTCCGCAGGAGCGATTCATCATGCAGACCAACGGTTACCCGCGGGCGCTGCACGAGCTCGAGCAGCAGTTCGCCCGCTTGGCCCCCGACATCCCCGACGGCCCGCACAAGCAGGCCCTCGCGGTGCTGCACGGCATCACCACCGAGATCTGGCGCACTGTCCAGCACGACCGCATGCCGTCCTCCGGCACCGACATCCGCCAGATCGCCGATCTGTGGCAGAGCGCCCCGTCCATGGAAGGCGCCGCCGCCACGACCGGGCTGCCAGTCGGCGCACTCGCACCGGACTTCGTGCTGCCCGACGCCACCGGCACCCCCGTACGTCTGGCCGACCTGCGCGGCCGACCGGTCGTGCTGGTGTTCTACCCCCTGGACTGGAGCCCGGGCTGCAGCCAGCAACTCGACCTCTACCAGCAGGAATACGACGAGTTCCGCAGCCGCGGCGCGACGCTGCTGGCCATCTCACCCGACAGCCTCTACAGCCACGGCGCCTGGGCTGCGGTCCGCAGGCTGAGCATTCCGCTGCTGTCCGACTTCCACCCCAAGGGCGAAATCGCCCGCCGGTACCACGTCTGGCGCGACAGCGACGGGTTCAGCGATCGGGCCGTCTACGTCATCGACCCGCACGGCCGGATCGCCTACCGGCACGTCTCGCCGTACGTGCACCACATCCCCGACCTCGACGAATTGCTCGCCGCGATCGACACCGCCCGCAGCACGGACACCGAACCTGCCGCCCAGGACAACGGCCGCTGACCACCACAGGAAAGGAGGCTTACCCGCCATGATCGGTATCTCCCCGTACGCGCAACCTTATGCACCGCAGGTCCGGCCGGTGTCACCGGTCGTGGTCTACGGGCGCCGCTGGTGCGCCCTGAGCCAGATGGTGCGCCGCTACCTCGACCACGCCGGCGTTCCCTACGACTACATCGACCTCGACACCAACCCCAACGCGCAAGCACAGCTGACCTGGATGACCGGCGGCCGCGTCCACAGCCCCATCGTCTCGATTGGTGGACAGCTGCTGGTGCAGCCCAGCATCCCCGAGCTGCAATGGGTACTCGCCAGGATGTGACCCGCCATGACCACCACCACGACCGCAGCCAACGTGATCACCTGCCCCGCCTGCCAGAAGAAAAACCGCGTCCGCCCCACCGCGAACGGCACGCCCCGGTGCGGCGCTTGCCGCCAACCGCTGCCCTGGCTGATCGAGGCAACCGACGCCACCCTCGCCGCGGAATTGCAAGCCAGCGTGCCGGTCCTGCTGGATCTCTGGGCGCCGTGGTGCGGACCGTGCCGCACCATGGCGCCCGTTCTCGAGCAGCTGGCCGCCGACCGCGCCGGACACCTGAAGATTGCCAAGGTCAACGTCGACCAAAACCCGGCCACCGCCAGCCGCTTCCGGGCACAGAGCATCCCCCTGCTGGTGCTTACCCACGGCGGCGCCGAAGTGGACCGGCGCACCGGCGCGCTGCCCAGCCACCAGCTACGCGCCTGGCTTGAAAACCACTAGAACGGCCCCACAAACTCGCATTGAGTGCGCCCGCCGCGCCGACCGGCAGCGGCGGGCGCTACCCAGCCGAAGACCAAGCCTCGCCGCTGTTGACAGCGTCGAGAGCGAGGAGCTCGCGAGCCTCTTCACGAGCAGGAGCAACAACTCGCGGCTCCGGTCAACTCGCCGCACCGAACCCCTTGCCGCCACCGCAACCAGGATGACATCGCTGGCCGCGCACCCCGACCTCGCCGCGGCGCTCGCTCGCCGCCGCTCAAACTCCGGCGCTGACTGACGCGGAACTACACGTCCGCGACGGGGTGCGCCGGCTCTGCGTCGATACGCAAGGTTTGCGTAGACCAGGGCAAAACGGACTGGTCGTAGTCGAAACGACGAGCGGCTCGCGTCCCGAGGCCATCGAAAACGACGACATCCGTCGGACCCAAGGCGTCCCGCGATCAACGCCGCGTTCGTGGCGGCTGCAGCGGGTACGTGGCCTCAACCACCAGCGTTCCCGTTGGATGTGCACAGTTCTGTGACGTGCCCCCGGGAGGAGTCGAACCTGCGCTAGGGCAAAGTAGGGTGAAGCCGGACATCTCGAATCGGCCGAAATGGGCACAATCGCCGTGAAACGGATTGCAGATCTCGAGTTTCGAGTAGCCCAACCTGGTGACTAGGCGGAACGTTGTAGATCTGCAAAATTCGCGCTGACCAGCCCTCGGAGCGTATCAGCGTTCGTTGAGATCACGCGGACTCTCGGCGGCGGTGTTGTCTGCGGCGGCCTCGGGAACTGGCCGTTGTCGTTCAGCGGCCCAGGTGAGGACGTCGAGGATGGCTTTCGCTTGTAGCGCGGCGAGCCGTCGGCCTTCGTCGCCGTGGGCGATGCGGATGTCATGGATGACGGTCGTGGCTTTCAGCACGCCTGGCAGGTTGCCAGGGTCGGCCGGGCATGACGAGCGCCCCATCGAGTGATATGTGACGGCCGGGCTTGCTCCGGTTGTCAGGGTCAGGTCCGGGGGGCGGGCCTTGCAGGAGCCTGTCTTTTGTCGGCGGGGCACCTGCCGAGCGGCGCCGGCCCAGAGGTTGCGGCGGGAGGAACGCCGCGATCAAGTGGCGTGGCCATGGCCTTCGACAAATTTCGACCGCGCGGGCTGGGTTGCCCTGTCGCGCTTGGTCGGTTTGACCAAAGCTGGATGGGAAGCGTGCAGAGTCATGGACGGTTGTGCAGGTAAGGTCGGACGCCGGCCGGATCGAGGGGAGCAACACGATGCCCGAACAACGTGCCGACCGTCCATCGCCTGCCAGCATGCCTCATCGCCGACCAATCTCTCAGGCAGGGATGGAGGCGGCGAGCGAGGCGCACGCCTCCGTGCCTCGCCAGCGCGTTGCGGTGGGTACCCGCGAGCCGCTCGCAACGGCAACTTCAGAGCCGGCCATCGTCGAATGGTGGAACGGTGATCGCGGGTTTGGTGTCGTTAAGCTTGACTCTTCCGGGAAAACTGCGTTTGTCCATATCACCTCGCTGCCTGGTGCTGGGTACCGATGCCTCGTGACCGGGGAGTCGGTCCTTGTAACCCTCAGCAACGATGAAGCGCACGAGGGTCGCCTTCAGGTTTCCAGTCTGTCCTTTCCGCTAGACCGTCACGCCGGTGTGGTCACGGAGTTTGACCACCTCAAGGGCTACGGGTACATCGTTGACGAAGAGACAGGTCTGTCGATGTTCGTGCACTATGCCGAGGTCCTAGGTCCTTCAGGTGCCCGTGTAACCCTCGTCGCCGGCGAACAGGTGACCTTCGATGTCGTACCTGGCGACAAGGGTCCTATGGCCGGTCAGGTGAAGCGCTTGGATCCGCGCAGCCCACTGGGGCGGTTTGTGCGAATTCCTGCTCAGGCGTGGCAGATCCTCGCTGGCCTTGCGGAACAACAGGATGTGTGGGTCCTTAATCACCCAGATGATGAAGACGAGCCATCTGAGACTGCTGGTGTCGATGAGAATTCGACAACAGCTTCCGGATCCCCTGCTGACCTGCCGGTACTGCGAAGCTACATCGAACATACCTTTGCCCGATTAGTCGACGAAGGAAAGATTGCCTACGGGGTGGCAGCGGACGGGCGGCGGGCGGCATTCAACACAGGGCTAGTGACGCCAAACCAGGAGGAGATCTATGGCGTGTTGAGCGAGAAGCCCGACGACGACGGGTACCCGTGGCGACTGCTGGGTTGGATGAAGGAGTCTGATGGCCGAGTTGCCGGAATCTTCTCACCGCGTCCTGCTCGGGCGCGCTACTGGGATGACCCAGCAGCGCTTTTCTACGACTCGCGCCTTCCGCTGATCTTGGATTGGGATCATTTCGTAAAGGACAACCTTTCGCGATACCCCGAGGATCTGCAGAACGAGGCGATGGCGTTAATGCTCACACGGTCAGCGGTCGACAGGGCGGTGGAACGGGTCGGTCGAAACTACAAGGCTGCTGTGCCCCAGTTTCACCGGGGCGAGGTGCAGTTACTTCTGCCGCTTGCTCTGCGCGGTACGGCAGAGGCCCAACTCGCGTTGGTGGTCCGTCGAGTTGGCGGCGAATACCACGGAGAAACCGTATTGCCGTTGGCCTCAGCATTAAAGAACGCTCGCCTGCTCGCGCGACCTGACCGTGATTGGTTAAATCCCTAGGAAAATGGTTCTGGGCACTACGTGATTGCCGATTACAGAAGTGTCACAGCAGCTAACGCAGGCCCAAGCGTGGCCATGCTTTCTTGGGGCGAGCGGCGGTAAAGGCGATCACTCGATCGATGGGTAACGTTGGGAGCCGACCTGCACTGTTGTTGGTGGCCTCATCGCTGGCGCTCAGCCTCAACCGGACAGGCATGGGCTGCGCTGGGCCGCCATCCAGCCGCAGGCCCGCGGCGCCCGCCCGGTCCCCGCTATGTCGACGACACGCGATAGCCTTGGTCGCGCACCGCCGCCAGAATAGTGTCGCGGACAGATTCCATCATCTGCACTACTTCGGAGTGCAGGATCCGAATATCAGCCGGATCCGGAAAGAGTTCTCTGCCGTGCGCGACGGTATTACGAACATCGCAGAGGGATCTATCAATGAAGTTGGCCTTCGTTGCAAACTCTTGAATTTCGAAGCCAACCGCGCCGAATATTTCACAGAAGACCGCATATCGAAGGTTTGACTTAGTGTCGACCATGGTGTTCTTGGGAAAACGGGCCCGCGCCTCGTCCGGCCTTCGAACCGCGTCGAGCAGCGCTTCTATTCCGAGCTCGTCGCCCGCCATTAGGCGCTTCGCCAAGCCCATAAGGGAGGTTTTGAGGAGGCCGTCATTCAAGTGAGACAACTTCAATCTGCGCTTGACTACGAAGTCTACGTAGGCTTGGCATGCCTCCTTGGTGAAGCCTTCCCAGTGGGCATAGATGATTGCCGCGCAACTTCGAGCGAGAGCCCGAGAGAGTGGGGAATCAGGGGATTCCCGATGCGCGGTATTCAGTTGCGCGGTCAAGGCATGCATCTCAATGCGTCGCCAGCCTAGCGCGCCATCAAGTAGGTCTTGGACCTCGTCAGGAGTTCTGGGTGCCATGACGATCTATTGCGCAAAAAAGTTGCGGGACCTATTGATCAGTCGCGGTACTCGGCGACGTGGACTCATCCCTGTTCCCGAATTATCTCGGAAGTCCGGCGCTGTCCAAACCTCCTGGATTCGAGAGCGGAGAGAAGGCGCGTCCGCTGCCTCCCAGCGGTCAATGTTGGCGGCAATACCTGACGTCACGAACTCGTAGCACGCAATAGAGAAAGGCCCGAGGTGCCGACTGCCGTTGAAACGCTTGAAAGCATCTTCCCCCATGGTGCGGTTGAGGAGGCTGAAGGTACGAGTGAATAAATGCTCGTCTACCTGCGATTCGGGTCGACCGAAATCTGCCGCCGCTTCTCGCATCCATCTAGTCAGGTAGTCGCCGTATTCTTCGCGTAGCTCGGCGTCGCCACTGGCGAAGGATGCTTGAGCAAAAAACCGCAAAACCAATTCTTGCCTGTAAGCTTCGTCCTCCTTCTGGTCGGAAATCGGAACGGACTCCACGAAATCAGTAACGCGAGCCAGATCTACCAACTCATTGAACATTGAGACGTTGAGCATTACCAAAAGGCAATTTCGTGCTTCCTGGGCGGAGAGATCAGTTCCGGAATTCAGTCGCTGAAACATATCATACTTAGCATTGGGGTCGGATTCCTTTTGAATGATTCGGAAGTCCAACTTTGCGCGCTTGAAGTCTCGCCTCATCGCATCGGAAAAGACCTGCACGTTCGGAGCGGCAACCTCCCACCGGTAGCCTTTGAGCGCGGGGAGGTACTCTGTAGCCCGCAGGGTCGTGGGCTCTACAAGGTTCTCTTCATGGTCGCGGTAGACCCCTACAAACTCGAAGATTGTCGACAGCCGCTGCACTCCATCAATGACATCCCAGACGCCGTCGGGGCGCTGCGAAACAAAAATTGACGGGATCGGAATCCCCAGCAGAATGGACTCGACCAGTCGCGATTTCTGATCATCGCTCCAGCGAAAGATCCGCTGGAACTCCGGATGGATGTCAATATCGCCATCTCGATAGAGCGAAAGAACCTCACCGATGGACATCGGATACCCATCCGTGTGGATTTCCTTTGCCTTTGCCGCAATCTGACTCTCTAGGCTCACAGCGACCCTTCCGTGCGGTCTCGTATCTTCCCCGGGTGACCGGTGCACAGACGAGCCTAGACGTATCCACGATCCACGTGCTGACTCCGTGCCATTGTCGCGCAAGGCTCGCGGGGGCGGGGCTCCGGAGACCGCCGGTCGAGGCGTATCACTTGATCGATCGAATCAAGTTGCATTGTTCGCGGCCGGTGGCGCAGGCTCGTCGGCTGTGGTTCGACGGCTGGAGACACGCAAGACCTGGTTCACCGACGGTGCTCGCGCGTTGCGCGCCGACCTGCGTGCCCGGGGCCGCGAAGACCAGCTCCCGAGCGGCGAGGACTGGTACGCCTGCCCGCTGTGCCTGACCACCATTTTCCGGATCGAGGTTCTGGAGGAGCCCGACTCGATGCTGACCGAGGAGCACGCACCGCCGGCGTGGTCGGGTGGCACCGTGCTCGCGTTGACCTGCAAGCCGTGCAACAGCGAATCGGGCAGGCTGTTCGACGGCGAGGCGCACAAGCAGCACACCTTGGGCAGGTTTCTGGCCGGTGAGAGCAGCGAGCCGGTTCGGGCTGCGTTTACCGTTGATGGCGTCACCACCTACGGCGACTGGCACGTGACCGGAACGACCGGCATGTGCATGTTCGGCGTGCCGAAGGCGAACAACCGCGCCACTGCTGACCTCATGACCGAGGCGATGGACCGGTACGTGGGACCGGATGCGCCAGACCTGCGCTTCACCATCACCCCGCGAATGCGGATCAACGCCGACCGGGCGCGCACGTCGTGGATCCGTGCCGCCTACATCGTCGCCTTCGCCCGCTTCGGCTGGCGCTACATCGCCCAACCCGCACTCGACCTGATGCGTCGGCACTTCAAGGACCCCGCCAGCGTCACGCTGCCCATCCTGAGCATGACCCATCCAGATGGTGACCCGACCCGCCGGGAGATCTGGATCATCAGGGAGCCCACCGAGCGGCGGTGCGTCATGGTCGTCCTTGGCCAACATCGCGTCTTGCTGCCGCTGCCCGACGACAACCGTTCGCTGGAGGATCTGTCGCACGCCTGGGTCGGAGACCACGACATCACCCAGCCGGCCCGCTTCTCGGCCAACGGAGTCCAGTTTGCATGGCCGGACAAGCCTATGTATTCGCTGGACCGGCTGTCCATGAACTGACCAGGCGCAGGTGCCCGGCCGATGGCGCTGCTCATTAATTCGAGGGCAAGCGGCGGCCCGCGCGTAGCCTGCCAAGGTGACTCCACGTGCGCCAGAGTCGATGTCGATCGCCCTACCCGACGGCCGGACGCTCGACGTCGTTCTACGCCCCGATGATCCCGGAGAATCGGCGGAGGTGACGCCGATCGCACCGATTCGGCGTCGGGACTTCGATCGCTGCCCGATCTGCGGCGATCCCGCCACGTCGGAGGAACACGTCCCGCCGGCCCGGCTCGGCGGGAAGGTCCTGACGATGACGTGCCTTGCCTGCAACAACAAGCTCGGCAGTAACGTGGAGGCCGACCTGGTGGACTGGTTCGAAGGGGCCGTCGCACTTCCCTCCTTCCGGTCCGCAGGGGTACGTGGCCGGCGTAGGGAGAAACGAATACTGTTCCGGAACACCCCGGATGGGGAGTTCGTCCTTGTATTCGACGGTCGAGCCAATCCGGACGTCACGGCGATGCTGGAGTCCGGCGATCTCGACCTTGACGCCCTGCTGCCTGACTGGAACCGCTGTTCACTCGGGCTGCTCAAGCACGCGTATCTCGCGGCCTGTCTCACGTACGGGGTGCTCGAAGGCGACGCGGCCGACGAAATTCGCCGTGATCTCGTCGCCGCCCGGGACGCCGAGAACAGGCGGAACGTGCCCGCAAGCAGGATGGCAGCGGGCCTGATGGTCTTCCGTACCTACGAACCGATAACGGACGAGCCCGCGATCAGGGCAGTCCTGCACGATCCGGCTGGGTCTGTCGAGGGCGTGCTACTGGTAGGGCGCGTCTTCGTCTCCTGGTCCTCGGCGATCCCCGCGGACGCGCCGCGCACCGAGAGGCGGCTCAACCGCCAGCTTCTTGTGGGACCTCCTGTGGAAGGAACAGTCACATCCGTGCAGACGGCCGCCGGTGTATCTGCCAGCGAGGATGGGCTCGGTTGATCCTGGCCCAGACGCTCACGAGGCGTCCGGGCCGAAACTGGCCAACCGCCGCCACAAGCGGACCTAACGGACAGAACGCGCCACGAAATCCAGCCGGTAGCTCTGGGTCACGTCGGCTGGGCGCCGATAGCCCAGCGAACCTCAGCAGGCGGCGCCTCGAACACGAGATTAGGACGCGTGCCGGGCAAGCTATGCCAGCCGGAAGGTCGCTTCGACGCGTAGTCCTCGACCGATCACGCTGCGATTTTGCAGATCTACGTGGTGCCCCCGGAAAGAGACAGACCTGCGCTTCATTGCGCCGTTCTCAATGTCTCTAGCTGCGAAGATATGGTTCCTGACCTCGTGGTTTGGGCTGGAAACCTGGCGCAGGTTGGTCCTTTGATGACTCCGCGGAACGTCCTCCGCCGGCGTCGCCGGCGCGGCCGATACGGTGGGTAGACCGGAGCGGTGACTGGCAGGCGGCGAGCGGACCGGTTCATCGCTGCGACCCACAGGCGAGACAGCGAGTGGACCGGCTTATATCTCTGCGCGCCGCCGCAAGTCCGGCCGCGCCTCGGCGGCCAGAGACCAGCGAGTGGGCCGGTTCATCGCTGGGAGCCGCAGGTGGGGCAGTCCGGGCGGGCGTCGGCGGCCGGTAGCCAGTGCAGTTGGCCCGGGAAGAGGTCGAAGGGCTCCGGCGCGCCCCGGTCCAGTCGCAGGCCGATCATCGCCCAGTCCGGCCGGATGACGTGCTCGTAGTGGCCGGCGTTCTCCAGCAGCGTGGCGACGGCGAGTTTCGCCGTGAGCCCGGCGACCATGGTCAGGTCGGAGCCGATTGCCGTCATCGGGCGGTGCACCTCACCGGTCCCGTACGCCGCGTCGAGGTCCGGCTCTGGGTCGAAGGAGCCTTCCTTCACGAGGGCCGCGCGGGTGCACAACAGGCACGGTGTTCCTGGCCAGGGCCGCACCCGCAGCACCTCGCCCAACGCGCCGTCGCGCAGCACACACGCGAACACGGCCGTGCTCCCGGCCCGCCACGCGAGATGGCTCACCGTACGTCGCGCGGCCACCCCGTCGGCCGCGCAGATCACGAGGGGTGACCGGGCGAACAGCGGACGCATGAGATCGGCGCCGGCGATGACGCTGGCCCGTAACGCCGTGACGCGGGTGGCCGGCCATTGTTCACCGATCGCTTCCCTCATGGCGTCCACTTTGTACTGCCCGATCGCCGCCCGGGTGTTCTGGTGCCGGACGAGATTGTGTCGGCGCAGCCGATCCGGATCGACAAGCACCATTTCCCGTACGCCGTAACGGGCGAGCGCGTGCGCGACGGCGCTGCCGATACTGCCGACACCCACCACGACGACCGGCCTGTCGAGATCCTCCACCGGCCAGCCCGCGCCGAGATCCGGCAGCGGGTCGAACGAGGGCGGCGGCAGAATATCGATGTCGAGCGGCCGGAGGCCGAAGTCTCCGGCTATCCAGGCCGCCCATTCCTGTGCGGCGCCGGGCTGCCGGGTGGCCACCACGAATGTCCCCGCCGACCTTGCCTGCACGGGAACATCGGCGAAGAAGGCGTCGAATGCGGTCGGCCGGAGCTGACGGCCGATGCGCCTGGCGTCGGCGTGGGTCTCGTGCGAGCCGGGCGGGACGACAGCCCACAACCCAGGTACCGGGCGCTGGGCGCGCGTGATCGGGTGGGCCTCGCCCGCGGGATGGTCGAGCACCGGGCTCGCGTCGCCGTCGGCGCTGCCGATCACCCCGAAGAGCTCGTTGTCCGTGTCGACGGCGACCGCGGTCCGGCCCCACCGTTGTGCCGAACCGGCAATGCGCGCGGCCGTGCCGCTGGTGACCAGCACGAGATAGGGGTTGGTCATGCGGTGCCCGCCGCGCAGGCTTCGATGATCTTGTCGAGGCGGGCGTTGACGTCGACGCCGCGGTCCGGCATCCGGCTGATGCAGTGGCACGTCATGAGGCGGTACTCGATGTACCAGCCGCTGATCTTCGGGACGAGGTCGGCGGCCAGGCGCGCCGGATCCCACCACGAGGTCCCCCGGAACAGGCACAGCGCCCCGTTCGGCAGTAGATGCCACGTGTTCAGCCCGAGTGCCTCGATCGGCAGCTCGACATCCGGGACTACCAGCGGTGCCAGCATGGGATGCGCGGGCAGGCAGGCCACCGTGACCTGCAGCCGCCGGCCCTCCACCAGATCGGCGAGGCCGTGCGGCGCGGCGCGGCCGAAGGGCCACAGCGGCACTTCGCCGGACCACCCTCCGAACCCCTCGTCGGACCATCGAAGATCCGGCGCCGCCTCCTTCATGGCGGCGCATTCGGCGGCAAAGCGCCTGGGATCGTCCTGCCACCACGTGATCGCCTCGACGCCGGGTGCCGTCATCCGGCCGGGTCCTCGGCCCGCACCACGGTTGGCGCTGCGACGGCGGCGCCCGCCCCCAGCATCGCACGATGCCCCGCGGGATTACGGAAGCGTGATGTCCCGGCCGCCGCCGAGCCGTGCTCATACGCGGGCGGTGTCGTATGCGGCGCCGGATTCAGCCCGGCGTCCTGCCCTCGCCCGAGTGCCGTCGCCTCCGGGTCAGGGCTCGGTGTTCGCCGGCCTTGGGTCGGGTCTGTACGGCGGGTCGGCCCTCTCCGGCGTGCGGTCGTATCGATGCCGCCGGTTGGTCCTTGCGGGTGTGGCGTCGCGTTCGGGCTGTCGCCCATCGGTCCGTGCGGGCGCGGCTTCGGATAGGGACTGCCGTCGGCCGGTCCAGGTGGGCGTGGGGTCGGGCCGCCGGTTGGTCCGTACGGGCCTGGCGGCGGCTCCGGTGGGTCGGTCGGCTCGGGTGGCCTTCCGTTCGGCGTGTCTCCGGGATTTGTGCCTGGCGTCGGGCCCTGCCCGGGATACCGACCCGGGAAGTACCGCCACGTCCGCTCTTCGGGCAAGATCTTGACCGGTTCGGGGCGGTTCCGAGCGTCGATCTCTTCCTGCGTCCAGTTGTGCTTGGGCTTGCGGATGGCGTCGCCGAAGATCTCGCGGAGGAAGTGGACCGCGATGTCTTCTCCGTCCGGGTGGCCGGACTTCGCCCACTCGGCCGCGGTGGCCGACAGGTCCGCCATCTTGAGGAACATCTTGCGTGCCGCCCGCCGGTCCAGCCCGGGCGCGATCTCGCCGCTGCGGCCGGCCGGGTCGTACACGCCGCGCATGATCTCGCCGGCCGCCGCGGTGAAGAACCTCGTCAGGGCGTCTATCTCGGACATGCGCCTCAGCAGCGGCGGGTGCGGCAGGCACCGCAGTGCCAGCACCTCCATGGCCAGGGATGTGATGCCCAGCTCGGGATGCTCGTGGGCCCAGTTCTTAAGCAGGCGGACCATGTTCAGGTATTCCGGCCATTCCTTCTCACGCCGCAGGCTCGCGGCGATGAGGTTCTCGGGTGCGACGGTGCGCCACCTGTCGCTGCGGCGCTCCGGAACCTCGATGACCCCTGGACCGACGCGAAACGCGGGCATCACGTCGACGGCGAACCCGTGCCAGCCCTCGGTGTCGGTGGCCCATCGGCTGTCCACATAGCACTTGACGACGTGGTTACGTGGTACCGCGCGGTGCACGCCGGGGACCGCCTCGACGATCAGCTCTGCCACGTATTTCAGAACGGCGTCGGCAGACCCGCTACCTGCCTGGTATTCGGCGTGCAGGTCCGACGGGAGCAGCACGATGAGGTCGACGTCATGAATGGGATCGAGCGATGTGCCTCGCGCCCAGGACCCCGACCGCACCACTTCGGTCTTGCCGTGCAGCATCTTCTGCATCGAGGAGGTGAAGACGGCCGCCCGCCGGTTGGCCTTGTCGTGTTGAGATCCACTCGGCGAGATTCTGTCAACGGCTTCTTGGATTACGTCCTTGATCTTCACCAGTCACCCCGCGTTCAGGCCCGGCCCGAAATTCGACAGTAGCGCGATCGCAAAGTCCCGGCACGTGTTCGATCTCGCGAAGAGCGTGTTGCAGACCTTGACCAAGCCGGTCTCGCAGGCGGGTAACGGACGGCTTGGCCACGGTCGCGAAAGCCGAGTTTCGGGCGAAACCGGGCGACATCTTCCAGAAGTTGCGCAAGTGCGACGTCACGTAGGAAGAACCGTGGTTGCTGTAGGGCGCGAGGCGCGGCTGCCCTGCGTGTCGGATGACGACTGAATCGGGAGCGCCGGATCCGAGAAGGATTCCACTGGTCTCTGTCGCGTCGGCGGACGCAAGGGCCTCGGCTCCGTTGGTCTCGTACGCCGATGAGGCGATGTTGATCCTTGATGGGGTGTTGCCGATCACCGTTGCCCGCAAGTGAAACAGCCTGGCCGCGGTGGCGGTGCAGGAGTCCATCGGATCTGGCCCGTGAAACCTAGATCGAAGGGTCCGGTCCAGCCTCTCCGAGCTTGCAGTCCAAAAGTTAGTTGTTCGCCGGGAAGCCGATGCTCGAAGTGGCCGGCGGTCTCCAGCACAGTGGCGACAGTGATCTTGGCGGCGAGATCACCCATGAGAAGCAGGTCTGATCCGACAGCGGTCATGGGACGATGCGATGTTCCCGTGCCGTACGCGGCCTCTAGCGCAGGCTCTGGATCGAGAACGTTCGCGTCCAGAAGTGCTTGTCGGCGGCATAGCAGGCATCCGTGGTCGGCCCAGGGCCGAAGGCGGATGATCTCGCCGATGCCTCCCTCGTCCAGTACACAGGCCAGGACTGCGGGTCGGCGAGCGCGGCGGGCTAGGTGACTGACGGCTCTTCGCGCTGCAACCCCGTCGGCGCAGCACAGCAGAATGTCAGTGTCATCGAGCAGGGCCCGAACGTGGTCCCCTCTCGGTCAAGATCGTGTGAGACACCCCGTGTGACTGTGGGGTGGTGACCTGAGGGCGGGGATCGGAGATCCTTGTGAGCGTGTCCACTTCATCTGACAAGCAGCCGGCGGCGGCCGGTGACGG
>NZ_JBHTBJ010000075.1:0-16719 GCF_042664765.1 Paractinoplanes rhizophilus | reverse complement strand
ACGGCTGGCTGGCGCTCGGACTGATCGTGGCCGGCATGTTCGTCCTGATGTGGTTCCTGCTATGGATACGCTCCCGGGAACGGGCCGGCCGCGAGGCGCTGCTGTCGACGGCGTTGTTCCGCAACCGCGTCTCCAACCTGGGTCTGATCACGCAGAACATCCAGTGGCTGGTGCTCATGGGGATCTCGTTCGTCGTCTCGGCCTTCCTGCAGGTGGTACGCGGCTACAACGCGATCGAGACCGGCCTGATCCTCACCGCCGCGACGGTCGGCCTGCTGCTGTCCTCGCTGGCCGCCGAGCGCCTCGCGAAGCGGCACGCCCAGCGCATGCTCATCCAGACCGGCTTCGGCCTGACCATCGCTGGGATCGCGCTCTTCCTGGCGGTGGTCGGTGTCTCGAAGAGCGTCTGGGCCTTCCTGCCCGGGCTTTTCCTGATCGGGCTGGGCATCGGCGTCATGCTCACCCCATCGGTGAGCGTCGTGCAATCCAGCTTCCCCGACGAACGCCAGGGAGAGATCTCGGGCCTGTCCCGCAGCGTGTCCAACCTCGGCTCCTCACTCGGCGCCGCGATCGCCGGCACCATCCTCGTCGCCCAGCTCCGGACGCCCGACCGCGCGTACGCGCTCGCCATGATCGTCCTGGCGGCGATCAGCCTGGTCGGGCTGGTGACGGCGTTCTTCCTGCCGGGCACCTCGACCAGTACGCCGACGGCGAGCCCGCGCACGCCCAGCACGCCCGAGCGGTAGGTTCGCGTTCCGTCCCGGCCTCACCGTCGCGCAGGTCCATGCCGTCGTCGAGCGGGAGGTCGGCCGCGCTGAGCAGGACCTGCCGGGTCCGCCAACCGGCCGGCCCCACGCCGTCCTGGTGACGCCGTCCCCGACCGTGGAGCCGGACGGCCGAATCTGCGGATCAGCGGAGCGCCCGGTCGGACTCACTCCTGACCGTCTCCCGTTCGCGCCGAGCGCTCGCGACTCAGATATCGAACCGGCTTACCGAGCGACTCCGCGTAGGCGATCTCCCGTCGCGTTGACTCACCCAAGTAGCCGCCCGGGTCCACGACGTACACCTCGTCAGCCATGCGAATCTTCTGGAAATGCACGCCGCCAAGCCGCCCCTTCAGATCCAAGCTGTCGAGTTGCCAGTCGTAGCCCGAAAGGTCGGGGAGGCTGAACATCCCGAGGCTGATCACGACGAAACCTTCCATCGTGAGCCGCTGGTTGACCTCCGCGAACTCAGCCTCGAACCTGGTCGAGCCGCAGAGCGTGACGACCTTCGCCGCACCCTCGGCCGGCTGCGGCGCCCGTTGGTCCTCCATGAGACTCATGATCGGTGAACGGGCGGGACGAGTCCATCGCCGCCACCCTGGACGCGGCGCTCCGCGAGATCGGTCATGACTAGCGGCCGTGCGGCCGCGACCCACCCTCTCATGGCTTCGTTACTCCGACTCCACCACGGTGAACGGAGGTCGCACGCCCTCGGTGAGCTCGGCCGCCGCCTCGAGCGCCAGCACCGCGCGCTGCCGGCTGCTGACCGGCGACTTGGCCGTGGAGTGCAGCGAGCCCAGGGCGACCAGGTAGCCGGACCCCACCGCCGCATAACCGGAGATGGTGTGGCCAGGTACGGGCCTACCTGGAACACCTTGGCATCCGACCGCACCGCGACGTGCCAGCCATCGCTCCCCGCCGAGTCTCCGCCGATGGTGACGGTCCGCCCGTCCGTAATCCCGACGATGCACGTCATGAAGCCACTTTCCTTGGCCGGCGAGCTCATGCCAACCGCGGCCGGGCGGCTCGGTGCGGATCGGCACGCCGGGGGCGGTGACGGTGCTGGGGATGCCGGTCACAACGTTCCGCATTGCCTGGTGGGGGACGGCGCTGACGGCACGAAGTAGTCGCTCTTCTTGGGCTGCTCCGAGCCGGGATTGCGGCCGGGCTGGCGGGGGATCTTGGCCAGCCGCGGGATGTGCTTGGCGCAGTGGATGTACGCCTCGTGCACCCGGGTGACCACCCAGAGGCGGGCGCGCTGGCCGGGCGGGAGGCCGGCCTGGTCGGCGTCGGGGTCCTCGACGATCTCGGCGGTGCCGTTGACGTGCAGGCCGATGGTCTCGCCGAAGTCCAGGAAGAGCAGGCCGACGCCGGCGTTCTCGGTGATGTTGGCGAGGCTCGCCATGACGCCGTTGCCGCGCAGTTCGGGCCAGCTCAGGTGCTCCTCGTCGAGCACCCGGACGAAGCCGGGCGGCCCGGCCCGGAAGGTGTTGTCGCAGCTGCCGCCGGCGTCGGTGGTGGCCAGGAACATCATCTCCTGGCGGCCGATGAAGTGCCGCATGGCCTCGTTGAGGTGGGGCAGGACCTGCCGTGCGTAGAAGGTGTCGGCCCGCTCCCGGGTGCCGAGTCGGTCCTGAAGCTCACGCTCAGCGTGGTTCATCGATGGGCTCCTCCCGCCGGGTTCCTCCTCCCCGCTGCGGGACAGCTTCACAAGGTGACCGCTTCATGGCATAGCGTTGCAAGTTGCATTGGTCGGGCCCGATAACGCCCCTTGCGCAGGTCGGACGGGCCCTCGAGGCGACGATCATGCGAGCGGACATCACCCGATCAGGCGACCGGCGGCGGGCGCAGAGGCGTTACGCCAGCAACCGTACGCAGCAGCGGCCGGCCCGGGGATCGAGCACGGCGCGGGCGTCGGCGCCGCAGCCGGCGACGACGCCCCGCAGCAGCTCGAGGTTCACGCCGCAGACCAGCTCGGTGTGCCGGCGGGCCAGCCGATGGAACGGGCAGTTGCGCAGCGAGAGCGCGCCGGATTCCTCGGCCTCCGGCTCGTACCCGGCCTCGGTCAGGGCCGCATCCAGGTCGCCCGCTCGCGCGCCGGTTTCCCGGCCGGCCTCGTACGCCGTGCGCGCCAGCACCTCCTGGACCGCCGCGCCGGTGGCGATCGACTCGGACACGGCGGCGGCCAGCAACTCCCCCACCACGTCGTAGTGCCGCTCGGGCACCGACACCGCCACCTCGTTGTCGGCGCGCCGGTACAGCTTGGCGGGGCGGCCGGCGCCCGGACCGCCGCGGCCGGCCGGGCGGCGGAACTCGAACTCCAGCAGGCCCTGCTCGGCGAGCCGGTCCAGGTGCATGGCGGCGACCCGGCGGCTCAGCCCGAGCGCTTCGGCGGTCGCGTCGCGGCCCACCGGCGTCGCCGACCGGGCGACGAGGTCGAACACGGCCCGGCGGATCGGGTCGTCCAGGACGGCGAGTGCGGCGACGCGGTCGGGCAGCGAGCGAGTGGCCATGATCCCAAGTGTAAAGCACGACGGTCTTGACTTTAGAAGACGGGCTTTCTAACGTACGGGAAATAGGTTTTTAGAGAACGGAGAAGTTGATGGTCACCGACACGCTTCGCACCGCCACCCCGACGCAGCAGGCGTTCCTGCTGCTCCGCACCGTCTTCACGGCGGCGCCGATCCTGTTCGGGCTGGACAAGTTCCTCAACCTGATGACCGACTGGCCGGGCTACCTCGCGCCGTGGGTGGACGACCTGATCCCGGGCACCGCGCAGCAGTTCATGTACGTGGTCGGCGTGATCGAGATCCTGGCCGGCATCCTGGTCGCCCTGCGGCCGCAGATCGGCTCGCTGGTGGTCGCCCTCTGGCTGGCCGGCATCATCGTCAACCTGCTGATCGCCGCGAACTACTACGACGTGGCACTGCGCGACTTCGGGCTGCTGGTCGGCGCGCTCGCCCTCAACCGCCTGGCCACACCCACGCACCGGGCCGACTGACTCCCGCACGCGGCCGGGCCTACTGACTACCCCACACGACCCGGGCCGACGAACCCCCACGCGGCCGGGCCGGCGAAACTCACACCCGCCGGGCCGGCTGACCCCGGCGGAAGGCGTCCGTCACCGGGTCGTTCCGGCGCGGCGGCCGTTATAAGGTTCCGGCCATGGCGTCGCTCGACGATCTCGTTGCTGCCTATCTGTCCCCGGCGGTCACGGCACACCGGGAGAGCTCGTCGGTGGAGCTCGTCGTCGACGGGCGCACCTGGATGCTGCGGATGCGGGAGCTGCTGACCTCGCTCGAGCCGGGCGATGCGGCGTACATCTGCGGTTTGCAAATCGAACCGGAGATGGACCTGACCGGTAAGCGCAAGGGCGATCCTGGCTACGAACCGCTCGGCGGCCTGCTCGCCGGGCTGGCGAGCCGCGGGATCGACGTCCGGGTACTGCTGGCCGGCGCGGTGGTGAGCAGCAGCATCGCCCGCCCGACGATCGGGCCCTTCCACCAGAACGTGAGCTCCGCGCACCGGCTGCGGCGCTGGCGCGGCCCCACGGCCGGGCCGCCGCCGCTGGCCAACCGGGTGCTGCTCGACTGGTCCGGCTCCGGCATCGGCTCCAACCATCAGAAGGTCACGCTCGTGCGCCGGGGCGCCGAGATCACCGCCGGCGTGGGCGGCATCGACTACGCGGCCAACCGGGTCGACGAGTCGCCGCACGACCGGCTGTCGATCAACGGCGGGCGCTGGGGCTGGCACGACGCCGGCGCGATCCTCCGGGGCCCGGCCGCCGCGGACGTGTGGCGGGTGCTGCGCATGCGGTGGAGCGGCGCGGCCAGCCTGCCCCGCAAGCGGTACATCTGGCCGTCGGTGCGTGGCCTGCAGGTGCTCAACCCGTCGAGCACGCCGGCCGGGATCGCCCCGCCGCCGGCCCAGCCGGACCGGCCGTCGCCCGGCGTGGCCTGCCAGATCCTGCGGTCGGTCGGCCCGTGGTACATCGACTCGCTGCTGCCCTGGGAGCGGCGGCACTACAACGACGTGGCCCCCGAGGGCGTCCACGAGGTCTACCTCACCCTGGTGCAGGCGATCAACGCCGCGCGGCGCTACGTGTACATCGAGGACCAATACTTCCGCGAGTACCCCGGCGGCGACCGCCGCTTCGAGATGTACGCGCACCTGCGCGCGGCCGCCGCCCGCGGGGTGAAGGTGATCCTGCTCGGCTCGGGCAGCCGCGACCCGGCCGAGTCGTCCCCGCTGATCAACGGCACGGTGAACGCCGACCTGCAGAAGAAGGTCCTCGACCCGCTGCCGCAGCAGCTGCGCCGCAACGTCGGCCTCTGGCGGGTCGAGCACCTCACGGTGCACTCCAAGATCGTCATCGTGGACGACCGGTTTGCCGCGGTCGGCTCGGCCAACCTCTTCAGCCGCTCGATGGCCGGCGTCGACACCGAGCTGACCGCGGCGGTGGTCAGCACCGGCGACGTGGTCCGCGACCTTCGGGTACGGCTGTGGGCCGAGCACCTGCGCGCGCCACTCACCGACGACTTGCGCAAGCACCTCGAAGACCTCGACCTCGCCATCGGCATGTTCCGTCCCGAGTGGCTGCCGCCGCGGGCGCCGGCCGGCTCATGGCGCACCCCGGGCATACCGGACGGGTTCGCCCCGCTCGAGTCGGTGCTGACCCTGGTCGGCCCGCCCTGAACCCGCAGCCCTGAACCCGCAGCCCTGAACCCGCAGCCCTGAACCCGCGGGCCGCCCTGAGCCCCGCGGGTCGCCGTGACGCCGCGCTAGCCCACCCGCTCGCGCAGGTCGGCCATCAGGCGCAGGTGGCTGTCGATGCCGTCCGGCACGTGGCGTACCGCCGGGCCAGCACGACCGGCACATGCAGCAGCGCGTCGATGATGCTGGTGCCCAGCCGGATCCGCTCGGTCAGCCCGGCCACGAAGCTCCTCTTCCGCTACCGACTGGATCATGCCGCGGGGCGGAAGCTGGCGAACACCAGGCGCAGGTCCTTCTGAGCGGACGCCCACCCGGCGTCGCTGGTCTGCCAGTAGATTCCGTACGCCTGGTGGGCCGACGTGACCACACCGCGGTTGTTCACATGCTGCCGCACGCCGGAGCGGTTGAAGGTGAACTCCCAGTCGGCGGCCTTCCGGAAGTAATCGACCTCCCGTATGTGGATTTCGTGGTAGCCGGGGAAGTCGCCGCGGGCGACGCGGTAGTCGGCCTTGCCGCGCCAGTCGGCCACCGGATCCCATTGCGGCTTCGTGGTCTGGTCGATGCCGAGCACCCGGCCCGGCGCACGGAAGTAGACGATGCCGTGCTCCTTGGTCCGCTTCCAGCCCTTCGGGACGTAGAGCGAGAAGCCGGTCGGGTCGCGGTAGAGGAACCAGCCCGCGGGCAGGGCCGGCCGTTCGCCCTCGGAGCCAGAAGAGGCGGAGCCGGGAGCGGCGGCGGATGCGCCGGCGGTCGCGGGGCCGGCGGCCGAGGCAGCGGACGAGGAGGCGGGCGAGGAGGCGGGCGACGCCGAAGCGGCGGGCGAAGCGGCGGGCGAGGCGGCGGGCGGCGGGGCTGCGGTCGATTTGTCCCCGTCGAACCGCAACGCCCACCAGGTGATGCCGGCGGCGGCGAGCAGCACGACGACCGCGGCGGCGATCAGCACCCGCATCCGCCGACGCCCCGGAGAGACCGGCACCGGCTCCGGCGAGACCGGCACCGGAGACGCGGGAGGCGCCGGAGGGACGGGCGCAGGCACATCGGGCGCAGGCACATCGGGCGAGGGCGCGGGCGACGGCAGTGCATCGAGCGCCGCCCGCAGCCGCCGCTCGGCCTCGGCCGCGTCGATACGCTCCCCCGGCGACTTGCGCAGCAGTCCGTTCAGGACCGGCAGCAGCTCCCCCGCCTGCCGCGCCGGGGCCGGCTCCTCCGCCACCACCGCGGTGATGGTCTCCATGACCGACCGGCCCGCGTACGGCGGATGCCCCTCCACCGCCGCGTACAGCGTCGCCCCCAGCGACCACAGGTCACCGGCCGCGCTGGTCTCCCCGTCGCGCACCCGCTCCGGCGCCATGTACCGTGGCGACCCCATCACCAGGCCCGAGTTGGTGACCAGACTCTCGCCGTCCACCGCGGCCACGCCGAAGTCGGTCAGCACCACCCGCCCGTCGGTGGCCAGCAGCACGTTCGCCGGCTTGACGTCGCGGTGCCGCACCCCGGCCGCGTGCGCCGTCCGCAGCGCCTCCAGCACGGCCAGCCCGATCTCCGCCACCCGGCGCGGCGGCAGCGGGCCCTCCGCGTCCAGCACCTCCTGCAGCGAGCGGGACGGCACGTACTCCATCACGATCCAGGCGCGCCCGTCCGACTCGAACGCGTCGTAGACCTGGGCCACCCCGGGATGCGACAGCCGGGCCGCGGCCCGCCCCTCGCGCAGCGTGTGCCGGCGCAACGCCTCCCGGTCGGCGTCGAGCAGCTCGGGCGGGAGCAGGATCTCCTTGAGCGCCACGTCCCGGTCGAGGATCTCGTCGCGGGCCTGCCAGACCCGGCCCATGCCGCCCGCGCCCAGCGTCCGGCCCAGGCGGTACCGGTCGTGCACGTGGACCGGGCCGGATGTCATGCCCGCCGATGTACCCGGCGGCCCGGCAGATCATTCCCCGGGCGGACGGCCGCGCAGCACGTACTTCTGGATTTTGCCGGTCGAGGTCTTGGGCAGGTCGCCGAACGTCACCGACCGGGGCGCGCTCGCGCCCTCCTTGAGCGTGACGTACGCGGCCGGCACCTCGCCCCAATGGTCGTCGGGGACCGCGACCATCGCGACCTCCAGCACCGCCGGGTGGTCGGCGATCACCTGTTCGACCTCGACCGACGCGATGTTCTCGCCGCCCGAGATGATCACGTCCTTGAGCCGGTCGCGCAGCTCGATGTAGCCGTCGGGGTGGCGCACGCCGAGATCGCCGGTGCGGAACCAGCCGTCCGGCGCGGCCGCCGCCGTCGCCGCCGGGTCCTTGAGGTGAAGGCCCGGCTACGTCCGCCCGCGCGGCAGCCGGACCGTGAAGGTCGTGCCGGAACCCACGGTGCTGGTCACCGAGATGTCGCCGCCGTGCGCCCGGGCCAGTTGCCGGGCGATGGCCAGGCCGAGGCCGCTGCCGCCGGTGGCGCGGGTGCGCGACGTGTCGGCCCGCCAGAAGCGGTCGAAGACCTTGGGGAGGTGCTCCGGGGCGATGCCGACGCCGGTGTCCTCGACCGTGATCAGCACGAACTCCCCGTCGGCGGCGCCGGTCACGGTCACCGATCCACCCGCGGGGGTGTGCCGGACGGCGTTGGAGACGAGGTTGCCGACCAGCTGACGGAGGCGTACCGGATCGGCTTGCAGGGTGATCCCGGCCGGGACCGAGACGCGGACGCCCGGATGGGCGGCCGTCGCCTGCTCGAGCACCTCTGGCAGCGCGGTCGGCGCCCGGTGCAGGGCGAAGGTGCCGGCGTCGGCGGCGGCCAGGTCGGCCAGGTCGTCGATGATGTGCTGCAGCAGCAGCGTCTCGTCGTGCAGCAGAGCGAGCAACTGCGCGTCGGGGCGGGCCAGGCCGTCCTGGGCCGCCTCCAGCCAGCTGCGCACGTTGGTCAGCGGGTTGCGCAGCTCGTGGGCCACGTCGCCGACCATCGCGCGGCGCTGGGACTCGGCCTCGCCGCGGCGCCGCATGGCCTCGTTGAGAGCGGTGGCCAGGTAGCCGATCTCGTCGCGGGTGGTGACCGGCGCCGGCGTCTGCCGGGCCGCGCTCTCGGTCAGCTGCCGCAGCGGGCGCACCAGGCGGCGGCCGAGCAGGACGCTGACCAGGATCGCGACGAGCAGGACCGCGCCGGTCACGGTGGCGATCCGGATGACGTTGGCGCGGGAGAGGGTGAAGGTGGTCCCGGTCGAGCCGGTGCCGGGGTCGGTCACGAAGAGCAGCACGGCGGGAGCGGTGTACGGCTCGAGCTGCGCTCGCCGGGACTGTTCCAGACAGGACCGCACCTGGGCGCCGCCGTGCGGACGCCGCGAGCCGTCGATGGCGGCGAACGTGGGCGGCTGGGTGGTCCAGTTGACGGTGATGGCGATGTCGGCGCCGCCCAGGCAGGTCGCGGTCATCTTCTCCAGCGCGCGGATCGCCCGGGCCTCGGTGGGCATGCTCTCGTTCTGGTAGGGGGCGGCGCAGACGCTCATGGCGCCCTTGGGATCGGCGTCGCGCGCGACCGCCACCGTCGGCCGGCCGCTCGGCGAGGCGACGATCCGGCCCTCCACCCCGGCCATACCGAGGCAGGTCAGCATGTCTGTCGCGATCTTGCGGACGATGGTGATCTCGTCGGCGGTCAGCCGATAGGGGCCGACCACCCGGCCGTCGATGGTGTCGGTCCCGCCGGTCACCCCGAGGTCCAGGCGCAGCGGGTCGATGGTCGCGGTGGGCAGCGACAGCGGGCCCGGCGGCGAGGAGGACGCGACCACCTGGCGCTGCGCGGTGGTCAGCGTGACCCGCCGGTCGAGGCGGGCGGCCTGCGCGCGCAGCAGCGGGCCGGCCCCCGACCAGTCCCGGTGGGTGGCGGCGTAGCCGATCAGGAGGTCGTAGAGCGCCTTCTCACCGGCCAGCGACCGGCCCTGCTCCTGCCGGATCGTCCGGGTCGCGGTCTGGGTGGCCAGCCACGCGGTGGCGCCGACCGCCACGGCCGTCACGGCGATCAGCGTCACCAGCAGCCGGGTCACCAGGCTGTGCCGCAGCGGGACCCGGCGGCTCACGAGGCGTCGCTGCTCAGGCGGTAGCCGACGCCGTAGACCGTGCGCAGGTAGACCGGGTTGCCGGGATCGGGCTCGATCTTGCGGCGGAGGTTGAGCACGTGCACGTCGACCGACCGCTCGTTCGAGCTGCGGTCCAGGCCGCGGGTGTACGTGAGCAGCTGGGCGCGGCTGAACACCCGGTCCGGTTCGCGCGCCATCGCCGCGAGGATGGCGAACTCGCCGGCCGTGCACTCGATCTCCCGCCCGTCGACGGTCACCCGGTGGGTGCGGGGGTCGACCGCCAACCGGCCGATCGCGTACGACGGGCGCGGGGTGGTCCGCCGCAGCAGCGTGCGCACCCGGGCGGTCAGCTCGCGCGGGCTGTACGGCTTGGTCAGGTAGTCGTCGGCGCCCGCGTCGAGCCCGGTGACCAGGTCGTCCTCGGCGGCGCGGGCGGTCAGCACGAGGATCGGCACGTCCGACTCCCCGCGCAGCTTGCGGCACACCGTCAGACCGTCCACCCCGGGCATCATCACGTCCAGCACGATCAGATCCGGCCGCCGCGAGCGGGCGTGCCGCAGCGCGGCGGCGCCGTCGTGGACGACGGCCACCTGGTAGCCGGCCGCCACCAGGTAGCGGCGGGCGACCTCGGCCTGCCGGGGGTCGTCCTCGGCGATCAGCACCTGGTGATCCATCGGCTCAGACGCTCGCGAGTGCTTCGGTGGGGTGCAGCCGGGCCGCCCGGATCGCCGGGTAGACACCGGCCAGCACGCCGATCACCAGCGCACCGCCGAGCCCGCCGGCGGTCGATCCGGCCGGGACGGCCACCGGCCAGTCCTGCGCCGCACTGTAGGCGGCCGTCGCCAGCACCCCGCAGAGAATACCGGCGGCGCCGCCGAGCACCGACAGAACGATCGATTCGGCGAGGAACTGCATCCGGATCTGGCCGCGGCCGGCGCCGAGCGCGCGGCGCAGCCCGATCTCGCGGCGGCGTTCCAGCACCGACAGGTACATGCTGTTGGCGACCCCGATGCCGCCGATCAGCAGGGCGATCCCGGCCAGGCCGAGGAACAGCGCGCCGAAGGTCCGGCGTACGGCCCGTTTGGCGACCAGCGCGTCGGACGGGTGGCTGACCAGCACATCGCCCGGGTGCTGCGGGTCGACGGTCGCGGCCAGCACCCCGGCGACCGCCTCCACCTGGTCGTCGGTGGTCTGCAGGTAGATCCGGGTGGGGTGGCCGTCGAAGCGCAGCCGCTCACCCGCCGCGGGCCAGCCGATCAGGACCGACCGGTCGAGGTCGGGAGCGAGCGGCACCGGGTCGAGGATGCCGATCACGGTGAACCATTGCCGGCCGACGTACACCTGCGCGGGCCGCGCCGGGTCGAGGCCGGCGAAGCCGAGCCGGTGCGCGGCGACCGAGCCGAGGACGACCGTGGGAAAGCGCGCCATGGCGTCGTCGAGGAAGCGGCCGGAGCGCACCGTTCCGTTGACCGCGTCGAGCAGGTTGGTGCGGGCGGCCAGCACGGCGAGCGCGTTGAAGTCGCCGGGGGCGCTGTGGTCGGAGCGCGCCACCGTCTGGCCGAAGTCGGCGACCGCGCTGGCGACGGTGACCGGACCGATCCGGGCGACCATGTCGACCGACTCGGCGGGCAGCTTGACCGGCGGATCGCGGTCCGGCACCGGCGCGGCCTGCAGGCGGTTGGTGCCGAGCGCGGACAACTCGCGGTCCAGCGCCTGCTGGCTCGACGCCGGGATGCCGGTGACGACGACCAGGGTGGCGACGCCGATCGCGATGCCGAGGGCGGAGAGCGCGGCCCGGGCCTTGCGCGTGCGGACGCCGAGCAAACCGAGGTCGAACAGATCGGCCGGGCTCACGCGACCACCCGGCCGTCGAGGATGCGGATCCGCCGCGGGATCCGGGCGGCCACGTCACGGTCGTGGGTGATCAGCGCGATGGTGGCGCCGGCCCGGTTGAGCTCGGTCAGCAGGTCGAGGACCGCGGCGCCGTTGGCCGCGTCCAGCGCGCCGGTGGGTTCGTCGGCCAGCACCAGCGCCGGCCGGGTGACCAGGGCCCGGGCGATGGCGACTCGCTGACGCTCGCCGCCGGAGAGCTGCTGCGGCTTGTGCTCCGCGCGATCGGTCAGGCCGACCGTTTCCAGGGCTTCGAGAGCACGCGTACGGCGTTCCCGGCGGCCCGCCCCGGCGTAGAGCAGCGCGGTGGCCACGTTCTCGGCCGCCGTCAGGCCGTCGATGAGGTGGAACTGCTGGAAGACGAATCCCAGCCGGCGGCCGCGCAGCCGGGACACCTGCTTGTCGGACATCGTCGTGATGTCGTGGCCGTCGATGCGGACCACGCCGGCGGTCGGGCGGCTGAGCGTGCCCATGATGTTCAGCAACGTGGACTTCCCCGATCCGGACGGCCCGAGGATCGCGACGAACTCGCCCCGGTCGATCCGCAGCGACACCCGATCCAGGGCGGTGACCTCGCCGTACGTCATGCTCGCCGCTTGGATCTCGAGAACTGCGGTCATCCGGTCGTCACCACCCGGGCGCCCGCGACGAGGCCCGCGCCGGAGATCTGCACCATGCCGTCGGCGAACAGGCCGACCTTGACCGCGATCAGCGGCCCGCCGTCGATCCGCACCGCATAACCGCCGCCGCTGAGCGCGAGCAGGGCGCCGACCGGGACGGCCAGTACGCCCCGCACGGTCGTCCCGGTGAAGCGCACCTCCACCTCGGCCGAGGTGAGGCCGCCGAGCCCGGCCGCCGTGATGACCACCTGCGCCTTCGGGGCGTCGTCCGGCCCCTTGACCCCGGCGCGCACCGAGCCGACGGTCCCGGTCGTGGTCTTGCCGTTCGGCAGCGTGAGGCCGACCTTCTGCCCGGCGCGCACGTCGTCGCCCCGGCTCGCGTCGATCTCGACCGTGACGACCTTGGCCTGGTCGCTGACCGCGATCACGTCGCCGGCGGCGTCGTCGCCGAGCCGCGCGATGGCTGCGCCGACCCGGACCTTTCCCGGCAGGACCAGAAAGTCGCCGAGCTTCACGGTGCCGTCCGCCGGCCGGATCTCGCGGTCGGTCTGCCACCTCCGGACGGCCGCCTGCAATGTCTCGGTGAAGGTCGGGTCGGCGGGTTGCGGCCCGATCCGGTAGCCCAGGGCTCGCAGGTTGTCGGCCAGCACGCGGACGTCGCGGCCGATCAGCCCGACGGTCCCGAGATCGCGAAACATCGGCGTCGACCCGTAGAAAAGCGTCACCGGCCGGTCGTTGATCCGGAACAGGGTGCCGCCACGGGTCACCACGCTGCCGGACCTGGGCAGCCAGGTCACCACGCCGGCCGCGGCGCCGCGCAGGGTGCGCTGCTTGCGAAACCCGACCGTGCCGGTCTCGGTCCAGTAGTCGGACAGATTCGTCTTCACCACCTCGGCGGTCGCCGGCGTGGCCGCCGGTCTCGGCTGACGCGGGGTCTCGTGCCGCCGGGCCTGATAGGCCCACCCGCCCAGCGCCAGGACGATCGCCAGGCCAAGAGCGATTTTCGTACGCATCAGCGCGTCTTCGCATACGCCTGGAGCTCGCAGTCCCGCTGGATCTGGACCGCGGCGTCGGTGCGCACCTTGCGATAGTTGGCGTCGGTGGCCGGCCGCACCCACAGGCCCTGCTGACCCGGGACGATCTGCAGCGGCAGACCCTTCTCGCGTACGCATCGCAACTCGTCCCGCAGGTTGTCCCAGTAGTCGGGGTTCTGCTGCGGGTCCAGCTCGGGCGGGTTGAGCGGTTCCCGGTCGGCGCAGGCGTCGACGGCCGGCTGGTACTTCTTCGGGTTGAGCTTGTAGGTCAGCAGCGGCCCGCCGTCCACGCCGCCGCGCTTGGTCGAGGGCACGCCGTGCGCGGTCCAGCAGGCGTAGTACGCGGCGTACGCGCGGTCGATCTCCTCGTCGGTCGCGCCGAGCCGGAGTTGCCGATCCACGACGGCGTCGCCGGCTTTCCCGGACGGCGCGGCGGAGGCACTCGCGGCGCCGGGCAGGGACGCCACTGCCGGCTCGTCCGGGTTCGGGGCGTCTTTCGGGGCGCTGCACCCGGCGGCCAGCAACGCCGCGGCGAGCCCGGCCGTCGCTTTGCGAATCATCATGCCGGGAAGGCTGCCGCCGGATTGTCAGGAAGGTGTTAGCACGCGGAATGAGATTTCCGGCCTCTGGATTGTCTCATTTCGCCTGGTTACCGTCCGGTAACACTGCGGTAACCCCTGGAGGCCGGCCATGTCCGTTCGTCTTCGCCTACCCGCCGCGCTGCTGGCCGCAACAATCGCCGGAGCCGGATTCGCCGCACTCCCCGCCGCCGCCACGGTCTCCCGTGGCGTCACCATCCCCGACTTCTACACGCCGCCGGCGACCCTGCCGGCGGCCAACGGCACGCTGATCCGCACCGAGCCGCTTCCGCTCGCGCTCTCGTTGCCCGGCCTCGGTTCCCGGCTTCCGGGCACCGCCACCCGGATCATGTACAAGTCGACCGACGCCGGCGGCGGCGCGGTCGCGGTGACCGGCGCGTACGTCGAACCAGCCGCGCGCTGGCACGGGCCGGGCGCACGGCCGCTGGTCGTCCTCGCGCCCGGCACGATGGGCCAGGGCGACCAGTGCTCCACCTCGCTCGCCCTGCAGAAGGGCCTGATCATCGGGACCGAGGACAACCAGACCACGCTGTCCATCGGGTACGAGGTGCTGGCCATGTACCGGCTGCTCGCCAAGGGCATCGCCGTCGTGCAGACCGACTACGCCGGGCTCGGGGCGACCGACCGGCTGCACACCTACGTCAACCGGCTGGATGAGGGCCACGCGGTGCTGGACGCCGCCCGGGCCGCCAAGGCGCTCCCGGACACGTCGCTCACCGCGCAGTCCGTCGTCGGGCTCTACGGCTACAGCCAGGGCGGCGGCGCGGTCGCCTCGGCCGCCGAGCTCCAGCCGTCGTACGCGCCGGACGTCCGCCTGAAAGCCACGTACTCGGGGGCGCCGCCGGCCAACCTCGCCGAGGTCACCGCGGCGATCGACGGCACCGAGCTGGTGGGCGCGCTGGGCTGGGCGGTCAACGGTTTCGCCCAGACCGAGCCGGGGCTGCGGCCGTTGCTGGACAAGTACCTCAGCGCCCGCGGGCACGACGCGCTGCGGAATCTGTCCACCATGTGCGTCGGCGACGCCCTCTTCGGGTACGCCTACCAGCGCAGTTCGGCGTGGACCACGACCGGCCAATCGCTGTCCCAGATCATCGCGGCCGAGCCCGCCCTCAAGTCGTTCATCGGCGAGCAGCGCATCGGCACCCGCAAACCGGCCGGCGTGGTGCGGGTGGCCACCGGCGTGATGGACAACCTGGTGCCGCACGCCCAGGCCCGCACGATGGCCGCCGACTGGTGCCGCCGCGGCGGCAACGTGGTCTACGCCCCGATCCTCCTGCCCAACGCGATCAGTCCGCTGCTCAACCACTTCGGGCCGTTGCTGACCGACCAGGGCACGGCGGTGGACTGGCTCACCAACCGGCTGGCCGGCCTGCCCGCCATCTCCACGTGCGGAATCCTGCCGATCCAGCCGTGACCGAGCGCCGCCGATAGGCTCGGTGGCGTGCACGTGCATTCCCTGCCGGTCGACCCGCAGCCGGCCCCGTGCGCGGCCGTCGCCGCGGCGCCGGCCGTCGCCGACCTGCGGCGGTACACGCTGGGATGCGCCGGTTTCCGCTCGGCGACCGGGCTGGCCCTTCGGCACCGGGTGCTCCCCGCCGCCGCGGCCGTGCTGGTCATCGATGTGGACAGTGGCGAGGCCGTCGTCACCGGGCCACGGACGAGGACGGTGCACGCCGCGGAGCGGTGGGGCCACGGGGTCGCGGTCGGGCTGACCCCGGCCGGGACGACATCCGCCTGGTCGCGGCGTGGCGACGGTTGCAGCAGGGTTGCTCCCCCAGGGTCGAGGCGGTGGCGGCGCTGCTCGGCGTCCGGCGGCGCCGGCTCGAGCAGGAGTTCCGGCAGTACGTCGGGGTCGCCCCGGCGGCGGTTGCCCGGGTCGCTCGCTTCCAGCGTGCCGTCGGGATGCTCGCCGGGCAGGCCACGCTCGGCCGGGTGGCGGCCGAGTGCGGCTACGCCGACCAGCCCCACCTGACCCGCGAAGTCCACGCGATGGGCGGGTGCACGCCGGCCAAGCTGCGCCGGCATCTGCATGCTGCGCAATCGTTCAAGACCTCGACCGCGACTCCGGCCTAGCCTGCCTGCCATGACACTGGAGGGCAGGATCGCGCTGGTCACCGGCGGCTCCCGCGGCATCGGGCGCGCGATCGTGGAACGGTTGGCCGCCGAGGGCGCCCGCGTCTATTTCACCTGCCGCACCGACCCCGGCCGCACCGACCCCGGCCGCACCGACCCCGGCCGCACCGACCCCGTCGGCATCCGAACCGACCACGAGGACATCGACAGTGTCCGGACCATGTTCGCCGCCGTCGGCACCCGGCTGGACATCCTCGTCAACAACGCCGCCGTCAATCCCGCCACACCCCTGGACACCGTGACCGCCGACGAGTTCGACCGGGTGCTGACCGTCAACACGAAGGTGCCCTTGCTGGCCATGCGCGCCGCCGCCGAGCGCATGGGCCCGGGCGGCCGGATCGTGAACCTGTCCACCTTGAACACCGTCGTACCGGCACCCGGCCGCCTGCTCTACACGATGAGCAAGGGCGCGCTGGAACAGGCAACCGCCGTCGCCGCCCGCGAGCTGGGACCGCGAGGCATCACCGTCAACACCGTGTCACCGGGGGCGGTGGACACCGACATGCTCCGGGCGGCGAACAACGCCGAGGCACTGGCCCAGACCGCCGCTTTCACCGCCTTGCAGCGGCTGGGCAAGCCCAACGACATAGCAGCGATCGTGACTTGGCTGGCCGGCCCGGACGCGGGCTGGATCACCGGCCAGAACATCCGCGCCACCGGAGGCCTGCTCGTTTGACCCCGGACGCCATGACATCCAGGGCCGCGTCCGGACGGCGCATTGCTGCGCCGTCCGGTCAGGCCGCACAGCGTCGCCCGTTTGTTCACCAATCAGCTGAATATCCCGGCGCCTTCGGATCCAGGGCCATTGCGTGTTCGGTGAGTGGATGTCTGAACTGGGGTTATGCGCGGCCGGTGACCTTTGTGGAGGCGGTCGGGGCGGGTGAGGTCCCCTAGGTGATCATGGGAGTTCTCACGCTTCCAGGA
>NZ_JBHTBJ010000074.1:0-17108 GCF_042664765.1 Paractinoplanes rhizophilus | reverse complement strand
CCACCCGAGACCGGCTGACACCAACCCCGCCATCACGACGGCGCCGCCGCAACCGGCCACGCCGACCGTCACCATGCCCACGAACCGCGTTACCCACAGTCACCCACGGGAATTGGGAGTACTTACGCTAAGCGACCACTTCGTGCGCTCGCTCCACCGGCGGCTGTACGGTGAGATTTGGGTCTAGGGCGGGGTGTTTCGCATGCGTGAGCTGAACATCGGCGTCGCGCCCTCCCAGATCGCCGTCCAGCTTCGCAGCACGCTGGACACCTTGCGATACCGCTGGGAGCATACGGACGACTGGAGCCCGCGCCAGCTGGGTATTGCCGCACATGCCGAGACCGTCAGAATTCACCCTTTCACTGATGGCAACGGCCGCGCGACAAGGTTGCTCGCCGACCTGGTTTTCGTCGCCGCACAGAGTAGCGAAACACTGGAGCAGTACGACTGGGACCTCGACAAGGTCCGCTATATCACCCTGCTACGCGAGTATGACGGGCACCGCGATGTCCGCGACCTGGCCGCATTTATTGCAGTACAGCCCTTCGGCGAGTAGCCAGCTGGTCGAGCGAACGCCAAGGCGGTTTCACGGTCTTGTTGGCCGCCTCCGTCTTGATTTGATGTCGTTGGCCGGTCGATCCCGAGAGTCTTGGGTGCTTCCAGCGAATCTCTGACGCGCAGGCTCGGCGAGCGCGGCCCGTAGGTGTTGCCCCTGCTCGATGGAGTTCAAGCAAGCGGAGAGCACCTTCACGGCTTGGCGGCCCCCTGCTCGCGGAAAGCGCGAGCAGGGGGCCGTTTCGGTATTCCGTTCCGGCGGCCGAGCCCCCGGACGCCCCGCGGTGCGGTGGTTGCGGTTGAGCGGTGGTTGCGCTTTTAGAAAAGCCGGCCGCGGTACGGGTGGGTGCGGCCCCACTTCTCCTCCCACCGGAGCAGGTCGGCCTGCCACGTCGGAAGGTCCGGGCGGTATTCCCGGACGGCTGGTCGTTCCGGCTGAGCGACCAGGAACCGCCAGTAGTCCTCGATCGCCTCCCGAGCGACGTCGGCCGGGAACTCCCCTTCGGCGCCGGGCACCCACAGATTGGTGATCATCAACCGCGACGGCGTGAACGACACCGCGTAGTTCTCGCTGCTCCATTCCTCGAACGGCGGCTTGCCGCGAGCCACGTCGTCGGACATCGCCAGCGCGTCCAGAGTGACCAGGAAGAACCTGTCGAGGTCAGCGGTCAGCCACTGACCCAGCAGGTCGTACCGCTGGTCCTCGACCTGGTACACGGGCAGGCCATACGTGGGATCGATACCCAAGCTGACAACACTCACCGCGGGCCTCTCGATGCGCTAGGGAACGGGCCAGCCGTGCGTGAAGCCACCGGTCTGGTCGTAGAAGCCTCTTATCGTGACGCCATTGTAGGTACCTGCCCACATGTTGCCGGGGAGCGGCGTGGAGTTCTTGAAGGCGCCGGCCACCGCGTTGTCCACCTGCGCCGGCGTCCAGTGGTCGGGGAAGAATGTGCTGACGCCGCCGAAGCCGGCTTTCGGCTTCCAGGCGCCGGCTGGTGGGTTCAGGGTTGGGTCGAAGAACTCGGGCTCTGCCTCGTACACGCCGTTGGGATAGGTGACCTTCGAGCCGGGCACGAGCCGGCGGTCGGGGAAGTCCTTGCCGCCCGGGCGGTAGTGATAGCCAGAGCCTTTGGGCTTCCCCGGCTTCACGTGACCACCACCGATGGTGTGGGTCGTGAAGTAGGGATTCATCCGATCCGGGCGGCTCCGCTTGCGCGTCTTGCGGAGGAACCGCAGCGCGGCCCGCATGAGCCGTCCGGAGCCCTTCGCCATGTCCGATCAGCCGTCCAGCAGTTGGAGGACGGCCTCCTGCACGAGGTTCCCGACGATTGTCCGGGTCAGCTGCTGGAAGATCGGAATCTCGGCCAAGCTGGCGCCGAACGTGGGCACCGCCGTCGCCACCGCCTGCGCGATCTCCGCCGCCAGGATGGTGAGCTGAGCGATGACCGCCACCTTGAGAGCGAGCACGATCCCGCCGCAGATCATCAGGCCGGTGCCGGTCAGCGTGGCCGCGTTCGCGCCGTCCAAAAGCGTCTTGGCCGGGCTGTCCTCCCTGGCCCACCACGCCTGGAACGCGGCGACGGCCTCGCCCTCGTGCTCGGTCCACACCTCGCCGGCGGTCGACGTCGCGTCCGACACGATCGCCTCCAGCCGGTCGGAGAACGACATCCACGCCTGGCCCATCTCGACCAGCGCGCTCTCGTCGGCCTCCGGCCAGTGGTAACCGAGGACGCTGAGCAGCGACCGAAGCTCGCCCGGGATCTCCATGCCCATTTGTCAGTCCCCGGGCTCGGCGAGAAGCCCATGAAAACGGCCACTGACGCTCTCGTCCACCTCCGTGTACCGCGCGCTGATCTCCACCACATCGGCGCCCGCCTCGGCCATCTCGTCCAGGGCGTCCTGGTAGCACTCGAACGCCCACGACGACACCTCATCATGGGCGGCGCCGATCAGCGAACCGATGTCGTCGCTTCCCCAGGGCGCGCCGAAACCGGCCAGCTCCGACTGGAACGACGCCAGCTCCGAGGAGAGCCGCGAAGCGATGCTTTGCAGGGCCGACCCCGACGCCGAAAGCCGCTCGGGATCGATCCGGAAGCCGGTCATCGGTCACCGGCCCGGCGGGCGAGCTGCTCCTGCGCTTCGACCAAAGACGCCGTCAGCTTCGCGAACTGGCGCTCGGCGTTGAGCTGGATCTCCTTGAGCTGGTCGGTGAGCGCGCCGAGGCTGGCCGTACCGGCGGTGGCCACGGCTCGGCCCTGCAGATCGGCAAGTGCGGCGTTGACGGCCGACTCGATCTCCCGCGCCAACTCCTCGCCGTTCAGCCGCAGCACCGACGGATCCAGCTCGAGGCTTTCTATCCGCCCGGGCAGCACCGCCCGAACCCGGACCCGACCGTCGACGGCCTCGCCCGTACCGATGGGCGGCTCCTGTTCGTCCTGGTCGCCGGCGGGCGTCTCAGCTCGGCCGAGGGCGGCCAGCACGTCGGCCAGCGAGCCTCTGACGCCGGAAGGATCGATCGGGTCCGTCATCGTCAACCTCCTCGCGGGGCAGCCGCGCCAGAACCGCGACCATATCCAAACCTGTCAAATGAAGGCGGCCTCCTATGTACCCTTACTATTACGTAACAGGTTGGGTACGCTGACGCGCAATATGGATGACGTATTGCAGGCGCTTGCCGACCCGAGCCGGCGCACCGTGCTCGAGATTCTCCGCAGCCACCCGGCGACCGCCGGTGAACTGGCGGCGGCACTTCCGATCGCCCGCCCGGGGGTGTCGCGACACCTGCGCGTGCTTCGGGAGGTCGGGCTGGTCGATGTCCGGCAGGACGCGCAACGCCGCATCTACACCCTCCGGCCGGAGGCGCTGGTCGAGGTGGATCAGTGGCTGGAGCCGTACCGCGCGCTCTGGCGAAACCGCCTCGATGCCCTGCACACGGAGATCGCCCGAGGAAAGAAGGAGCGGAAGTGAAGATCGTCGGAACTATCCGGTCGCTCGACGAGGCCCGCGGTGCGGTTCGCGTCGAGGACGTCTATGACACCGACATCGACGACCTGTGGGAGGCGTGCACGAATCCGGAACGGCTCGCACGCTGGATCGCCAAGGTCTCCGGCGACCTGCGGGCCGGTGGCTTGTTCGACGCGATCTTCACGAGTACCTGGACGGGTCCTGGGCGCATCGATGTCTGCGAGAAGCCCCACCATCTGGTGCTCACCACCGAGCCGGGCACCGCGGACGAGGGCCAGATCGAGGCGTGGCTGAGCGAAGAGGGCCCGAGGACGCGCTTGGTCGTCGAGGAGCGCGGCCTGCCGCGGGAGCGTCTCCACTTCCACGGCGCCGGATGGCAGGCCCATCTCGAGGATCTCGCGCGGTCCCTCGCGGGCGGGGCGGTGCCGACTCCCGATTCGTGGAACGAGCGGACGCCGGAGCCGACCTGGCATGCGCGGTGGACCGAGCTGACGCCGACGTACCAGCAGAGGGGACTCCGCTGATGTCCGGCGCGATCAGGCTCAGTGGCGTCACCGTCAACGCGCCGGACGCGATCGTACTGGCCAGGTTCTACGCCGCGATCACTGACGGCGTGGCGAAGGGGGACGCCCACTGGGCGACCGTCACCGGACCCAACGCGGACATCGGCTTCCAGCAGGTCGACGACTTCCGCCCACCGGTGTGGCCGGTCGGTGCCGTTCCGATGCAGATGCACCTCGATTTCTTCGTCGACGACCTCGAAGCCACCGAGGCGCGGGTCCTTGCCGCCGGCGCCACCCGCTTCGACTTCCAGCCGAACTCCGACCACTGCTTTGTCTACGCCGATCCGGCGGGTCACCCCTTCTGTTTGTCCACTTGGGACGGCGTACAGATCGACGGCTAGCGGATGCCGACGTCCTGGGGCGCGGGGTAGTGGGCGCGGAGGTTGGCCGCTACCGCGCGGTCCAGCAATCGGTCGGGGAGGATGCGGGTGAGGCGGGTCAACATCGCGGCGTCCCGGCCGATCGTGTAGCGGATCCGGGGCCGTCGGTCGGTGACGGCGTTGGCGATGATCCGAGCGGCCCGGTCGGCGGGCAGGCCGGCCTCGGTGAAGGCTCGTGTGTGGGACACGATCGCCTGCATCAGCGGGCCGTAGCGTGCCCGCTGTTCCGGAGTCATCTCGGCGGCCAGCCGGTTGGCGGTGGCGATGCCGCGATCGGACATCTCGGTCTGGACGCCGCCGGGCTCCACGACGACTACCTGGACGCCGTGCGGCGCCACCTCCCGACGTAGGGCGTCGCTCATCGCCTCCAACGCGAACTTGCTCCCCGCGTACGCCCCGTAGCTCGCCATCGCCACCTTGCCGCCCACCGAACTGATGTTGACGATCCGGCCCTTGCTCTCCAGCAGGGCGGGCAGAAACGCCTGGATGACCGCCACGTGGCCGAAGAGGTTCACCTCGAAGGAGCGCCGCCATTCGCTGAGCGGCAGGGTTTCCACCGGGGCGTTGGCGGCGACGCCGGCATTGTTGACCACGGCACGCAGCGTGCCTCGGAACTGGCCGGCCAGCTTCGCGATCTGGTCTTGGTCGGTGATGTCCAGGATGACCGGTTCGATACCGGCGTCGCGGATGGCGTCGCCATCGCTGTGGCGGCGTACGCCGGCCAGGACGTGAAAGCCGCGGCGAGCCAATTCCCGCGCGGTGGCCGCACCCATGCCGACCGACGCGCCCGTGACGAGGACGTACTCCCGAGTTTCAGTTGACGTTGTCATCTGACTTACTATCCGGGCTTGAGATGACATTGTCAACTGAAGGCATCGGTACGCTGTCTGGCATGGTCAGCCGCCTCGAGTCCGCCGCCGCCACCCGGCGCGCCCTGCTGGACGCGGCCGCCGAGTTGCTCGACGAGGGCGGCCCCGAGGCCGTGACGTTGCGCGAGGTGGGTGCGCGGGCTGGGGTGAGCCGCGGCGCGCCCTATCGGCATTTTGCCGACAAGGACAGCTTGCTGACCGCGGTCGCGGCCGAGGCCTGGGACCGGCTCACCGACGAGACCCGAGATTTGCGTACGGATGAGGCTCTGGCACCCGCCGAGCGGCTGTACGCGGCGGTGACCGGCCTGATCGCGGTCGGGCGTCGCCGGCCGCATCTGTACCAACTGATGTTCACCGCCCCGGCCGGCGATCCGACGGCGCTGCTGCAGGCCGCGGGCCGCAACCAGGACGAGTTCCTGGCGATTGTCGGCGAATTGGTCGGCAGCCGCGACGCCCGGCATTACGGCGCGCTGTTGCTCACCAGCGCGCACGGAATCGTCGGCATGGAGGTAGCCGGCCATCTCGCCGGCGAGAAATGGGGCACCACGGCCGAGGAACTGATCACCACCCAGGTGGGCTTGATCGAGGCCGCAACCCGACACCAACCCGCGCCGGCGGCGGAGGCCCGTCGATAGCGCCGGTTCGCGGAAGCGTGTGTTCGGTTTTGGACGGCGTTCATCATTTCTGAACACGGCTTGAGTGGAAGCCCAGCCCCCGCTCCATTCCTTGGATCAGCTCCCTGCGGCGCGCCGGAGAACTGGGCCAGGCGGGAGCGCCTGTTGCCGCCATTTCGACGTAGAGCGACTCTGCCCGCGGGCCCGGCCAGCTTCCAGCGAGCTCGGAAGTGCGGCTGCCGAGGACTCCGGCAATATCCCGCCCGAGGACACGGGCGGCGGCCACCGGATAGTCCGCGCCCTCCTCCACCAGGATGTCGACGCCCTCTTCCGTGTCGTAGAGGAACGCATAGACCGCGGGCAGCTCCGAATACCAGTGGAGAACCGAGGCGATGTCGGAAGCATCCTTGTACTTGTGGTAGGCGCTGCGATCGAGCCACGCGGCCAGCTTGAGCGCAGCGTAGCCGGCGATGGTGGGAATACGTATTGTTCCGGCGTTGGGCAGAGTGAGCGGGCCGGAAGCATGGAACACCTCGGTGAAGCCGAGGACGCCCATCGACTCGGCGCGAGCCGGTGGCTTGACCGTGCCCGGTGGCCTTTCCAAGCGGCCGAACGGAATGAGGTCGGTGGGCACGTCGGCGACCTTGTACCGGATGCGGGTGTCGCCGACCGGCTCCAACCTTTTCGTCAGTCCGTCGTACGCGGCCCAGTCGGCCAAAGCCAACCCGAAGTCGATGTCTTCGGTGGTCCGGAGCCCGGACTGCTGTCCCGAGGCGCTGCGCAAGATGTCGCGGCAATGCGCGCCCACGATCATCACGTTTTCGGGGCGAAGCTCGGTCGACTGGGCCAGGAGTGCGGTGACCACCGCGTCCGGGAGCTGCAACAGCGCGGGATCACACTTGGTCAGATCGAGCAAAGCGGGCCCTCCAGCTCTGTGCGACCTCACGGAGGCGCGCGTCTCTCGTGGCTACGAGATCGGCGTAGACCAGCGGCCACGGGGCGTTCTGGCCGTTCGGCGCGAACTGTTCCTCATCAGCCCGTGGTGAGGCCCAAAACTTCCGGCGAAGGAAGATGTTCGGCGCGCGGTCGGGACTCGCATCCCATCGGTTCAGGATGGGGAACCTCGGATCCACACGGTCGAGGTAGATCGTCAACGTCGCCGGACGCACGACTCCGATGCCGTTGGCCGACTCGCCGCTGCGATAAACAGGGCGCTCTGGCGTCACGCCGCTGAGGGGCCGAGACGGGTCGCCGTGATATCTGGCGAGCGCGAGTCGCGGGCCGAGGCCGGTCAGATAAGCGGCCGTCCAGAGGTCGAGAAGTTCGTCGTTCCGCTCCAGCCTCCGCGACCCCGGCGCCAGGAAGCCGGTCTGCTGAAGTCGAAGGACGGTGTCGTGCGCCTGTCCCGTGGAAACTCCAGCAGCGGCCGCGATCTCCCGGACTGTCGCATCCGAGAGGTCCGGCCAACTGAGCAACGCGAGGATGACTTGTGAACGCCGGGAACTGAAGAGGTTCGTGGGGTGCGGTGGTCGATCGGGCTGACGGTGGGCACCGGACGTGAGGGCCGGTTCGGTGCGGCCGCGCACGTCGATGAGCACATCGCCGAAGGTGATGAAGGCGTTGCCCGATGCATCCACGAACTGAATGCCCGCGGCGCGCAGGGCGTCGGCGCTGCGCCGGCTGATGCGGTCACCGACGATCAGCCGCGGATCGGAGTATCCGCCGGGTCGCTCCGGTTTGTCATGGATCACCGAGCTGAGAGTCATCGGTGCCTTCGCCTCCGCGGCGTACCGCTGCCGCTGGCGGCCGCGCGACAGGGTGAGGACCGCGTCGATACCGGCTTCCGGCACCGACTGCTCGGCGTCAAGGGCGACACCTAGCTCGCGCAGGCGCTCTCGTACGGCGTCCAAGAGGCCGTTCACGATGACCAACGCTAGACTCCGTTCATTCGCTGCCCACGTTCATCATAACTGAACGCCGCCCAGAACCGAACGACCCGACGGCCCGGTTAGGAATGTCCGCTCGATCCATCCCGCGAGACGGCCCAGATGGGGGTCATCATCGGAGCGCGACCGGAAGAACCGGACAAGACCCTGCAGGTCGTCCGTGCTCAGGTCCTCGATCCGGCACATCAGGCCGACGGTCAGCGGATCACTCAGGTGGCTAGGCCCCTTGCGGCTCCGGTCTCGGATGAGGGCGCGCAGCTGGGCCCGGGGCAGGATTAGCAGCCAGACGGTCGTCAATTCGCGGCGCAGCTCGGTGCTCAGATCCTCGGCGACCGCCGCCAGGGTGTCCGGTGGGGAGACACTGGGTTATGACGGGATGGCAGGGCTGGTTCTACTCGGACCCGCGGGATCCGCGACTGTTCGTGCCGCGCCGCTCGGGCCTGGGCCTGACGCTGAACTTCGGGCATCCGGCCGCGTGGCGTGTCCTCGGTGGCATATTCGGGGCGATGGTGCTCATCGCGATCATCGGCACGCTGCTGGAGGCCCGGGCACGATGACGGTCCCCGCACGGTGAGTTCGCCGGTGACGGCGGGCGGTCCCAGGACAGATGTCAGGGGTACGCCTGACCCGTTCGGCACGGCGGCAGCACGTCGGCCGGTGAGAAGCTGACTGCGGGTCGACGATCGGGGGAACGAACATGGTTGCGGTGCTGTATCTGTGCGCTGCCGCGGTGGTCATCTCGGGTAGCCAGGTGCTGCTCGGCCTGGCTGGGCCGCAGGGCCGGATACCGCCGTGGGAGTTCGCCCGGGTGATCTGGCGGCGGCCGGTTCCGCCGGTGGCGGCCGGTCTGGTCGCGCTGATGGCCGCGATGGCCGTCGCGCAGACCGTGCACCCGGCGCTCGTCGACGTTCTCCAGCGCGACCCCGACGGCGGCTGGTGGCGGTCCGTGACCGCGGTGCTGGTCAACTCGGACGGCTGGTTCCAGCTGCTCTTCAACTTCGCCGCACTGATCGCGGTGGCCCCGGTCGCGGCCCGCGTGCTCGGGAACATCGGGACTCTGGTGGTCTACCTGGTCGCCGGGCTGGCGTCGCACATCGTCAGCACGGCCGGCTGGTCGCCGCACGGCGCCGGCAATTCGGTGGCGATCTGCGGTCTGGTCGGCGCCCTGACGGTCGGCTACGCCCTCCGCGGTGCGCGAAGCGGCTTGTGCCTTCTCGCCGTTCTGGTCCCGATCGCCGCCGTGATCCTCTGCCTGCTGACCAACAACCACGGTGTCGGCCTGGCGGTCGGGTGTCTCGCCGGCGTCCTGTTCGCATGCCTTCCGACGCCGGCCAAGATGCTGGCCACCGGCTTGCCGCAGCCCGGTCAGCTCGGGCCGGCCAAGGCCGACGACATCCGCGCGTAGGCGTGCCTCCGCGGTGGCCCTGCCCGTGACCTGGTGCGACGAGGATGAAGACGGATCGGTCCGCGCGCATAGACACGGGCAGAAGGTAATCCGACGACAGGAGCTCGACGTCATGGAACGGCCAGATCGCTGATGGCTGCGGCGGCGCAGGCAGCGGCCGGGACCAACGCCGACACGGACGCCGCGGTGATTCGCGCGTCGTTGGCCGATCCGGACCGGTTCGCGGGCGACCTACGACCTCGGTATCCCGGCCACAACATCTTCGCGGCCGCCTTCGATCCGGCCGGCGCGACGGTGGTTCGCTCGCCGGACATCGCGAAGGGCACCGCCGAGTTGCGGCTGGGGCCGAAGCCCAAGCCGGGCGACGTGATCTACAAGTCCGCGTTGCTGCGGATCGCCATCGTGGACAAGGCCGGCGAACGGCCGTAACGGTCGCGGTTATTTGCGGTTGTAGAGGCGCATGGTGAGGGTGCCGAAGACGATGACCAGCAGGGCGCTGGCCACCAGGGTCCACATCAGCGAAGGCATGTGCAGACTGCCGGACATGATGTGGCGGATCGCCGTCACCAGGTGCGTGATCGGGTTGACCTCGACGAAGGCCTGCAGCCACCCGGGCATGGTCGAGGGCTCGACGAAGACGTTGCTGAGGAACGTCAACGGGAACAGGACCAGCATGCTCACGCCCATCACCGACTTTTCCGAGCGCAGGAGCAGGCCGAACATCGTCCAGATCCAGGAGAAGGCGAACGAGAAGACGACCAGCAGAGCCATGCCGGCGACCACGCCCAGGACGCCGCCGCCGGGACGGAAGCCCAGCGCCAGGCCCACCAGCATGATGGTGGTGGCGGCCAGGATGTAGCGGAGGACGTCGCCGAAGATCATGCCGACCAGGGCGGCGGGGCGCCAGACCGGCAGCGTGCGAAAGCGGTCGAAGACGCCCTTCTCGATGTCGGTGTTGAGGCCGACGCCGGTGTACATCGTGATCATCACGACGCTGGTGACCATGATGCCGGGGAGGAAGAACTGCAGGTACTCCTTGGTGGAGCCGGCCAGGGCGCCGCCGAAGAGATACGTGAACATCAGGGTCATGATGATCGGGAACGCCGTCACGTCGAACAGCTGCTCGGGGACGTGCTTGATCTTCAGAACCGCCCGCCAGCCGAAGGTCATCGACGCCGACCACGCGCTCGGGCGGGCCGGGCGGTCGCCGCGGGAGAGGACCGCGGCCAGCGTCTCGGCCGACGGAGTGTAGGCAGTCGCGCGCTCGGACGTGGTGCTCATGCCGCGGCCCCCGCCCGGGCGGTGAGCGCCAGGAAGACCTCGTCGAGGCTGGGCTGGCCGAGGGAGAAGTCGTCGACGACGATGCCGGCGTCGGCGAGCAGCGCCAGGGCCCGCGACGCCTGCTCGGCGGCGAGGACGTCGGAACCGGAGGCGCGGGCGGTCAGCGCCACCGGATCGGCGTCGAGCCGGACCGTCGTGCCCAGCGCCGATGTCAGGACGGCGGAGGCGGCCTCGCGCTGGGCCGCGTCGCGCAGGCGGACGTGGACCGTGCCGGCGCCGATCGACGACTTGAGCTCGCCGGGCGTGCCCTCGGCGATCACGCGGCCGTGATCGATGACCGCGATGCGCTGGGCCAGCTGGTCGGCCTCGTCCAGATATTGCGTCGTCAGCAGGACCGTCGTACCGTTGGCCACCACGACCCGCACGATGTCCCACACCTGATTGCGGCTGCGCGGGTCGAGGCCGGTCGTGGGCTCGTCGAGGAACAGCAGGTCGGGCGTGTTGAGGATGCTGGCCGCGATGTCGATGCGGCGGCGCATGCCGCCGGAGTACTTCTTGACCTGGCGGTCGGCGGCTTCGGCCAGGCCGAACGCCTCGAGCAGCTGGGCGGCGCGATCGCGGGCCCGCGATTTCGGGTGGCCCAGCAGGCGGGCCAGCAGGATCAGATTTTCGGTGCCGGTCAAGTCTTCGTCGACCGAAGCGTATTGACCCGTCAGGCTCACCCGGCCGCGAACCGCGTCGGCCTCGCGCACGACATCGTGGCCGAACACGCGGGCGGCCCCGCCGTCGGGACGCAGGAGGGTGGCGAGCATGCGCACGACGGTGGTCTTGCCCGCGCCGTTGGGCCCCAGCAGGCCGTAGACCGTGCCCGCGGGCACGGTGAGGTCGACACCGTCGACGGCGCGGTTGTCGCCGAATGTCTTGACGAGACCGGTTGTCTCGATGGCTGGTGCGGTCATGGGTCGTCCCTTCGTTGGGCGTGACCCATGGTCCCCTACTGGTACGACATTTTTCGAAACAACCTCGGCCGTCAGCGGGAAGTACGCGACGTGCGGCGAGCCGCGTTGGTGCCGTGGCCGGCGAAATGCCCGAGGCCGCTGTTGTCATGACGGCGGCGTCGCGGCGCCGGAAGATCCGCACCGGGTGCTCTCGCCGCCACGGGAGCACCCGGTGCCGCTGGGGCGACGGGCTCGGGGAGGGCCACCGCGGCCGGCCGGCGGCGGCGTGCCACGAGGAGGCGGAACAGCAGGAGCAGCGTCGCGCACGTGACGACAATCAGGAAGATCATCAACGTGCCACCGCCTCTCGGAGAAGAGCCCATTGGTTATCGAGACAATGAAGGTATCAGTGCCCGATCCCGTAGCCAATCAGCCGCTCGGACTACGGCCATCGTGGAGAACCCGGCCTATGCTGTGCCGATGGCAGCGACCGGCTTCGGGGTCTACCTCAAGGAAGCGATCCTGGCCGCCCGGTTTCCGACTCCGACGCACTTCGCGCGGGCCGCGGGCACCGATCCTTCGGTGGTGCTGCGCTGGCTGAGCGAGGAGCAGCGCCCCACCATCAGGTCGATCGAGCGCATCGCCCCGGTGCTCGGCAAGAGCATCAACGAGCTGGTCCTCGCGGCGTACCCGGATCGGCTGAACGGCCCGGCGCCGGCGGCCGTGCCCGCCGCTCACCCGCTGGTCCACGAGCTCGCCCGGATGCTGGCCGACGACTCGCCGATCCCGCGCGCCGACCGCGAGGCGCTCGAGACCGTCCTCGATCGGATGCTCGAGCCGTACCGGAGGGTGCTGCGCCGCCGCAGGTCCGGGTGACCGGAGCAAGCAGGTCCGGGTGACACGAGGAAGCCGGTCCGGGTGACAGAAGGATGACAGTTACGCGTCTCAAGGGGACGTCGTCGCTGGTCGATGTCGCGCTGAGCGCCGCGGCGCACTAGCCTCGACCCGTGACCGAGCGGGCGCGCGCCGAACACCACTCCAGCCTGGGGGGATGGCACCTCCACATCAGCAAGCTGCTGGTGGTGGCCATCATCGTCGCCACCGCGGCGACCGGTGCGCTGATCGTGACGGTGCTGACGCAGATGCCGTCGGGTCAGACCCCGCCTCCGCCTCCGCCGGGTGGATTGCCCCCGCCGCCGCCCAACCTGCGCCCGCTGGCGGTCTTCTCGATCGTGACCGGCTTCTTCGTGCTGTCCTGGCTGGCCGTACTCGTGGTCTTCGCCCGCGACCAGGTCCTCGGCCTGCTGCGGCAGCAGGCCGCGCCGACGCCCCCGGGCGTGTCGGGCGACGACCTGGCCGCGGCGCTCGGCGATCTCCGGACGGAGATCGCCGGCGACCGCGAGCGCGATCTGCAAACTCTGGCCGAGCGGATGGCCGAGGTGACTTCCGAGTACGGCGAGAGACGCGAGACCGACGGATATCTCAGCGGCATGCGCGCGGCCACGAGCGGCGAGCCCCCATCCGAGAACGTCCGCTCGCTGCGCCCCAAGCGGTAGGGTCTAGCTCCCGCTGACCGCTTGATATCCCGGGTGGCGCCGGAAGTACGTGTCCATCGTGTCCGCCCGCAGCGCTAGGAAGAGCTCGCGGCATCCGGCCGTGTCCAGCCGGTTCGCGGTGCCGGCGGCGGTGCGCACGAAGCCGGTCGACGGGATCGTTGTGTAGTGGAGGTCGTCCGGGCGCAGGCCGGAGAGCCGGCGCGCGGTCGCGGTGAGGTCCAGCCCCGCGTCGACGACCAGGGCCTTCGCCACCTCGGAGAGCAGCGAGGTGAGCCGCATCGGGTTGGCGAGCACGCCCATCGAGAGGATCCGGTCGCCGAGCGCGCGCAGATACTGCTGCTGGCGCTTGACCCGGTCGAAGTCGCCCTGGGCGAGGCCGTACCGCTGGCGGACGTAGATCTCGGCGCGCTTGCCGTCGAGGTGGTTGACGCCGGCGTGGAAGCGGTAGCCGGTGCGGCCGTCGGTGACCGCCTTGCGGACCTGCACGTCGACCCCGCCGACGATGTCGGTGATCTTGCGGATGGCGGCGAAGTCGACCCGCACCACGTGGTCGATGGCCAGACCGGTCAGGTGGCTCACCACCTGCAGCATCAGGGGTGCGCCGCCCCAGGCGTACGCGGAATTGATCTTGGTCTTGCCCCCGGGCCAACGGCCCGGCACGGGTGGGATGTAGACGTGCGAGTCCCGGGGGATCGAGACGACGCTCGCGTGATCGTGGGTCGCGTCGACGTGGACCAGCATGATCGTGTCGCTGCGGGATTGCTCCTGCGTCCAGGTGGCGCGCGTGTCGACGCCGAGGATCAGGTAGTTCGTGCCGGCGCCGGCCAGCGCATCGGAGGGCGCCCGCGACGGCCCGGTGACGATCACGTACTCGGGGGCCTCGGTGATCCGCGGCAGCGCGGCGGCCCGGCCGAGGATGTCGTCGCGCGCGACCTCGCCCTCGACGTGTCCGGCATACAGGGCGGCGGCGCCGAAACCCGCCCCGGCCAGCCCGATCAGGACGGCAAGGGTCACCACGACCACTTTCGCCCACCGTGCCACCGCGCCACCTTCGGTCCCGGCGTCGCCACCGGAGGCGGACGCTCGCAGGACCTATCGGCTTCGGCGCGGATCCCGTGAGCCGGGGCGCCGGTCACCCGTCGGCGTCAGGGCAACTCGATCGGGATCTTGATCCCGTCAAGAGCGGAGGAGCAAACACATTCGCGTACGGCGGGAAGCTTCGTCACCGCGTCGAGCAGCACCCGGCGCAACCGTTCCGTGTTCTCCCCGAACACCCGGAACACCTCGTCCTGGGTCACCCCGTGATCGCCCTCCACGCCGGCGTCCAGGTCGGTGACCAGGGCGATCGTCGAGTAGCAGACGGCCAGCTCACGGGCGAGCACCGCCTCGGGGTGGCCGGTCATGTTCACCACGGCGCCGCCGATCGAGGTGAACCACCGCGACTCGGCACGGGTCGAGAAGCGGGGCCCCTCCACGACCACCGTGGCGCCGCCGTCGACCGGCCCGACCTCGCTCTCCAGCAGGACGCGCCGGCCGTTCGGGCAGTACGGGTCGGCGAAGTTCACGTGCACGGCGCCCTGGTCGTAGTAGGTCTGCACCCGCCCGCTGGTGCGGTCGATCAGCTGATCGGGGACCACGAACGTGCCCGGGCCCAGCTCGGGACGCAGGCCGCCGACGGCGCAGGGCGCGATGATCTGGCGTACGCCCAAGGCGCGAAGCGCCCAGATGTTGGCCCGATAAGGGATCTTGTGCGGCGGGTAACGATGATCACGCCCGTGCCGCGGCAGGAACGCCACCCGGCGCCCGCCGATCTCGGCCACGGTGATCGGATCCGACGGCGGACCGTAGGGGGTGGACACCTCCACCTCCGTGGCGCCCGCGCTTGTCTTTATTGCGGAGCCTGCGCCGGTCGCGTCCCCGACGCCCGCGTTTGCCGCGTTCGTGGCGTCCTCGTTTGCCACCCCCGCGGTGCCCGTGCTCGCCGCCCCCGCGGCGCCCGCGTTTGCCGCCCCCGTGGTGCCCGCGCTTGCCGCCAGGAGCGAGTACAGCCCCGAGCCGCCGATGACACCGATCTCCGCCTCTGCGTTCATGGGCAGACCTTATCGAGGCCCGGAATCACGGGCTAATGTGCTGAGCATGGCGTTGGTGGAAGAGGACTACCCCCGGGCGCTGTGGGCAGCCCGTGTATAGCGAGGGTCAGCGGATCGGAGGCCGGTCGATGGAGTCGATGACCGGCAGGTTGCTGGTGGCGACCCCGACCCTCAAAGATCCCAACTTCGACCGTACGGTCGTGCTGCTCGTGGCCCACGAGTCCGGCGGCGCCCTCGGCGTCGTGCTCAACCGGGCGACCGAGGTCCCCGTCTCCGACGTCCTCGGCCCCTGGGGCGAGCTCGCCGGCGACCCCGCCGTGCTCTTCGAGGGCGGTCCGGTGCAGCCCGAGTCGGCCATTTGCCTGGCACGCACCCGCCCCGACGTGAAACGGCGCCTCAACGGCTTCCATCAGGTCTCCGGCGCCCTCGGCACCGTCGACCTCTCCGGCGACCCCGACCGCATCCGCGACAGCGTCGCGGGGATCCGCGTCTTCGCCGGTTACTCCGGGTGGTCGTCGGGCCAGCTCGAGGAGGAGATCGCGGCCGGCTCCTGGTTCGTCCTCGACGCCCTACCCGGCGACGCTTTCGTCAACCGCCCCGACGACCTCTGGGCGATGGTCCTGCGCAGGCAGGGCGATATCTTGGCGGCGGTGGCCCACTTCCCGCCGGACCCCCTCCTCAACTGACCGGGAGAGGTGTGTAGTATTTCCTCCGTGCCCGGGCGAACCGGGGACGGTATGGGGCTGTGGCGCAGCTGGTAGCGCACCACACTGGCAGTGTGGGGGTCAGGGGTTCGAGTCCCCTCAGCTCCACCAGGAGAAACGCCCGGACGAAGATCCGGGCGTTTCCATTTGTGCCAGATCCGTGCCAGATCACTTGGTAGCCTGCGTCCGGGCCTCAACGGTCAGCGCGTCCAAGGCCGCCGCGATGGCGTCATCGCGATCCCGGCTCGCGTGCTGATAGATCATGGCTGCCCGCGTGCTGGAGTGGCCGATGCGGGTCATCAGCTCCTTGAGGGTCGCGCCGCTCTGCGCCGACCAGGTGCTCCCGGTGTGCCGCAGGTCGTGAGGGTGGAGATCCATGTCATCGGGAATCCCGGCACGCTTGAGTGCCGCTCGCCAGACCCGGTGGAAGTTGCGTCGCCGAGGGATGCCGCCCAGCGGACCCACGAAGAGCCGCCCGTGCGCGCCCGCCTGGGCGTATCGGTCAAGGTGGGTCTCGATGTCACCGCGAAGACCGGCGGGAAGGCTGATGGGCCGCTTGCCGGCGTCGGATTTCGGGTCGCCATCCTCCTGGGTGCCATCTTCCATCTCGGCGGTGGCCAGCCGCACGCGCAGCTCCATCTTGCCGAGGTCGATGCTGTTGCGCCGGAGAGCGACCAGCTCGCCGAACCGCAGTTGCGCGAAGGCCGCCAGGAGGATCATCAGCCGATAGCGCGCGTCAATGTGCTCAGCGATTGCGAATACCTGATCAAGTGTCGCGGTCGGGCGTTCATTGGCCTTATCGTGGCCAGCGCCCTTGATGCGGCAGGGGTTTCGGCGAATCACATCGTCGTCGACAGCGTGACGAAGATGGCGTGAAGAATACGATAGGTTTTCGCTACGGTGGACCCGCCGATGCCAGCGTCCAGACGTCCTTTGCGCCATGTCCGGATGTGCTGTGCGGTTATCTGGTTAAGCGCGACGTTTCCCAAATATGGGCGGACATGAAGCCGGATGCTTCGCTCGTATTCCTCGCGTGTCCTGGGCTTCAGGTCGCGTTCTTTGATCCAGCGAGTGATGTAATCGTCAAGTTTCTCTTTGCCCGCGTCGGGATCCACCCAGGGCCCCGGCAAAGTCGTCAGATGATCCCGAGCAGGGCGAGTGGGCGGGCGCTGTCGCGGGCGTGGTACCGGTTGGCGGCGGCGATGTTGGTGACGCCGGCGAGGCGCAAAGTGCCGATGGC
>NZ_JBHTBJ010000073.1:0-17261 GCF_042664765.1 Paractinoplanes rhizophilus | reverse complement strand
CCCAAGGCGACGTGCTCAAACTCATCGGTCAGTGTCATGATCGTGATCCTGTCTGCCCCATCAGGTCATATCTGGCGGAAAACGGATAATCCACTCATCCGTTACACAGACCTACCGACACGCCCACCGAGACCGGTCTGGACATCACGGTCTGCCACTTCCCTCCCGGCACGAGCAAGTGGAACAAGGTCGAGCATCGGCTGTTCTCGTTCATCTCGCTGAACTGGCGAGGCCGGCCGCTGACCGATTACCAGGTCGTCGTCGAGACCATCGCGGCCACCAGCACCGAGACCGGGCTGAGCGTGGAGGCGGTCCTCGACCCGGGTGTTTATCCCACCGGTGTGAAAATCACCGATGCCCAGATCAAGGCGGTTTTCCTTACCAGAGACCGGTTCCACGGAGAGTGGAACTACACGATCCACCCAGGACCTGTCCTGAAAACCGCACAACACAACCCAATCACCCCCGAAACGACCAACTAATTCAGCGCCAGGCCCTAAGCAGAGCAAAGGCAGCGCAGACACGCAGAACAAGGGTGCAGACACGCAGAACAAGGGCAGCGAGGCGGTTGTTCACCGCGGTGATCAGAATCCGGTGTTCCACTGTCTGCGGGCGCGAGGACGGGGCCGCCGGCGGTGCGCCGAGCGGTTAGGGTCGCGGGCGTGCTCGACGGGGACTTCGAAATCCATCTGACGGTGGTGGCCGATCCGCGGCTGGCCGGCTTCGCCGCCGCGCACGGCCTGAAATACACCCATATCGTGCTCGATCGCGGTGTGACTCCGGATCAGCCGATGCTGACGCTCCGCGCGCGCGGAGCGCTCGCCGGCGTGGCCGCCGTGGCGCGGGACCGGGCGGAGCGGCTGGCCGGGGACGGCTTCACGGTGGTGCGGGTGAAGGTGGAGGCATCGCCGTTCAACGCCGGGGTGCCACAACACGATGCGGATGCGACCCCGGACCGATACTTCGAGCACCACGTCAAGCTGGTCGCCGACCAGGCCGGCATCGATGTGGCCCGGCGCATCAGCGTGCGACACACCGCGCATGTGTCCCGCAACGCCCGCCGCGGCGACCCGGACGGACGCCATGAGCGATTCGTCACCCAGCGTTGCCACGGCTGCGGCCGGCCGGAGGCCCGTCGCCGCCTCGACGCGCTGCTCGCCGACCTCACCGCGGCCGGGCTCGGCATCGTCGAGATCGAAGAGGAATACGTCGCGCTGGACAGCAATCCGGCCGTGGACACCGGCTGGATCTCGGCGTGAACCCCCATCGCTCGGCGATCGATCACATCCTCGCCCTGGTCGGTGACTCGCCGCTGGCGGACGCGCTGGTGCTGCGCGGCAGCGTCACGATGCTGGCCTGGGCGGGAGAGCACGCGCGGGAGCCGGCCGACCTCGATTGGATCGTCCGGCCGGTGGCCGTCCAGCCTCAGGACCGCTGGTGGCCGTACCCGTACGTCGATGGGCTGCACCGCGTGCGCAGCGCGCCGGAGACCGCGCACCGCCGGCCTCGGGACGAACTGTGGGAGGCGCAGGACTACGACGCCGAGGGCCACCGGCCGCGGCTGCCGCCGGAGGGGTTGCGCTGGTTGCGCGCCGACGACATCGAGCCCGATCGGCCGTACCTGGACCTGATCGAGCTGCTGGAAGCCCATCCGGTGACCGCCGAAGGCGTGTCGCTCGACCCGGACGGGGTCGAGTTCGACGCCGCATTCGGGTACGCCTACGAGACCGGCTACGGCGGGTCCGGCGTACGCGTCATGGTGCCGTTCGACGGCGGCCGGATCCAGATCGATTTCGCGTACGATGAGACGCTGCCCGAACCGGCGGTGCTCACCGCCATTCCCCGGATCGGCGGCTCCCCCACCGCGCTCTGGACCGCGAGCGCGGCGCTGTCCCTGGCCTGGAAACTGCAATGGCTCGCCGCCGACCAGGCCGCCCGCGGCGCCGGCGACGGCAAGGACCTCCATGACGCCGTTCTCCTGGCCGAGCTGCCCGGGATGCGGCTGTCCCCCCGGCTGCGCCGCATGCCCGGCGTCGCGGGGCTCGACCCGGCAACCGTACGATCCTGGACCGTCACGGACCACCCCGCCCTCCACCCCGGCGCCGCCACCTGGCTCGATCGTCTCGCCGGCGCCCTGGAACCGCTGCTGGTCAGCGACGCCGCCACCAGCGCTCCCGGCGCTCGTCGGGTGGCTCGTCGCCGGGCTCGTCCTTGACCGGGACCAGGCGCGGCTGCTCGACGCCCGGCGCGGGCAGGACGAACACGCCGGGAGCCAGCTCGGGCAGCGCCGGCGCGAGGGCGAACAGGGCTTCCCGCGTGTCGTCGTGGTCCGGGCCGAGCGTGTCGGTGCGCTGCTCGAACACCTCCTGCAGGACGCGCCGGGCCCGGGTGCGGTCGCCGAGATCGAGGAGCACCCGGCCCAGGTTGATCATCGCGCTCTGGGTGCCCGGATGGCCGGCGCCCAGGGTCGCCCGGCGGCCGTCGACCGCCTCCTGGAGCAGCTCGCGAGCCCGCTGCGGGTCGCCGAGCATCGCGACGGTCGCGCCCAGATCGTTGATGGTCTGCAACGTGTCCGGGTGGTCGTCGCCCAGGGTGCGCCGTTGCACGGCCAGCATCCGCTCGTAGATGGGCCGGGCGCCCCGCGCGTCGCCGAGCGCCTGCAGCGACGCGGTCAGGTTCCGGCTCATCGACAGAACCTCGGGGTGCTCGTCGCCGAGCAGACGACGTATCGGCGGGAGGATCCGGCGAAGGAGGTCGCGGGCCTTCTCGTGGTCACCCAGGCCGTCCAGCACGAGGGCGTAGTTGTTGGTGTTGGCCAGCGTGACGTAATCGTCCGCGCCGAACACCCGGCCCATCGCCTCGACCGTCCCGGCCAGGATCGCGCGGGCCCGATCGAGCTCGCCGGCCCGGCGCAGCGCCTCGCCGAGCAGGCCGGCGAGTTGCAGGGTCTCCGGCAGCTCGGGGCCCAACTGGGTGCGCCGCACCTCGAGATCGCGCTCCCACAGCAGGCTCGCGGTGTGCGCGTCACCGCCGTTGAAGAAGGACCAGGCCAGCTCCTCGACCTCGGCGATCGTTTCCGGACGGGCGCCGCCGGTGCGGCCCTCCTTCGCCAGCCGCCGGTCGAGTTTCGCGAGGTAGTCCTCGATCCGCATCCTTCTACGGTAGAGAGGGGTGCAAGCGCAGCAGGTGGATCGCGCCGCCATCCTCGCCGATCGCGACCGTCACCCGCTCGCCGCCGGAGTCGACCGCGCAGCTGGTCACCGGGTGGTCGGCCGTCCACCGGGCCACCTCCCGGTCGGCGCGCAGGCTCCACAACCGGGTGGTGGCGTCGTAGCCGGTCGAGACGACGAGGTCGCCGCCGGCGCTGACCGCCGCCGCACGCACCGTCTCGCCGTGCCAGGCGACCGACCGCACCGGCCGGCCGCCGGCCAGGTCCCAGATCAGGATCCGGTCGTCGCCGTACGCGCACGAGACCATCTCGCCCCCACCCGGGCCGGACGCCACGGCCAGCACCGAGCCCCGGTGACCGGTGAGGCGCCGCACGGGTTCGCCGGTCGGCAGATCCCACACCCGCACCGTCCCGTCGTCGCCCCCGGCGATCAGGAGCCGGCCGTCCGCATCGAACGCCAGCGCGCCCGGCGAGCCCTGATGGCCGGTGAACGTGTGCACCCGGCGGTCGGCGACGGCGTCCCACACCCGGATCGTGGCGTCCTCCCCGGCGGACGCGACGAGCCGTCCGGCCGGGCTGATCGCCACCGACACCGCCCCCGCCCCGTCCCCGTCCCACGAACGGCCGTTCGCCCGGACCATTCCGTCGCCACCCGCCGTGGCGACGAAGGCAGCGGCGGCCACCGCTCGGACGCCGTAGTCGTGGCCGGGGAGCACGGCGGACAGACGCCCGCTCGGCACCTCCCACACCCGCACGGTGCCGTCGAATCCACCCGACACGACCGATCCGCCGCCGGGCCGGAAGGCGAGAGCGTCGACGCTGCGCAGATGTCCCTCGACGGCCGCCGGCGCGACGGGCCGCCCGCTCGTGAACGGCTGCCACAGCCGGGCGGTCCGGTCGTCGCCGGCCGACACGATCTGCCCGGTCGGCGCGACGGCCAGCGCGACCACCCGTCCGGTGTGCCCGGCCAGGGTACGCACGTCGCGGCCGGTGTCGTTGTCGGTCACCCGGATGCGGTGGTCATAGGCGACCGATACGACGTGCCGGCCGTCCGCCGTGATCGCCACCGGTCCCGCGTGCTGCCGATCGGTCAGGACCCGCAGCGTGCGGCCGGTGGTGAGGTCCCAGACCCGTACGGTCGAGTCGGTTGCGCTCGAGGCGGCGCGGCGTCCGTCCGAACTGATTGCGGCATCGATCACCGCGCCGTGGTGCCCGGTGAGGCTCCACCGCCGGGCGCCGGACGGCAGGTCCAGGACCCCGACGGTGCCGTCGCCGGTCCCGGCCACCAGCACCGATCCGTCCGGCGTGACCGCGATCGGCCCGGCCGCGGGGATCGTCGCAAGCGCCGCGCCGAGGGTGGTCCACGCCCGGATCGTGCCGTCCGAGCCGGCCGAGACCACGCAACCGCCGGCGGCCGCCACCCGATGCACCGGATGGTCGTGCCCGGTCAGCACCCGCACCTCCCGGCCGCTGACCAGGTGGCTGATCCGGACGGTCCGGTCGGCGCCGCCGGAGACGACGTGCCGCCCGTCGGGGCTGATCGCCACGTCGTGGACGGGGCCGGAGTGGGCGTCGAGCGGGCGGAGCTCGCGGCCGCTGCGGGCGTCCCAGACGCGTACGGCCGCACCGGTCGCGGTGACCACGCGGCGCCCGTCCGGGCTGATCGCGACGGAGGTCACGGGCGCTCTATGCACGAAGGTCCGGTCCAGGCCGCCGCCGGCGGCGGCCAGTGGGCGGGTCGGGCACAGCCACGGCTCCCCGCCGGCGGCGGCCTCGGTCAGCCGCCGGCGAAGGGACTCGTCCTCGCCGGGCAGGCGGCCGATCACCTGCCCGGGCAACTGGGCCGGATCGGCCGACAGCACGTGCGCGGACAGTTGGAGGGCGCCGTGCACGGCGCCGGCGGCCGGCGCGCCCGGCAGCTCGGCGTAATCCTGGAGAAGGCTCACCACGCCGGACGAGGCGAGCCGGGCCCGGAGCCAATCGAGGTCGGTCAGCATCCGTTCGAGCTCGCCGGTCCGGCCGGCCCGGCCGAGGTGGTGGGCGAGGTTGGCGAGCAGGTAGCCGTCGTCGGCGGCGCTCGGCCATCCGGCCGGGGCCATGGCCCGGTATCCCTCGGTGAGCCGCTGGTGGGCCGCCGCCAGACCGCCGGGACCGAGCTCATGGGCCACCACGTCGGCCTGCAGGTCGTGCAGGATCAGCAGGCCGCCGCCGGCCGAGCCGATCAGCGATCGGCGCTCGAAGAGGTCCAGCAGATCACCGGCGTCGGCGGGCCGCACGCCGGCCGGCCGCCACAGCGCCTCGGCGGCGGACCGCGGGAACGCGCCGCGGCCGTTGAAGACCGCCAGCTCCCGGTAGCGCTGCCGGGCGTCGTCGCCCGGCAGCTCGGCGATGCCGAGGACGATGGCGGCGAGCAGCGTGGGGTGCGGGTAGGCGGCGCCGAAGTCGGCCCGGATCTTCGACAGGTCGGCCTGGCCCAGCCGATCGAGGATGTCGTGCCAGCGGGCCGGGTCCGCCACCGGGCCGATCATGGCGCCGGCCATGGCGATGCCGAGCGCGAGGTTGTCGAGGCGGGTGCAGATCTCGTCGGCGGGCAGGGCGTCGAGCTCCTCGGCGGTGCGCCGGGTCCACCGGCCGAGCAGCTCGAGCGCCGCGGGCAGGGCGAGGGCGGCGACCGGCACCGCGGCGGCGTCGAGGTCGCGGGCCAGCCCGGCGTCCCGGCTGGTGAACAGCAGCTGGAACGCCGCCGGGAACGCGTCCACGACGCCGCGCTCCCAGACGTTGTCGAGAACGACGAGCACCGGCCCGGCGGCCGGCAGGCCGGCCAGCGCCTCGCGGCCGGCCGCGACGGACGCGAACGCGGGTGTGCCGCCGCCGAGCCGCCGGGCCAGGTCGGCCTGCACGATCCGCGGATCGGTGCGCGGCTCGACGGCCAGCCACGCCACCCCGCCCGGATAGGCCGCGCGCACCCGCTCGTCGTGCACGGCCGCCGCCGCCAGCGCGGTCTTGCCGGCGCCGCCCATCCCGATCACGGCGACCGGTCGCCCCCGGGCGGAGGCGAGCATCGCGGTCAGGGCGGCGAGCTCGGGACGGTCGACGAACCGCGGCGTCCGGACCGGAGCGGCGCCCAGGAAGGCAAGGCCTTGCGGCGTACGGGCGCGGTGCGGGCTGAACGCCACCGGCAGCTGCCCGGTGACCTGACTGCGCTGGGTCGGCGTCTGCTGGGCGGTGCGCGCCCGCATCCACCCGTGCACGAAGTCGTAGAGCTCGCCCTGGTCGATCACGCCGTCGCGCCCGAGGTCGGCGTCGCCGGTGCGCAGCCCGGCCACGACGGCGGCGGTGAACACCGAGCCGGGAGCCGGGTGGTCGGGAAGGGTGTCGGCGCCGGACTCGTACGCGAACTGGATGTGCGTCGAGGCGGTCATCACCACGCATCCGCGGCCGCCGGGATCGGCGAGCTGGTCGAGGACGTCGACCTCGGCGATGGCCTTGGGCAGGTGGCCGGCCGGGAACGCGCCGGAGTAGCAGCAGTCCAGCCACACCAGCACCCGCCGGCAGCGGCTCCGGTCGATCCGCCGGCGCAGGAAATGGCTCGCGACGGCGGTCGAGTCGTAGAGCCCCCGTACGGTGTCGGCGGTGACGAAATGGAGATCGCCGGCCTCGTCCTTCGCGCCGTGGCCGGACACGTACACCAGCACCAGGTCGTCGCGGCCGGCGTCGCGGAACAGTTGCTCCAGCCGGAGCCGGACCTGATCGGACGGTCGATTGTGGAGCAGCTCGACCCGGTAGGCGCCGACCCGCGGATCGGACAGCACCGCCGACAGCGCCGCGGCATCGTGCGCCGGGGCCCGCAGCCGGGCGAACACGGGGTCGCGGTAGTCGTCGGTGACGATCAGGACCGCAATGCGCTCCCCCATCCGCGGCCTCCTCGTCGCCTCGCCTGCGTCCACTATCCTTGCGCGGGTGGCCACCCTCTCGCTGACCGTCGTCGATGACGATCCCGCCGAGGTCGATCGCCTGTCCCGGGCCCTGCACGCCGAGCTGGACGCCCTCGATCTCGACCGCAACGAGCTCGTGGCCGACGCCGGCCCGCCGCCCCTGGCGAAATCGGGCGGCGACACCGTCACCGCGCTGCTGATCGCGCTGGCCACCTCGCCGGTCCTGGTTCAGCTGGGCGCCTTGCTGCGCGACTGGGTCACCCGCGACCGGGGACGCAAGGTGGTGGTCCGCGACGGCGACCGCTCGGTCGAGCTGACCGGCGGCACCGCCGCGGAGAGCGCCGAGGTGATCCGCGACTTCTTCCACCGCGAGCTCGACCGAGACCCCGACTCGGACCCCGACTGAAACTCAGTGCGGCGGGAGGGTCTGGCCGCTCATCGCCGCCAGGTACTCCGGCCGGTTCAGCGGATCCGGCGTGGTGCGTCGTCGCACCGGTGGTTCCCCGCGTACCGGTTGATAGCCGGCGAACGCCGACTCGATCACGCCGTCGCCGTTCGTGGCGGCCGGCAACCCGCGCTGGAGCGCCTGCACCTCGCCGGCCGGCAGCTCGGCCTCGATGCCGATGTCCGCGCCGCGTGCCACCTGGGCCCGGACCGCGGCCCCGTGCCGGCCGAGCAGGGCCAGGACGCTGCCCATGCTCGCCGCGGGGGCGTCGATCCGCACACGGGACACCGGCTCGCAGACATAGGTGCCGGCCCGGTGCAGGGCCTTCATCAGTACGAGCGGGGTCAGCTTGCGGAAATCGGCGGCGGTGCTCAGCGGCCCGCGTCTCGCCGGCGGCCCGTCGGCGATGCTGTAGTCGCTGCTGGTCATGGTGACCCGGCAGTCGTTCACCGCCCAGCCGTACAGACCTTCCTGGAGGGTGGCGCGGACGTACTCCGCCATCGAGCTCGCGAACTCGTCCATGGTGCGGTAGACGTACAGCGGCACCGACGGGAAGCCGACCTCGAGGCGGAACTCGAATCCGGTGGTGGCCGGCTCGACGCGCAGGCCGATGGCGGCACGGAAGGGGTTGGTCGGGCTGCCGAGGGTCTCCTCCGCCGCACCGGTGCCGGCCGGCCGCTCGACGTACAGCGGGGTGGTCTCCCGGAACGTCACCGCGATGCCGTAGTCGGCGGCGAGCGTCGCCTCGATCACCTCCTTCTGCACCTCGCCGTAGAGTGAGACGGCCAGCTCGCCGGACGGCTCGGAGCGGATGTTGATGAGCGGATCCTGCTCGGCGAGCTGCGCGAGGGCGGCCCGCAAGGCGACATGCTGCTCGTGCCGGTCGGGCGCGATCCGGGATTCCAGCGTCGGCGGCGCGAAATGACGCGGCGCCGCGTCGTCCCGGCGCAGGCCGATCGGCTCGCCGATCCGGACGTGGGCGAGGCCCCACAGTTTGCCGATGTCGCCCGCCCGGACGGCGCCCCGGCGCACCCACGCGCCGCGCTCGAAGACGCTGATCCCGGTGACCTTGTCCGCGTCGCCGTGGACGCGATCGCGCACGTGCAGGGCTCCGGAGAACATCCGCACGTACGCGATCTTCTCGCCGCCGGCGCCTCGCTCGATCTTGAAGATGCGGCCGGAGCACGGTCCGCCGTCGTCCGGCTCGGCCGCCGGCAGCAGGCTGATCAGCCCACCCATCAGCTCGGGGACACCGGTGCCGGTCGCCGCCGAGCCGGCGAAGACCGGGTGCACGATTGACTTCGACGTCTGCTCCGCCAGTGCCGCGCGCAGCCGAGCCGGCGTCACCGCCGCCGGGTCGGCGACGTACGCCTCGAGCAGCGCGTCGTCGTTGTCGGCAAGCGCCTCGATCAGCGCGGCGGAGAGCTCGTCCGGCGCGGGAGTGACGGCTGCCGCCGCGCGCGTGCCGGCGTCGACGGCCCGGGTCACCGGCACCGCGCGGACGGCCAGCCGGCGTTCGATCCCGCGCAGCACCGCGTCCACATCCGCGCCGCCGCGGTCGATCTTGTTGATGAACATCAACGTCGGCACGCGCAGGCGCCGTAGCGCGCGCATCAGCACCCGCGTCTGCGGCTGAACACCCTCCACCGCGGAAACCACCAGAACCGCGCCATCGAGTACGCCGAGGACGCGATCCACCTCGGCGATGAAGTCGGGGTGGCCCGGCGTGTCGATGAGGTTGACCGACACGTCGCCGATCGCCAGCGAGGCGACCGCCGAGCGGATCGTGATGCCTCGGCGGCGCTCCAGGGCGAGCGAGTCGGTCAGCGTCGTACCGTCGTCGACGCGCCCGATCGCCGCGATGGCGCCCGCCTCGAACAGCAGGCGTTCGGTCAGGGTCGTCTTACCAGCGTCGACATGCGCCAAGATGCCGAGATTGAGCGTGCGCGACAACAGCCACATCCTTCGAACCGGCGGACAGGTATTCGAGAGACATGACGGCTGGGCGCATCCGGACTCCTGGTGTTCGGCGTCGATTCCGGCCAGCTTCGCACGGGGCCGCGCGGCCGGCGACCCATTTTCCGGGGTACGCAGTTCGGGGTACGCAGTTCGGGGTACGCAGTGCCGGCCGGCGCTCCGCTCAGACCGCGAGGTTGCCGTAGGACTCCGTCGACAGGTCCTGCCCGTCGGCCCAGGTCTTGAGCCGGTCGGCGTAGACCTGCTCGAGCATCTGGTGGAAGCCCTTGCCGAAGAGCACCCGCAGGGGCGGATCGTCCGAGTCGACAATCTTCAGGAGCACCTGGGCCGCGGCCGCCGGGTCGCCGGCGGGCTTGTCGCCCATGACCCCGGCGAGGCGCTGCCGGAGGCCGTCGTAGTTCGGGTCGGCCTCGGCCATGTGGCCGTTGTTCAGCGGATCGGGGTTGTTGCCGGACCTGGTGGCGAAGCCGGCGGGCTCGACCACGGTCACCTTGATGCCGAAGCCGGCGACCTCACCGGCAAGGGTCTCGTTCACCGCTTCCAGGGCCCACTTGGAGGCCTGGTACGCCCCGCCGAGCGGCATGGCGATGAGCCCGGCGACCGAGGACATCTGGATGATGTGCCCGGCGCCCTGCTCGCGCAGGCAGGGCAGCGCGGCCTGGATGACCCACACCGCGCCGAACAGGTTGGTCTCGAACTGGTCGCGCAGTTCCGCTTCGGTCAGCTCCTCGAGCGCGCCGATCTGGGCGTAGCCGGCGTTGTTGACGATGACGTCGAGCCGGCCGAAGTGCTCCTTGGCCCGTTTCACGCTCTCGAACGCCGCGGCCCGGTCGGTCACGTCCAGGTCGAGGGGAAGCACCGCGTCGCCGTAGCCGGCGACCAATGCGTCCAGGCTTGCGGCGTTCCGGGCGGTCGCGGCCACCTTGTCGCCCCGGGACAGGGCGGCCTCGGCGAAGCAGCGGCCCAGACCGCGCGACGAACCGGTGACGAACCAGACCTTGCTCATGATGACCTTCTTCCGTCGCCTCGCATTCGGCCTACAGCAGGCACGTTATGGACGGGTGGCGGGCGGGGCATCAACCCAAGGTGGACGTCAGGGTGAATTCCCCGGCCGTGCGCGGATCGCCCCCGGGGGTGGCCGAGGTGGCAGAATCGGCCTCACGAGCGAGGGAGGCCGAGCATCGCCTGCGGGCCGAGGGTGTGCATGACCGGTGGCTGACCGGTCCGCCGAGATCACCGCGCGAACGGATGTTGGCGGGGCCGATACCCTGCTGGCCACGAAGCTCTATCTGCCCCGCCTCCGGTCCGGCTTCGTGGCCCGTCCCCGCCTGCTGGACCAGCTCGGCGATCCGCTGCGGCGGGAGCTGATCCTGGTCAGCGCGCCGGCCGGGTCCGGCAAGACCTCCCTGCTGGCCGACTGGGCGCGCCGGAGCCGGATGCCGGTCGCCTGGCTGTCGCTGGACGCCGGGGACAACGACCCGGCCCGGTTCTGGCGGCACGTCGTCGCCGCGCTGGACCCGGCGTGCCCGGGCATCGCCGGCCACCTCGGCCCGCTGTTCGGCCCACCGCCGCCGCGAGCGGTGGACGGCCTGGTGACGGCCCTGATCAACGAGCTGGCCGCCGGCCCCGAGCCGCTGCTGTTCGTGCTGGACGACTACCACCTCATCGACTCCGCGCCGGTGCACGCCTCGCTCGGGTTCCTGCTGGAGCACCGTCCGCGGCGCCTGCGGCTGGTGCTGTCCAGCCGTGCCGACCCGCCGCTGCCGCTGGCGCGGCTGCGGGCGCGGGGGCAGCTCACCGAGCTGCGCGCCCAGGACATGCGCTTCACGCTGGCGGAGACCGCGGCCCTGCTCGGCGAGGCCGTCGGGCCGCACGTACCCGAAAACGCCGTGTCGCTGCTGGCGGCCCGGACCGAAGGCTGGGTCGCCGGCCTGCAGCTGGCGGCGCTGTCGATGCGGGACCACGACGACCCCGCCACGTTCGTGGCGTCCTTCTCCGGCAGTCACCGCTATGTGCTGGACTACCTGGCCGAGGAGGTGCTCGACCGCCAGCCGGTCGAGGTCCGCCGATTCCTGCTGGAGACCGCGGTGCTGGACCGGGTGTCCGGTGCGCTGTGCGATGCGGTGACCGGCCGCACCGACAGCCAGGAGATGCTGGAGCGGGTGGAGCGGGCCAACCTGTTCCTGGTGCCGCTGGACGAGGTGCGTGGCTGGTGGCGCTACCACCACCTGTTCGCCGACCTGTTGCGGGCGCGCCTGCAGCAGCAACAGCCCGAACGCGTCCGGGCGCTGCACCGCTACGCGGCGGCCTGGCACGAGGACCACGGCGCGGCGGACGACGCCGTGCGGCACGCCCGGGCGGCCGGGGACACCGTCTGGGCGGCTCGCCTGATCGAACGGCATTTCGACGCCCTGTTCTTCCAGCGGGGCGAGGGGGCGACGGCGCAGCGGTGGCTCGCCGGGATCCCGGCCGGCATAGCCGGATCCCGGCCGCGGCTGCTCCTGGCCCGCTCGCGCATGGCGCTGGCCGGCGGCCGTCTGGACGCGGCCGGGCAGCTGCTGGACGCCGCCGAGCGCGCGCAGGCGGACGATGCCGGCCCGGCGGATGCGCCCTCCGGGCCGGCGGCCGACCGGGACATCTGGCCGGTGAACGTGCCCGCGGCGATCACCACCCAGCGCGCCTACCTCGCCGCACTCCGCGGCGACGCCGAGGGTGCGGCCGCGTACGCGTCGCGGGCCCTGGCCGGGATCGGTGACGACGACGGGATGCTGGCCTCCCACGCCCGCGGCTACCCCAGCCTCGCCGAGTGGATGCGCGGCCGGCTCACCGAGGCCGAGCAGTTGCTGTCGTCGATCACGGCGCAGTGGCGAGCGGCCGGCGAGAACGCCCTGGCGGTGCGCGGCTGCCACCACCTCGGCCAGATCCAGCGTGCCGCGGGCCGCTCGGACGCGGCGGTGCGCACCTACCAGCAGGCGATCGACATCGCCGCCGGGCCCGGACGCGCCCATCTGGCCGCGGCCGGCACCGGGTACGTGGGCCTGGCCGAGATCGCCTACCAGCGGGGCGACCTGGACGCGGCGCTGCGGTACGTGACCGAGGGACTCCCCCTGGCCCGGCAGTCCGCCCACACCCAGCCGGTGGCGAACGGCCTGGTGACGCTGGCCTGGATCCGGCAGGCCGAGGGCGACGAGGCCGGCGCCCTGGCCGCCATGGACGAGGCCGGCCAGGCCGGCCCGAGCGAGGACGTGGCCGCGTTGCTCAACCCCGTCCCCGCGCACCGGGCGCGGCTGTTGCTGGCCCAGGGTGACATCGAGACGGCCGCGCAGTGGGCGAGCGACCGCGGCCTCGATTCCGGCGGCGAGCCGAGCTATCCGCGAGAGCCGGAATATCTGGCCCTCGCGCGCATCCTGATGGCCCGCGACCGCCCCGGCCCGGCAGCCGAGCTGCTGGAGCGGCTCCGAGCCGGCGCGGCGGCCGGGGGGCGGGCGGGCAGCCTCATCGAGATCCAGGCGCTGCAGGCGCTGGCCCTGGCCGCCCGGGACGAGGAAGCCGCGGCGCTGACCGCGTTGTCCGGGGCGCTGACCCGCGCGCGCCCGCGGGGCTACCTGCGGGTCTTCGCCGACGAGGGCCCGCCGATGGCCGCCCTGCTGGGCCGGCTCGTCGCCGCCCAGCGGGCGGAACGGGGTCTCGTACCGAGCCTGCCGCCGGCCTACCTCGGCCGGTTGATGCGCTGCTTCCAGCTGCCCGCGGCGGCGCCGGGCGGCCCGGCCCCCCTCCGGCTGCCCGAGCCGCTCACCGAACGTGAACAGACCGTGCTGCGACTGCTGGCCGCCGGCCGGTCGAACCAGCAGATAGCCAGGGAGTTGGTGGTCAGCCTCGCGACGGTCAAGAAGCACGTCACCCACGTCCTGACCAAGTTGGGCGCCGCCAACCGCACCGAGGCGACCGCGCACGCCCGCGAGCTCGGCCTGCTCCCCTGATTCCGGGGCTTCCTGGCGGGCTTCAGAACCGGTATTGCAGGACGGTGGTGCCCCGGCGGGAGATTGCGGTGCTGTGCGCCGCGAGACGGGTGAACAAGCGCAGTGCCGCCGGAAACTGGGCGACCTCCGGCTCCCGGGTGAGCAGGATCTCGCGGACCAGCTTCAGGCCATCCAAAGGTGGAAACCGAGGCGACAGTCAGACGCGCGCGAATCGCTCCACCTTGACCTGCCCGGGCGGAATTCGTGCCAGGTCCAGGAGAGAACGACGGTGCCGGACGGCCGGGGCCGGCCATCCAGCGCCGTTCTGGGCGATCGCGAGGCGTGATGGTGCGCGGGCCCGTTGGTGTCAGCGTGTGGTCACCAGTCCGGCGACCCGCCGGCCGAGGTGGGCGCCGTCGGTCATGGATTTGCGGAAGTGCAGCCCGGACCAGATCCGGGCGCCGGTGACTTCGTGGGCGGGTTCGGTCAGGCGCGGATAGGTGCGGGTGGTGCCGGTCACCGTGCTGGTCATGGTGATCGGGATCCGGGTCGTGCCGAAGTGGGTGGCCAGCGTGGTGGTGATGGCGTAGCTCCAGCAGGCGTGGGCGGACGGGTATTCGGGGTGGTTGACGGTCAGCAGCAGCCGGCGCGGTGAAGCCGATCCTCCGCCGGACAAACCCGGCGCGGTCGTATCCCGGAACGCGGGAAGGGCGCGGGAGCCTGTCCGCTCCCGCGCCCTGACCGTCAGCGTGTCCCTCGGCCGGCCGTCACGCGGCCTTCACGAAGTACTGTGCGGCCGATCCGTTGCAGTCCCAGATCTGCAGTCGCGCGCCGTCCGCTGTGGAGCCTGCCGGGGAGTCCAGGCATTTGTTGGAGTTCGGGTTGCGCAACCGGTTACCTTCCTGGACCCAGTTCTGTGCGCCGGTGCCGTTGCAGTCCCAGAGTTGCACCTTCGTGCCGTTGGCCGTACCCGCGTTGGCGACGTCGAGGCACCGGCCCAGCGTCCGCAGGGTCTGGCCGTCCCGGCTCCACTGCTGGTCCTTCGAAAGGGAAGGCCCCTGGCACGTCCACAGCTGCACGGCCGCGCCGTTGCCGCCCGTGTCGTTTCCGGCCACGTCCACGCACTTGCCGCCCGGCCCGTTGATCTGCGTCGCGGGTCCGCCCGTAGAAGGCGGCGTCGTGCCGCCGCCGTCCTGGTAGTAGCGCACGTAGTCGATCGATGCGGTGAGCGGGAACTGGCTCTGCACGGGGTTCTGTCCGGGGTACGTGCCGCCCAGCGCCAGGTTGAAGATGAGGTGGAACGGCTTGCGGAACTCCTCCAGGGTCGCCGGTGTCGTGTCGATCACGTGCGTTTGCACACCGTCGATGTACCAGCGGATCTGCGCGGCCGTCCACTCGATCGCATAGACGTGGAAGGCCGCGGCGTTGTTGACGGCGGGGTTCGCGACATAGTTGGCGTTCTGACCCGCTGTCCACGGGAACACGCCGGTCCGGAGATCCCAGAAGATGTTGTTCGTCACGGTCGCGTTCGCGTTCGCGTGTTCCACGATGTCGACCTCGCCGCAACTGGCCCAGTTGGTGGGCAGGCGGTCGTAGTAGGTCTGCGCCGGGTTGTAGGCGCTCGTGGACGTCTCGTCGCACGAGTCACCGAGCATCCAGAAAGCCGGCCACGAGCCGGCGGCGGTCGGGAGCGCCATGCGCGCCTCGATGCGCCCGTACTGGAAGGACTTCTTCGTGTCCGTCGTCATGCGGCACGACGTCTGGTAGAAGTTGCGGCCGTTGACCGTGATGGGTGTCGTGAGCCAGTTGGCGCGCATCACGAGGTTGCCGCCGGACTGCGTGCAGTTCTCGGGGCGGTACCACTCCCACTCGCCGTTGCCCCAGCCGTCGAAAGCATTGAGGCCGGGGTTGAGGCCGTTGCCGACGTTGTAGTTCCAGTTGGCGCTGCTGGGCGCGCCGGACCCGTTGAACTCGTCGGCCCACACGAGGTTCCACGCGGCGTGTGCGGGCTGCTGCTGGACGACCGCGCTGCCGGCGAGCGCAGTGACGGCCGCGGTGAGGAAGACCATGAGGCGCCGGCGGCTGCGTGACAGCGTCCGGTCCGCGAAACCTGCATTCCTTGTCACGGAGAACGTCCTCTCGTACGGAGTGGTCGATCTACTGCGAGGGGTGACATGAGACACGTTTCTGTAAACATTATTACCAGAACATTTCCATCTGTCGATGCTCCCCGCGGACATCTCCTGACGAAGCGGAGTGCATCCGAGAGATGTCCTCGGTCGCCGTCCTGCCGTTTTGCGGCTTCCCCGGCCGAGCTTGCTTACGGCCGAACGGCGCGTCGGGTCAGGACGGCCTTTCGGCGTACGAGTGCTGCTCTGGCCCGGAGGGCCGCCCACAGATTGGCGGCAGCCAATACGCCCAGCGCGACCACGACGGACAGCAGCGACAGCTCGAGCTTGTGCCGCAGGAAAGCGATGATCAACGCGCCGACGGCGAAGGCGAGCCAGGCACCCACCCCGAGCCAGCCGGCGACCACCCGGTCCCGCGCGAACAGCGGCGTCCGCCGGGTCACCGCCCAGCCGCCGAAGGCCGCCCAGCACAAACCGATCGCCACCAGCACCGCGAAAGCCACCCTCGTACGCGGCGGCAACCCCGGCTCCGTCGCCCAGAGCACGCTGATCAGGCCGCTGCCCAGGAGACCCGCCAGGCCCACCGTCAGGTAACCGACCCGCTTGCGCAACGACAACGGCGCGTCGAGCCGCGCCAGCATTTCCTCCGGAGTCATGCCTCGTATCCCTTCCGCACCAGTTCCCGGCGCAACAACACGCGCGCCCGGCTGAGCCGTGACTTGATCGTGCCGACCGGAACGGCGCATATCTGTGCGCACGCCTCCAGCGGCAGATCCTCGAGATAGAACAGCAGCAGCACCTCCCGTTCCCGGGCCGGAACCGCCGCCAGGGCGCCCGCGAGCGTCTCCCGGTTGACGACAGCTTCCGCCTCGTCGCCGCCCCGCAGGTCATCGATCGGTTCCGGTTCCGGACGGGTGTACGCGTCCCGCAGCCGGTTCATCACCGCCCGGCGCGCGACGGTGAACAGCCACGGCGCGAACCGGTCCGGCCGCCGCAACCGCGGTAGCCCTTTGACAACAGCCAGCCAGACCTCCTGGACCACGTCGTCATCAGGCCCGCCGAGCATCCGTCCGACGTATCGTTCGACCCGCGGGGTGCCAGCTGCGCACCAGTTCGGTGAAGGCCTCCCGTTCACCCAGCTGGCACCGGACCACCAGTAACTCATCGCTCATCGGCCCTCCTTCCGCCTGTTCAGTCGGTGGGCCGGCCCGGCAGGTTCACGAGTTGAAAGGCGATCACCACCCCCGGCATCAGGATCTTGCCGGCCGGTAACGCTACGTCACGGGCATTTTTGCGTTCGAGGGCGTTCGATGACCAGCCCAACGCGGTGCGCCCTCCGACTCACGGTGACCTGGTGACGGCATACTGGCGCCTATGGTCAGCGACCGGCTCCAGGAGTATGTCCGCCGAAGCTTCCGGGCGGATGAGGTCGAGACGATCCTGAGTCTGCTCGCCGGCGCCGTGCACCGAGAGCCGGGCGACACCGTGGAAGGCAACGAGCGGGTTCAGGCTGCAGTGATCGTAAGTACTCCCAATTCCCGTGGGTGACTGTGGGTAACGCGGTTCGTGGGCATGGTGACGGTCGGCGTGGCCGGTTGCGGCGGCGCCGTCGTGATGGCGGGGTTGGTGTCAGCCGGTCTCGGGTGG
>NZ_JBHTBJ010000072.1:0-17716 GCF_042664765.1 Paractinoplanes rhizophilus | reverse complement strand
CCACGACACCCACTGGCGCAACTGGCGCCGCCGCCACCAAGCCCGAGCACGCTGGTTCCACCAACGCGCACGTCTCCGACGAGACTATGTCCTGGCCAGCTAGCAAATGGCGGCTGCCGTACTAGATTGCGCGCGCGCCGAGATCCGACGAGACGCGGCTCACCAACACCCTTTCCGCTCGAATTCTTGCGGTCAGACATCGCGGAGGTCTTCCAGCAGGGTGTACGGATAGGGAGCCGGCTTCTTGCTCGCCTCGTCGAGGCTGGAGCGACTGCCCTCGTCGAGTTCCCAGCCGACGGCAGCGAGATTGTTGTCCAACTGAGCCGGCGATCGCACGCCCAAAATCGGTGCGGTCACTCCGGGCCGCTCCAGCAACCAGTTCAGCGCCACCTGTGCGGGAGTGCGATCGATCTTCTCGGCCACAAGCGTGAGGGCATCGATCACCTTCCACGTCCGTTCGTTGTCATAGTTTCCCCACGCCTCGGTCCAGCCGGGATCCGAGTTGGTGGTGTCACCGATCCGGCTCTCCCCGGCGGACGGCCGGTCACCTCTGCGGAATTTGCCGGTGAGCCAACCGCCACGCAGTGGGCTCCAGGGAATGATGCCCAAACCCTCGTTCCGGCAGACCGGGATGAGTTCCCATTCGGCTTCGCGGTCGAGCAGGTTGTACAGCGGCTGAAGGGAGACAATGCGCTCCCAGCCCATTGCCCGGCAGGTGTCGATCGTGCGCTGCAACTGCCATCCGGCCACGTTGCTGATGCCCAGGTAGCGCACCTTTCCCCCGGTGACCAAGGAGTCAAGGGTGCTCAGGGTCTCTTCGATCGGCGTGCCGTAATCCCACATGTGCACCTGGTAGAGATCTATGTGCCCGGTGCCCAGCCGACGCAAGCTCTCGTCCACCGACCGCAAAATATGCTTGCGGCCCAGGCCGCGCCGGTTGAGGCCATCGCCGAATCGGACCTTGGTGGCGACCACGACGTCGTCGCGGTTCTTCTTCTGCAACCAGCTCCCGACGATCTCCTCCGAGCGCCCGGCGCCGTACGCATCGGCGGTGTCCACGAAGTTGCCACCGGCGTCCACGAAGCGATCGAGCAGGCCGTGGCTTTCCGCCTCATCGATCTCACGGCCGAAAGTCATCGTGCCCAGGCAGAGCCGACTCACCTGCAGACCCGTGCTCCCAAGGTTTGTGTATTCCACAATCGTCTCCTGTATCAATCTCGGCCGGTCGTGGCGACCGGTGCTGACGACGCCGGAAAGCGGCGGGCGGCGTCAGCCATGGTTTGCTCCGTGTGCGTGGTGATGGCCCGGCGCCGGCGCGCGGACCACGGCGGGCACCAGCGCGAGCGCTGTCACCGCCGCGCCGCCGGCCAGGACGGCCGCCACGGTGAAGGCCGCGGTGAAGTCCCCGGCCGCCGGGTGGACGGCGGCCAGTGCGGCGCCGGCGACGGTGGACAGCACGGCCACCCCGAAGGCGCCGCCGAGCTCGTGGAACGTGTTCACCAGGGCCGATCGCAGGCCGCCGGTCGCCGGGTCGGCGGTGGCCAGCGCCGCGGTGAAGGCGGTGACGAACACGGCGCCGGTGCCCAGAGCCGCGACCGCGAGGCCGGTCACCAGCACCGCCGGAACGGTGGCGAAGGCCGCGGTGGCCTGGCCGGCACCCGCCAGCGCGAGCCCGGTCGCGGCGATCACCTTGGTGGAGATCTTGGCGAGCAACCGGCCGGCGGTGTGCGCGCCGGCGCCGACCGCGATGCCGACCGGCAGGAAGATCAGGCCCACTTCGACCGCGCTGAGCCCGTACGCCCGCTGCAGCACGAACGAGCCGAGGAAGAACTCGCCCACCATCAGCGCGGTCGCGACCAGCATGAGGAACGCACCGGCGGCCACCGGTCGCTCGGTCAGCAGCGCAACGCGGAGCAGCGGCGCCGCGGTGGCCCGCTCGACCAGGGCGAACAGGATCCACAACACCAGACCGGCGCCGAGCGGGAGCAGCGTGCCGGGCGCCGACCAGCCGCTGCCGCCGGCGTTGACCAGACCGTAGATGACCGCGGCGGTGCCGGCGGTCACCAGCAGGGCGCCGGGAACGTCCAGGGCGGCGGAGGTCGCGCGCCGCGCCGGCGCGGCGACCAGGAAGGGCAACAGCACCAGCAGGAGTACGCCGATCGGCAGGTTGATCGCGAAGATCCACTCCCAGCCCAGGGCGGAGGTCACCAGCCCGCCGAGGGTGACGCCGAACGCGGTGCCGGCCGCGCCCAGCGTGCCCCAGACGCCTAGCGCCTTCGCCCGGGCCGGGCCGGTGAAGGTCGCGGTGACCAGCGCGAGCGCCGCCGGCGAGAAGAGCGCGGCGCCCAGCCCCTGCGCGGCCCGGCCGGCGAGCAGCGCTGGCGCGCTGCCTGCGGTGGCGCAGACCAGCGAGGAGACGGTGAAGACGGCGAGGCCGGTCAGCATCACGCGGCGCGGCCCCACGATGTCGGCGATGCGCCCGCCGAGCAGCATCAGCCCGCCGAACACCAGTGTGTAGGCCGTCATCACCCACGGGATGACGGCCCGGTCGAGGTGCAATGCGGCGCTGATGTCCGGCAGCGCCACGTTCACCACGGTCACGTCGAGCACCAGCATCAGCTGGGCCGCGGCGAGCAGGCCCAGCACGAGCCAGCGCCGGCGCCCAGCGGCCGGTGGCCGGACGGCGGCCGCCGGGGTGGTCGTTGTGGTCATCGCGTTCGTCCCCTAACTCGTACATGGATGTTCAACTTCGGCGTACGCTACCATAACTCGTACACCGAAGTTCAAGTTAGGAGTGACCGATGGCACCTCGACCGGCCGGGACCGACGGCAGGCGGGCCGACGCCCGCCGCAACATCGACGCGATCCTGGCCGCGGCGCAGCAGTGCCTGATCGAAAACCCGGACGTGACGATCGCGGAGATCGCGAAGACGGCCGGGGTGGGCCGGGTGACGCTGTACGGGCACTTCCCGACGCGCGCCGACCTGCTGGATGCGGTCTTCCGGCGGGTGTCCGAGGAGGCGAACGCGGTGCTGGACACCATCGACACCGACGGCGAGCCGGCCGTCGCCCTCACCCGGCTGATCGCCGAAAGCTGGCAGATCGTCAACCAGTTCCGCGCCGTGCTCGCGGCAGCCGAGCAGGAGCTGCCCCCCGAGCGCATCCGGTCCCACCACGATCGGCATCTCGCCCGGCTGGCCGCCCTGATCCGCCGCGGGCGGCAGGCCGGCGTCTTCCGGACCGACCTGCCCGAGCAGTGGCTGGTCACGGTCGCCTACACGCTGATGCACGCCGCGGCGGCCGAGACCACCGCGGGAAACCTCACCGAGGCCGACGCCCAGCGCGCCGTCCTCGCGACCGTGCTGGCCGCCTATCGGCCGGCCGCCGACTATTCGGACGGTAACGGTCGATAGCCGCGCTTCGTCGTGTACTGAACCCTCGCGAGCATGAGAAGGCTCGCGGTGATGCCGGTGATGCCGAGCGCGATCAGGCGGGGGTCGGAGCGATAGTGGCCGTACATGGTCCAGCAGGAGACCTCGCCGAGCACGAGAAGCCAGGTGCCGACCGAGACGCCCGTCGGCCGGCGGGTCCGGTACGCGGTCACGATCGACGGCGTCACCTGGATGATCGAGGCAGCGGTCAGCACCGTCCCGAGCCCCGGGATGCCGGCGACGACGACAGCCCCGGCGAGGACCACCGTCCAGGCGCCCACGCCCGCCGCGGGTCGCCGGCCGGCGCGCCCCAATCGGGTGAGCAGGACGGCGACCGTCGCGGCCAGCAGCGTCGCGGCGGACGACGGAACCAGCGCCGTCCAGTACCCGGACGATGCGAAGTAGGCGAACCACGCCGCGTTGTTGACGCAGGTGAGCGTGGCCCAGGACCAGGAAACCCCGGCCGGGTCCCGCGTGCGGCGCAGTTTGGTGATCTGCGGCAGATACTGCGGGATCCCGAACCCTGTCGCGGCGAACGGGAGGACGTCGAACAGCAATGCGAAGCGTTCCATGGCGTGCCCAGCCTCCGACGGCAAAACGCGTACCGATCGGAAGAATAGTTCATTTGTTGCTTCATTTCTTTGCGCATTCATTCCGGAAATGGCGCGGTTGAGGTAATATCATGCGCGTGGACGCCATTGACCGCAAGATAATTGCGCTCTTGCAGGAGGATGGCCGGCTCACCGTCACCGAGCTGGCCCAGCGGGTCGGGCTCAGCGCGGCGCCTTGCCATCGGCGGCTCCGCGAGCTCGAGCGGACCGGCGCGATCAAGGGATACCGGGCCGTCGTCGACCCGGCCGCGCTCGGCCTGGGCTTCGAGGTGCTCATCTCGGTCACCATGGACCGCGAGGACGCCGGCACGATCGACGCGTTCGAGCGCAGTCTCGTCGGCGTCGCCGAGGTCCGGCATGCGGAACGACTCTTCGGCGAGCCCGACTACATCATCCGCGTGGCCACCGCCGACATCGCCGCCTACCAGCGCCTCCGGGACGAGAAGCTGGCCACGCTTCCGGGCGTCCGACGGCTCACATCGACGATCGTGATGAAGAGCGTCGTCGACGAGCGACCGTATCCGCAGCCGTCCGTGCCGCCGCGCCCGAAACGTGCGCGCTGAGGCTCGCCGCTGTTACTTCAGGCGTTCTCCGAGGTCGTCAGCGCGGCGAGGATCACGCCGCCGACGATGAGGGTCAATGCTGTCGCGCGCCCGGCGCTTATCCGGTCACCGTGCACCAGCACGCCGAGCACGATGGCGCCGACTGCGCCGATCCCGGTGAACACCGCGTACGAGAGCCCGACCGGAAGCGTCTGCATCGCGCGGGAGAGGAGATAGACCGAGCCCATGGCAAGAACCACGCAAAGCAGTGTCGGCAGCGGACGGGTGAAGTTCTGCGTCGGCTTGATGCTCTGCGACCAGGCAACCTCGACGAGTCCGGCGGCAAGGAGCGTCCACCATGTCATGACGCCAGCCCCCCGGCGGTCTTCAGGGCGTCGCGGACCGAGGCTTCGAAATCCTTCCGGCGAGCGCCGAGGTACGGATCGACGCGGGCGTTGGTGAGCTCCGCGGTGACAAAGGTGATGTCGTCCACGGCGAAATGGCCCTTGAAGAAGTCGCGAAGGTAACGCTCTTGGTGATCGAAGGGATGCCGGGGACTTCCCGGGACGTAGGTTCCCCCGCGAGCGCCGGCGACAACCACACGGGCCCGGATCGCCGCCCGAGGGAAAGTCACCTGATCGATCCACGCTTTGAGGCAAGCCGGCACGGAGAAGTTGTGCATCGGTACGCCCATCAGGACCACGTCGGCGGACACCAAGTCGTTGAGGAGTGGCTCGACGACCGCCCAAGCGGCTTTTTGCCGCACCGTCCGGGCTCCCTCGGACAGGCGTTCCGGATCCGTGATCTCATTTTCCAGGGCGTAGTCGCAGATCTCGGTCCACGCCTCGTCGATGAAGGGGACCGGTTCTGCCGTCAGATCCCGGTACGTGTATCGGCCGCCCGGGTTTGCGGCCCGCCAAGCTCGCGCGTAGGCGGCGCCGATCTGCCGCGAGAAGCCCGCCGCGCGCGGGCTGGAGTCGAGATGGAACAGGTGTGTCATGACGCCCTCCCGGATATGTGGACACCGTGTCCACTTCCAGCGTAACGGAAGTGGACACGGCGTCCACATAGTGTCGGGAGGGCCACAGCGACCCGGCGTCAGCCGAGCAGGCGGCGGGCGAGAACGTGCAGCGAGCCGGCCACCCTGCTGGACGACAGGCCGAGCACGTGACGCTGATAGCGGTAGACGTCCGGCGCCAGTGGCGCCAGCGCCACGTCGACCATCGTCTCCGGATCCGGCACCCCGGCCTCGACCAGCAGCGCCCGTACGTGGGCGCGCCAGAATCCGTAGGCCCCGGTCTCGAACCGGGAGCTGCCGATCTCGGCGCCGAGAACGAGGGGGAGATGCTGCTCCAGGAGCTCGACCATCGCGGAGTAGAACGCGCAGAGGCGGTCCGCGGGTGACGCTCCCGGCCCCAGCGGCGGGCGGCCACCCATGAGCTGCTCCTGCAGCTTCGCCTCATGCCTGTCGAGCAGGGCAACCGCGATGCTCGCCAGATCGCGATAGCGGCGATACAGCGTCGCCCGGCCGACGCCGGCCACCCGGGCGACGTCCTCCATCGTGACGTTTTCCGGTCCGCGAGCGGTGAACAACTGCTCAGCCGCCGCCAGAACCCGGGAACGGTTCCGTGCCGCGTCGGCGCGCTCGGCGTCTCCCGAAGTCGTCACGCACCCACCGTAGCCAGTGCCGGCCGAAGGCAGCGGACTTGATCGCGCGTCGTCAGGCTCGCTGGTCGGCAAGGACCTTGCTGAACAGCGCCAGGTAGCCGTCATGAGCCAGGCGGAGTTCGCCGAGCGCGTCCGCCGCGAACCACCCGATGGCATCGTGTTCCTCCGGCGCGGCGTTGACCGGAGACCCCGTCCACTCCTCGACCAGCCAGATCCGCATGACCAGCGTGTCGGTACGAACTTCGCGCAGGGGCGGACCCGACGGCGCCGCGATGCCGATGCCCAGCTCCTCCCGAAGCTCGCGAGCAAGTGCCGCGCCGGGCAGTTCCCCCGGCTCCACGTGCCCACCGGGCAGGTCCCAGACATCGGGGTACCAACGGCGCCCGGGAGCTCGATGACAGAGCAGCACCCGATCGCCGTCCCGCAGCAACGCCGCGACGATGCGGGCGCCCTCGTCAGGCTCCGTTTGCGGGGCGAGCCCGACGAGCTTGGTGAGGAAGCGATCGACCTGCTCCGCCAGGGGCGGCCACGGGAGGTTGGGCTCGTTGATCCGTAACGAGAGCATGCCGATCACCGCGGCGCGGAGGTCGAGGGCCACGGTCAGCGAGTCGGCCGGCGGGGCGGTTCCGGCGTCCATGCACTCCTGGATGGCGGCCGCGGTCCGCGCCAGCATGACCTCTTTGAATGGCATGCCGGGATGCCGGCTGGCCTTGCTTTCGTGCATCACCTTGTACAGGCCGGGATGCTCCTGCGCCCAGGTCGCCTGCGCCCGGATCCGCGCGCGTAGACGCGACGCCGGGGTATCGACGCTCTCCTCCGCGGCGGAAGCGATTTGCAGCATGTCGTCGTGGCAGCGCTGCATGGCGGCCAGCACGAGCGCATCACGGTCCGGGAAGTAGAGATAGACCGAGGTCGGCGAGATGGAGAGTCCGCGTGCTACCGCGCGCAGGGACAGCGCTTCATCGTCGGCGAGCTCGTCGAGCATCCGTACCGCGCACGAAACGATCTCGGTGCGCAGCAGCTCGCCCTGGCCCCGGGCATTGGGCCGGCGAGGAGCGGCGGGAACTCTCGGGGCGCTGTCCATGAGGGAGATCATTCCAGTCATCGATCTTGCACTACGGGCGACCATCAGCCTACAGTCATCCATGCAAGGACAGGTGTCCACTAAAGGAGCGACATGCCGATAACCCTGCGCGAGGCCCACGAATTGATCGACAGCGCCCATCGGCGAGCCCGGGAGCTGAGCGCCTCCATCGCCGTCGCCGTCGTCGACGAGGGCGGCCACTTGCAAGCCCTCGGCCGCATGGACGGCGCGCCGCCGCTCTCGGCCGGAATTGCCGAGCACAAGGCGGCGAGCGTGGCCCTCATCCGGCGGGACGGCGCAGCTCTGCGCCAGATGCAGCAGGCATGGCCCGCCTTCTTCAGTCAGGTCGATCGGGCCGCGGGCCGCCCCATCCTGGCGGGCGCGGGCTCCATGTTGATCCGGCGTGCCGACGCCGTCCTCGGCGCCATCGCGGTCAGCGGCGGACTACCGGAACAGGACGACGAGTGCGCCGAGGCCGCACTTGCGGGGCTCACCTGAGCGGACGGCAGGAGGATCCTCAAGAGGTCGGCGCCCCCGCCGATAAGGGCGCCATGTCGCGTACTTCGCTCCCGTCCGATCTGGCGGGCACAGTGGCCACAACATCCCCGGACGGCCGATGGTTCGGCGCCGGCCGCAGCGTCGCCACCGACGCGTTCACCGCCGGAGCGGAGGCGACCGCCGCCGCCGTCGCCGGCCGGCCGGAGCCCGGTCTCATCCTGGTGTTCGCCCGGGACCATGTCGACATGCAGCCGCTCCTCGACGGGGTCAGGTCCCGCGCCGGGCGAAACACCAAGATCGCCGGGTGCTCGACCATCGAGCCGATGGCCGCCTCGGCCGATCCGGCCGGGTTCTCGGTCTCGGTCGTGGCGTTCGGCGGAGACGAATTCGGCTACGAGATCGAAGTGGCGAGAGACGTCGAGGGCAACGAGCGTGCCGCGGGTGGTCTCGCCGCCGCCGGGCTGGCCCGGCTGAGCCACGCCCACAAGGTTCTCGTGCTGCTCATCGACGCCACGCTGACCGACAATGTGGAGATCGTGCGCGGCGCCTACGGCACCGCGGGTGCGGCCGTTCCGCTGGTCGGCGGCCTGTCCAGCGACGATTGGCAATTCAACCGTACGTGTCAGTTCGCCGGCGACAGCAGCGGCGTGGAGATCTACAAGGACGCGGTCGTCGGTGTCGCCATCGGGTCGCCGCAACCGATCGGCCTCGGCGTGGCGCACGGCTGGCGCCGGTCGGGCGATCCCATGGTGGTCACCGACAGCGACGGCCTGAAGGTGTACGAGTTCGACAACGAGCCGGCCCTGGACGTGTTCCTCGCGCGGGTGGGCCTGGACGAGTCGGTGCTCACCGGGTCGGATTCGTTCCGCCTGGCGGCGTTGGAGTATCCGCTGGGCGTGGCGACCCGGTCCGGCGAGGAGATCCGCGTCATTCAAGGCGTCGACCTCGCGGACCGCTCGGTGTGGTGCTCGGCCGGCATCCCGCAGGGCGGACTGGCCTGGATGATGGAGGGCGACCTGGACTCGCTCGTGGCGGGCAGCACGGAATCCTGCCAGCAGGCCGTACGCACGCTCGGTGGCGCCACGCCGATCGGCCTGCTGACCTTCGACTGCGCCGTACGCCGCCGCGAGCTCGGCCCGGCCGGCGTACGCCGCGAATTCGCGGAAATCGAGCGCATCTTCCCCGGCGTACCCTTCGGCGGTTTCTATTCGTACGGCGAAATAGCCCGATACCGTGGCGCGACCGGCATGCATCACCTGACGATGGTTTCCCTTGCGCTCGGCTGATGATCCGAGCCTGGTCACGCATCACTGGTCGACGCTGCAGCTGACCGAGTTCTGCGCCGTCCTGACCGGCAGCGCCGACGAGGACGAGGTCCTTCGGCTGGCCGTCGAACGGGCGAGCGAGGCGCTCGAGGCCGAGATCGCCGCGGTGGTCATCGAGGGCGAGGTGCGGGCGCACTGGGGCTTGGCCGGCGACGCGGCCGAGACCGAGACGCTGCGCACCATCGGATCGGCCCGGTCGGTGCGGCTGGCCGGGCTGGGCGAGGTCCACACCTTCGCCGCCCGGCTCGGCCGGGGTACCGGGGATTTCCTCGTCGTCGGCCGGCTCGACCTGGCCCTGGCCGGGCCGGAGCGCCAGACCGTGCAGGCCATGGCGCAACTGCTGAGCCTGGTGCTGCGGAACTTGCGGGCGCTGACCGCGGAACGCTCGCTGCGCGAAGAGCAACAGGTCCTGCTCCGGGACAAGGAACGAGAGGCCGCGGAGCGACTCGCGCTCCTGGAGGAGGTACGGAACCGGCAGCGCCTGCTCGAGCAACTGCTCACCATCCAGCAGGCGGTGGCGGCCCGGCACCCGCTCGCCCAGGTGCTCGACGCGGTCACCGCCGGCGCGGCCGAACTGCTGAACCACCGTCCGGTGCTGCTGGTCCTGGCCGACTCCTCGACCGCGCGGTCGCTGACCGTGGTCTCCGGCGACTTGGCCGCGGTGGCCGATCACGAAGCCGCGCTGAAGGTCGCCGGACGGTCGATCGCCACCGGGTCGCACGTTTCCGACGACGCGGTCCTGACCACGCCGGCCGGGCGCACGCGGCTCACCGCCGCCCCCGTGTCGGTCGGCCACGAGATCGCCGGGAGCCTGGTCGCGGTGCTCGACGACGCCGGCGCCGATCGGTTCGCCGAGCAGCAGGACCTGCTGGTGGCGTTCGCCCAGCAGGCCAGCCTCGCGCTCACCGACGCCCGTACGGTCGAGGCGGTCACCCAGGCGCAGCACGACCCGGTGACCGGCCTGCCCAACCGGACGCTGTTTCTTCAGCGGCTCCGCGAGGCCCTGGCCGAGCGCCGCGACGACATCGTACTGTTCATCGACCTCGACCGGTTCAAGTCGGTCAACGACAGCCTCGGTCATCGCGCCGGCGACGCCTTGCTGGCGGCCGTGTCGCGACGTATCGCCCAGCGCCTGCGGGCCGAGGACATGGCCGCCCGTATCGGTGGTGACGAGTTCGCCGTGCTGCTCCGCGACATCACCCTGGACGACGCCGTCCGGGTCGCCGAAAGCCTCGTCGAGTCGCTACGCCAGCCGTTCCGCATCGCCGCCCGCGACGCCCTCATCGGCGCCAGCGTCGGCGTGTCCGCGCGCAACTCCGCCGACGACACCGCCGACGACCTGCTCAGCAACGCCGATGTGGCGATGTACACCGCCAAGAAGCGCGGCGCCTCGCAGGTCGTCGTCTTCGAACCGCAAATGCTGGCGGAAACCGTCGAGCGGCTCGACCTCGTCGCGGACCTGCAGCGCGCGTTGCAGCAGGGCGATCTGCGACTGCACTACCAGCCGCTGGTAGACCTCCGCAGCCTGCGGCCGGTCGGGGTCGAGGCCCTCATGCGATGGACCTGTCCGCGCCGGGGCGTCGTTCCGCCGGACGAGTTCATCGGGATCGCCGAGGAGAGCGACCTCATTGTCGACATGGGGCTGTGGGCGCTCCGCGAGGGCGTACGCCAGCTGGCCCGGTGGCGGTGTGACTTTCCCGGACTCGGCCTCAACCTGAACATCGCACCACGCCAACTGCTCGATCGAGACTTCGTCTCGCACGTGGCGGACACCCTGCTCATCGAGGGAGTTCCGGCCGCCGCGCTGACCCTGGAGCTGACCGAGACGGCGATGATCAGGGACCCGGAGATGGCCGGCCACCAGATGACGCGCCTCAAGGACCTGGGACTCAGGGTCGCCATCGACGATTTCGGCACGGGCTACTCGTCGCTGTCCTACCTGCGCCGGTTCCCGGTGGACGAGCTGAAGATCGACCGGTCGTTCATCAACGCCATGAACCGCAGCGCCGAGGACTTAGCCTTGGTGCGCACGGTCATCGACCTGGCCGAGGCCCTGCGCCTGCAGACCGTGGCCGAGGGCATCGAGGACGCCGACCAGCTGGCCACCTTGCGCACCCTGGGCTGCCGGATCGGCCAGGGCTACCACTTGTCCCGCCCCTTGGTACCCACCGCAGCCGCCGAATACCTGCAAACCGCCCAAGACAAGCCCCGCAAAGCGCCGACCAGCCCAAGACCGCAACCGGCCCGCCGCTAGCCCACCGAGCGCAAGCACTGGGCGAGCGCAGGCAACGGCCCCAGCGCAACCACCGGGCGAGCGCAGGCAACGCCCCCAGCGCAACCACCGCAACGCGGGGCTTCCGGGGGCTCGGCCCCCGGAGCAGATATGACGAGGCGACCCGGTTCGCGCTTTCCGCGAACACAGGCCGCCATCGACTGGTGGAGCTGAGGGGACTCGAACCCCTGACCCCCACACTGCCATCGTGATGGGAACCGTCCATGGTGTCCATCACGTCGGTTCGTGTCCAGGTCAGGGGTTCGCCCGCGTCCTGGCCGTCGCCGTGGTCCGTGTCGTTCAAGACGTTCTGTGACACGCGAGTGAGATCACATCCCGCGACGGCACTGCCGTTCATCGCGTAGGGCGCGACCGGCGATCCTCATAGGCATGATCATGGCTGTGTGGCACCCTCGCCCGATGACGACCACAGAACCCGGCCGGCTGGCCGCCCACGTACTTCTCGACGCCGCCAGCATCGGGCTCGACACCGACGAAACGGTCATCGTGGACCGCGCGGTCGATCACCTCAATCAGACCGGTTGCTGCACCGCGCTGTACGACGACGAGACCGACACCTCGGTGGTCGACATCAGCAACCTGGCCGGCGGCACGCTGGTGCTGCACGACGTTCTGATCAAGCAGATCGTCGAACTGACCGGCAAGGAGCGTGAGGTGGTCGTGGCCGAGACCCGGGAGCTGCTCGACGCCGAGCTGGAGTAGCGGCACAGGTAGCGGACAGCGGCACGACCCTGCTCGGATAGCGGCGCCGCTATCCGCTTTCACCAGCGAAGACGTTCAGGAGTAACGGGAAGCGGCAGGTCGGCCGGGAAGGCGGAAAAGCGCTCCAGGACGCGTCCCGAGACGCTACCGCTACTGGGGCTGCACGCCGCCGGCTCGGCCTACGCGAGCGGCTCAGTAGCGGCTGCGGGCCTCGCCGGAGATCAGCTGTTGATGATGTTCAGCACGCGTCGCGCCGCGAAGACACGCCCGTATTTCCGGCCTGTGCGCTCCTCCAGGATGCCGAGCTGGACCAGGCGCCGGATCGCCGTGTTGGCGGCCTGGTACGAGACCTCGAATCGCTCGGCGGAAACCGTCGCGTTGATCAGCGGGTACCCGATCAGGTCCTCGACAATGCGCGTGGCCACGCCGCGGACGTCCGCCTTCACCAGCTGCTTGTGGGCTTCGTCCCGCCAGTCGTGCAGGGCGTCGATCTTCTCGACAGCCCGGATCGCCTGTGCCCGTACGGCTTCGGCGAAGAACCGGATCCAAGGCTCGAAATCCCCGGTGGCGCTCACGTTGAGCAGGTGGTCCTGATACTGGCGGCGGCGACCTTCGAGCCACGGCGACAGGTTCAGCACCGGCACCCGGAGTTCTCCTGCGTGGGCGAGCTGCAGGACGCAGACGAGCCGGCCGAGCCGACCGTTGCCGTCGTTGAAGGGATGCAGGGTTTCGAACTGGTAGTGGCCGAGCGCCATCTTGATGACCAGCGGAATGGTGTCCCGGGCCATGAGCCACGAGGCCCACGCGTCGATGCCGGCGCGCAGTTGGTCGCCGGGTGGCGACGGCACGAACCGTGCGTCGTTCACGCGCCCGCCGTCTGCGCCGATGAACACCTGCACCGTCCGGATCCGGCCGGCGTCGTAGGAGTCGCCGCGGGTCCCGCGTACGAGCATCTCCTGCAGCGTTTCGAGCATGCCGACGGTGATCGGCTTGTCCTTGATCCAATCGAAGGCCAGCTCCGCCGCCTCGACGTAGTTGTGGACCTCGGCGACCGACTCGGTGAGCTGGTCGCGGTTGAGGAAATCGGCCTCGAGCACGTCGTCGAACGCCGCGTAGGTGCCTTCGAGCGCTGAGGTGGCGACGGCCTCGCGCCGGATAGCCGGTCTCGCCAGCAGTCCGGGGTTAGGGAGCCGAAACGCCGCCTGGTCCAGTCGCGCTACGGCTACGGCCGCGTCGGACGCGGCCAAGTAGGTCTCCTGTCCCAGTTGCAGCGTGTCCGGCAGCGGGTTCGCGATAAAGGCGGAACACTCGTAGTTCTCGCTATACCGCGGGTCCCAGCCACTGATCTGGACAAGTGACCCAACAGGGGACGATTGGAACGCTGCGTCTTCCATGATTTGAAGTAAACCACGGAAACCTTGAAAAGTTCGCCTTGCTTTTCAACCACGGAGTGTGAACCACTTGCAAGATTCCAAGTTTTCAGGGCTTTACTTTAAATTACTGGCGTGAAATTCAACCACGGTGAGTTACGCAGGCTCCGTGGGACAACGCCCTTGCTGCGAAACACCCCTATCTGACAGGCTCGGCGGCTGCCGCCAGCTCGTCGAGTGCACGGCGTGACCCGGTGATGTCCGCCAGTTGACGCGCCTCGGTCGCGACCGCTTCTGCCTCGTCGAGCTGCCCGGCGAGTGCGAGCGCGTGAGCGAGCCGGGCGAGGTAGACGGCGCGGTCTCGCTGGAAGGCTTGCGGCATGCGGTCGAGTGCGGTACGGAACAAGTCAGGGGCGGCGCCGTGGTCGCCGAGCTCGCGCAGCACGAGAGCGCGCTGCACGGCGAACCGGTCCTCGTCGAAGAAGTAGATCCAGGGCGGTTCCCGCTCAGGGTCACGGCCGGCGGCCTGGGGCCGCCGGGCGGCCGCAGCGAGGGCACGGTCGGCCATCGTGCGGTCGCTGAGCCGGGCGTACGCGCGTGCCGCCTGCTGGTGCGACAGGGCGAGGACGCCTGGCGCAGCGCGGGGCCGGGTCGCCGCCTCGGCGAGCGCCGCGGCGCGCTGCGGGTCACCGGCGTCCCAGGCAGCATTCGATCGCATCGACAGCACCGACGCGATCATGTTGGGGTCGTCGACCTCATGGGCGGCGAGCAGCGCCCGGGGCGTACCACCGCTCCGACGCTGCCTCATCGCCCAGGTCCTGGAAGCACCAGCCCAGGAACTGTGCGTACGCGCCTTCGAGCGCGAGCAGGTCTTCCCGCACGGTGCACCTGCGCGGCGTCCCGACAGCGGTGATCTCCGCCTGGCTCGGCCACTCGTCCGCGAGCTTCACGATGAAGGTCTACGTCCACAGCCAAAACGACGCTCTGCGCGCCGCCGGCGCGACGTTGACCGGAGCGCTTCGACCGGCGTCGGAGGCGGTCGGCGACGCGGCTGCGTAAGATCGGATGTCGTTGTGAGATCTAGTGAGATCTCAAGGCCCCAGGAAGTGGAAAGCGGCCAGATCAGATCGCTGATCAAGCCGCTTACCAGGGGTGGAGCTGAGGGGACTCGAACCCCTGACCCCCACACTGCCAGGACGGTTCTCACTAAAGATCCCTGAGCTGCAAGACGCCTACCAGCGCGGACGTGAGTCGACTTCTCGCGACTCCCCGCCACGCCCCGGCAATGACCGGCTTATCTGGCACGGATTTGGCACATGGATCTCCAGAGTGGCTCAGTCTTGCTCCAGCTGGCTGCTGCACTTCGGTGCCGAGCTGGAGACGTCAGCCCAACGGATGAGTCAGGGTGGACTGTCGGCTCTCACTCTTGTCGTGTCGCAGTGCGGCGGGACGTCAGCGCAGCCGAATAGTGTGACCCAGTGGATGAACTAAACCGACTCGCTTACGTTGGGCTCGCTCTGGTCTCGTTGGCAACGATCGCTGCCTGCGGCGGTAGCGGAAGCTCAGCCGACTTGACACCGACAGGATCGTTGCCAGCCGTTGCGCAGTCGGCCAGCACGCCCGCGACCGCTCCGACTAGCCCATCCACTTCTCCGAGGCCGGCCGAGTCATCGAAGCTCAAGGTCGGAGGCACCTTTGTCGGGGAGCGGAGCAAGATTACTGTCCGTTCCGCCAAGCTGGGCGGGTCTGCGGCAGAGTACGAACCGGGCACGGTTTGGCTCTACACAGATGTGCGCATCTGCAATACCGGCACTGATGCCTTGAGTACGCCAAGCTGGAGTATGTGGATACTTAAGACTCAGGACGGCTACGAGGTAAAACCGGCCGACATCACCCCCGAACCCCGACAGCCAGCTTTGCCCTACGACAGCGAGATCGCTCCGAGCGACTGCGTACGCGGTTGGCTCACGTTCGCGCCTCCCAAGAAGAGCGTCATGAAGGAGATCCGGCTCGTCGAAGACGACCTTGCTGGAACCGGAGGCATCATCGCAAGTTGGCAAGCAGGGTAATCGACTGGTGACTTCTTCCGTGTCAAGGAACGATCATGGTGTGCTGACCTGCGCCCATACCTGCGCTGAGCTGCCGGAACGGTCCACTTATGTCCATGGTCGTCTGTCGTTATTGCCCTCGGTCGTCACCCAGTTAGTCACCCAGCCGCGAGAGAGCGATCCTCCCCACGGGCTCTAATCGCTGCTTCACGAGCAAGTCGGCGGCGTTTGAAGGACGAGCCGTCGAGAAGACACGCCTCGACCCGATCGAACTCTGTGGCGAGTTCGTGTGCCCAGAAGGTCGTCACAATAGGTTCGTCGATCGACCATCGCTTTAGCCGGTCGTCAATGATCGACCCGATTGCCTCCCTGGTTGCCTTGTTGCCTGCCTCTATCCATTCGGCAATCACCATTGATAGCTCCGGCAGCATAAGGGCAATCTTGGAGTCCGTGGCAGGCAGTCGACTGTAAAGCAAGCGGTATATTTCTCGGGCGAGGTCGAATCCGTCGCCTGGCCAGAGCCTCGGCGGCGCTGACCGTGCCAGCCGCCAGCGCCTCCTCCACGACGACCTGGTCGCTCGCCTTCCCACGACCTGTGCGGTAGCACGAATGTTGATCGTCTTGCCACGGCCACGTTCTCGAGCGAGCCGCAGAGCGTGACTAGCGTTGACGAGGTATTGGACATTGTCGTAAGGCTCAAGCCGTGCCTTGTTGCTAACTTCGCATCCGTCGAAGTTGATATATGGCAAGGTGATTGTTTGACAACCAAATCGCCACCACCGCGTACGACCTAGGTCAAGCCCGACGTTTCGCAACGTCACCGCTGTCCGCCCGTAGTTCTCGATCTCGACCAGCGCAACCTCAATGTTGAAGCGGAGCCCTCGATTGTCGATCGCGTCAGGACCACGGTTAGAAGAGTATGTGTTCATCGCTGCCAGGGCCTGTCCATCGAACGTTCCGGGCTTCAGGGTGACTCTCACCCGGGCGCCGTCGTACTTGAACTTCAGTAGGTTCCAGGCGGCAACTACTACGGACAGTGCGAAGGCTGGCAGCGCCAGATCTTCCTTGGACACGGCTTCATCATGCCCTACCCGTGATCGATCGAGTCATGGCGACTCGGTTGGATCAGGTCGCGTACGAGGTCAGATAGCTCGGGGAAGCCGGACTCGCGCTGATGCGGGCGGATCGGTTGCTGTACTTCGCTGCTGTACGGCTGCACGTCTCCTTGCCAGCCCGAGCCCTCACGCTCGTTCCACGGTGCCCTGACCTTGCCGACGACCTATACCGTTACGGTGTGATCAGTGCGTCGGATGCGCCGAATATAACCGACTGGCTGCAGGGCGTCGGCACAGTTCTAGCACTTGCCGTAACAGGAGGAGGCTTGTTATGGGAGGTCAGATCTCGTCGACTGGAAAATGTCGCTCAAGAAATTTCGCGAGCTAGGTGCGTCATCGTCACGGCAGAAGAACCGGAATTTCTCGAAGAGGACCTTCCCATTTCCGAGTTTGATCATGCTGCTGTTACCGTGACAAATCACAGCTCGGAGCCAATTACCAACGTGCGGGTGTACCCGTCAGGCGGCGATGCACACGGGGAATTGTGGCCATCCTTCGCGCCAGTGATTGGACCGGGAAAAGAGTTCTATACTCAATGGAAATTACTAGAGCCATTTTCATTGGGCGGTGAGAGTATGCCGAGGCTCATAAATAAAGAGGCGGAGAAGTTGACGATCGATTTTCAGATCGCAGGACGCCGCTGGATTCGAGTCGGCAACGCCGACCCTAAACTTTGGCGCGAAATGGGTGCCATTCGTTTGACCTTGCGCAAGATGAGGAGCGCGACGAAGGCTTTAACGGGCTAGCGTCCGTGAGCTGCCATCGGGCGCCTACCAGGCTCGGTACACCGGGCCAGACGGTCTCATCCGTAAAGGCCCGACACCCTTCGACACCAAACGCGCCGCAGAGCAGTGGCTTGTTGAAACCGAGGCCGAAATACTCAGGGGCACGTGGGTGGATCCCCAGGGCCCCGGCAAAGTCGTGGTGGTGTCCGACTTGGGTGGATCAAGGTAGAAGCGCCTCGGTTGGCGGCAGCAGGACGGGCATGACCGGTTCAGAAGATCATCAAGGTTCCTACGCCACGATGAT
>NZ_JBHTBJ010000071.1:0-20654 GCF_042664765.1 Paractinoplanes rhizophilus | reverse complement strand
ACCACGACACCCACTGGCGCAACTGGCGCCGCCGCCACCAAGCCCGAGCACGCTGGTTCCACCAACGCGCACGTCTCCGACGAGACTATGTCCTGGCCAGCTAGCAAATGGCGGCTGCCGTACTAGGTTCTCCCATTCAACTTGGAAGCCGAACCCACCAAGACCGGTCAGTCTTCGCGCCATGACAACAATCATGAGCCTGACATTTAGCTGGCGCACAACACCTCGCCGGAGAGATCACTCGCAAGGTAGGCCGGACAGCTCGCAAGATCACTCGCAATGTGTTCCGGACACTCGCAGTGTTCACGCGGACGCGACACCAACCGGCGCGTGATCGCATCTGATCGAATATGCGCCGGAGTACTGGCAGGCGCGCGTATTCGTTTAGCGCGAGTTCTCCGCTGGGCGGGGCACCGATGTTACTAAATGTGATCGCCTTTCTCGGCCCAAGCACCCCAGTACGTGAGGTTCTTACGGCACATCAGGGTGTGCGGGTGGTCGGGTCCAAGCATCCGCAGGCAGTCATCGAGTAACTGCTGGAAGGCGTTGACGGCCCCGGCCGGGTCTCCGGCCTCGCCCCGCCACCGGGCGAGGTTGCCGCGGGCGGCCAGAGTCTGCGGGTGGTCGGGTCCGAGGATCCGCAGGTAGCTGTCGAGCAGCTGCTGGAAGGCGTCGGCGGCGCCGGCCGGATCTCCGGCCTCGCCCCGCCATTCGCCGACGTTGCTGCCAGCGGCGAGGGTGTCGGGGTGGTCGGGTCCGAGGATCCGCAGGTAGCTGTCGAGCAGCTGCTGGAAGGCGTCGGCGGCGCCGGCCGGGTCCCCGGCCTTGCCCCGCCACCGGGCGAGGTTGCCGCGGGCAGTCAGGGTGTCGGGGTGGTCGGGTCCGAGGATCCGCAGGTAGCTGTCGAGCAGCTGCTGGAAGGCGTCGGCGGCGCCGGCCGGGTCCCCGGCCTTGCCCCGCCATGTAGCGAGCTTGGTGCGGGCGGCCAGAGTCTGCTTATGGTCGGGTCCGAGGATCCGCAGGCAGTCATCGAGTAACTGCTGGAAGGCGTCGGCGGCGCCGGCCGGATCTCCGGCCTCGCCCCGCGATTCGCCGATGTTGCTGCGGATGATCAGGGTGTCGCGGTGGTCGGGTCCGAGGATCCGCAGGCAGTCGTCGAGCAACTGCTGGAAGGCGTCGGCGGCGCCAGCCGGGTCCCCGGCCTTGCTCCGAGACCACGCCAGGTTGCCGCGGGCAGCCAGGGTGTCGGGGTGGTCGGGTCCGAGGATCCGCAGGCAGTCGTCGAGCAACTGCTGGAAGGCGTCGGCTGCGCCAGCCGGGTCCCCGGCCATGCCCCGGCACTGGGCGAGGTTGCCGCGGGCAGCCAGGGTGTCGCGGTGGTCGGGTCCGAGGATCCGCAGGCAGTCGTCGAGCAGCTGCCGGTAGGCAGCGGCGGCGAGAGAGAACAGGCCGATGTCACCGAGGCTATTGTTGACTCGGAATAGCACCGGGTGGACGCCTCGGCCGGCGTTGCAAAGGTAGGTGCTGGCGACGGCCCATAGGGCGGTCGTGTTGGCCCGGTGTGCTTGAGCGTGACTGGCGTTGCGTTCAACTCGTGGCCATTGCTCGAAGAGCGCAGCGGCGGCAGCGGTCGCGAGTGGCGGCTGATCGTCGGGGTCGGTGTTGTCGCGGACGGCACGTTGCAGCAGGGCGTGAGCGCGTGCCGTGCCGGTCGTTTCGTCGACGGTCAGCAGGCTAAAACGGCGCAGGGTGTGCAGAGCGTCGTCGAGGTCATCGCGGTCCACCGGCCGATCGAGCCGTTGGGCGCAGTAAGCAGCGACCCGGGTGGCGGTGAGTACATCGAGGGGGATGCCGTTGGGGTCCAGTAGCGCCGCCAGCTGGAGGACGGGGCGAGCCAGTCCGGCCGGGGGCAGTTCGTCGGCACGCTGGATAGACAGGGTCCAGGTGGCGGCGACGATGTCGCGGTTTTGGTCGGGTAGGGCGTGCGGGGCGAAGTGGCTGAGGCTACGGCGTTGGTCGGCCAGCAGGGTGCGGTAATGGGCGCAGGTCATCCGGGGGACACGGTCGAGGATGTAGGCGGCGGCCTGCGACAGTGCCAGCGGTAGGTGGCCAAGATCGGCGGCAAGCTCCTCGGCTTCGTCCAGGCTTTGCGGCTGCCCGCTGAGTTTTTGGTGCAGGTAGGCGGCGGCCTGATCGGGAGTGAATACGTCGACGTCGATGAGGCGCCGACCGGTGAGTAGGGCGGTGTCGCGGCGGCGGGTGGTGACCACGGTGTGTCCGCCAATGACGGTCGGCGGCCATAATCCGATCAGGTCGTTGGGGTCGTCGAGGTTGTCCAGCACGATCAGCCAGCGCCGCTGGTGTGTTTCGTTCAGCCAGGCCAGGAATCGGGCGGCGGCTTGTTCGGGGTTGGTGTCGTCGATGCCGGTGACACGTCTCGCGGCTTCGGTGTACCCGGCGAGGATCGCGCTGCGCGAGGTTGCGGTGATCCATACGAGCAGGTCCACGTCGCGGTCGCCCCGCAGCCGGTGGGCCAGGGCGGCGGCGAGTTGTGTCTTGCCGACTCCGCCGAGACCAGCCAGGACTTGACACAAGACCACGGTCTGCTCGCTGTTGGTTACCGCGTCGGCGAGTTCACCGTCGGCCGGCCGGTCCACGCGCTGATCCGCTAATGCCGGCATCACCCCGACCAGTGCCGGCCAGGTGACCGGGGCCCGGCCGGCGAAGTGGTTGACCTGAGTGTTGTGGTCGCCGGCCTGAACGCCCTGCGCCTGCCGGGCGTCAATCTGCGTGCGGGTCGGCGGGCGGCCGGGTTCAGGAGAAGGTGTTGTGCTGGGTGTTGTGGTCACCGACCTGCACGCCCTTCGCCTCCCGCAGGTCAACCTGATACTTCCCGGCCGCTGACCCGGCTGGATCCGTCAGCCGTAGCAGCCGTTGCGCCGCCGCGACCACCTGCTCATCGGTCGCAGCACCGGATTCGGTCAGCGCTTCACCGAGGTGGGTCTGCCACACGCCGGGCGCGGTCTCGTCGGCGTCCAACGCCTCAACAACATCATCGCCGTGGCCGCCGAGACGTGCCTTGAGCAGCGCCTTCAACCCGGCGTAGGCGTCCTTCACCGCCGCCGAAGCAGTGTCCTTCATCCCCGCGCCCGCTCCAGCAGCCAGCGCCGCCGCGATCACCTCAACTGCCGACATGACCCACTCCCACCTATCGATAACGCCCCATTCTGACGGACAGATACCACTCGGTCACACGCGAAGGTTCCTCAAGCCCGTGTAACGGCTCCAGGTGCCGCCTGCGTTGGCAACCTGGCGGGCGGTGCTTGTTTGGTGGAATCCGAGCGCGTCGGCGACCACTGGCGCCGGGGCTTGCAGCACCAGCTGTCGCAGTGCGGAGACCCGGGCCTCCTTGAGCGGGATCCCGAGCTTGCGTAGCCGCTTCGCCGCGGTGGCGTAGGCCAGCGACTGCCCGGCGTACTTACCGGGGAACAGCCAGCCGGGTTCGGCAGACCCGGCCGCGGCCGCGAGCTCGCGCAGCAGGCTGGCGAACGGCTCGGGCACGGGCACGGGCGGGTCGCCGAATCGGATGAGCATTTCAGGGCCCTCGTCGAGCAAGTCGGTTGTGGTCAGGCGGTGGATGCGGCTGATCGGTTGGGCGTAGAGCAGCAGGAGGCACGCTGCAACCCGGGTCGGCAGCGGTCCGGTGTCGTCGGTGACGAAACGGCGAAGCAGAGCCAGGCGTCGCTGCTGGGTGATGGCCGTGCCGGGCTTGAAGGCGACCTGGTGTGCGGTCAGCTCGCGCGGCAGGTACCGGCCGGCGGCGGCCCACAGCAGGAACCCACGGACCCGGTGCCGTTGGTGCACTCGGTGGGTTGCGTACCAGATATCCAGCTGGGCCTGGGTGAGCGCGGCGGGGTCGATGTCCTGCTCGTGCAGCCAGGTCAGGAAGTGTTGGGCCTGGGTGAACTGCTCGGTGATGTAAAACTTCGCAGTCGAGCGCAGCGGCCGGATCGCGGCGGTCGACCGCAGCCGGGGTAGCTGGTGCCAGAGCGCGAACTGGCGCAGCATCCGCTCGTGCGGATGCTCGACTAGCTGGGCGAGCCGCCGATGCATCCACACCTCGGTGTCGACTAGGTAGCGGTCGACCAGCGGCAGCAGGCCGCAGGCGATCAGCCGGTGCCGCAGATAGCGGGCCGAGGCGGCCGGATCCGAGCGCGGTCAGCAGCTCGGCTGCCCGTGGGTTGTAGAGCCACCCGCGGGTGGTCTCGCCGCGCGGATTGTCGCGCAGCATGGTCACGAAGGGAGTGAGCTCAGGCCGGATTTGGCCTGTATCGTCACCGAGCAGCCGCTGAAGCCGCAGCTCGATCTTGCATCGCTCGCAGACCGGATGCCGGCCGCGCCACCCGGGCGGGATGACTCCGCAGCGGCGGCAGGCGACCGGCGTCGGCTCGGCTTGCGCGGTCATTGCTCCGGGCGCAGCTGGGCCCGCTTGGGCCGGAACGCCGCCAGGTCGGTGACCGAGCCGTCGCTGGCGCTGGCGGCCTTCTTGACCGGAGCGGCGTTCTCCGCCCGCGTCGCGATCAGCTGGGCCGGGCTGACCTCCAGGATGTCGCAGAGCGCGGCGAGCACCGGCAGTGACAGCCGCTCCGGCGTCTGGGTGACCAGCCGCCAGACCTGCACCGCCGACAGCGTGATCCCGCGCTCGGCCAGCAGTGGGACCAGGTCGGAGGCGTTGAACAGCCCGTGGCCGGCCATGACCTCGCGCAGCCGCCACTGGTACGACACCTGCCGCTTGATCGTCATCCTGCTGTCCTCTCCGGCCGCACCGCGGCCAGCATCGTCGCGTCCAGCGCCTGCCGCAGCGTGCGGGTGCGGAAGTCCGAGGACACGCAGGTGTAGATGGAGGTCGTCGACGCGTGTTCGTGGCCGACCTGCTGCTGCACGAACAGCGGATCCCAGCCGTCCTCGATCAGGTGCGTGACGTACGAGCGGCGCAGCGAGTGGAAATCGAGGCCCGGGCCGAACCCAAGCGCGCGCCGGTACTCGGTCAGCCGGCGGTTGATCGCGTTGACCGTGAGCCGCTCGCCGCGCTCCGAGGGCCACAACGCCGGCGAGCCAGCCTCGGCCATCAGCGGCCGGATTTCCTGCGTCCACTGCTGCACGATCTCCACCGTCCACGGCCACACCGTCAGTACGGTGCGCGGCTTGGGCGACGAGCCCTTCTTCGCCTTGCCGAACCGCACCCGGCACAGCCCGACGTCGCCGAACTCGCGGGCGCGCGGGTTAGCTCCGAAGTCGACGACGTCGAGCATCGCAGTCTCGGTCCGGCGCAGCCCGTAGCCGTACGCCGTCTTCAGCAGCGTGGCGTCGCGGAACAGACTCAGCCAGCCCTTACGGCCGGCTGCCCGGGCGCGGGCCACCTGCTCGTCGGCGTAGTCGAACAGCTCCTGCAGCTCGTCCAGCGTGAACGCGCGCCGCGCTGGATCGCCCTCGGCCTCCTGCGCGTGCCTTGCGGTGTTCCACTCGTGCACCACCTGGACCGGGTGGCTGCCGAAGCGGCGCTCGCACTGCTCGACCCACTGGTAGGCCGGGTCCGTCAGGTAGTCGCAGAACGCCGCCACCGTCGAGGAGTAGTTCCGGATCGTCGACCGGCGCAACCCGCGTACCGACCGCAGGTCACCCAGCCACTCGTCGAGCATCTGCGACCGCCACGCCCAAGGGAACGCGTCGGCGTGCCCGGTGAGCGCCCGCACCGTCGCCAGCCGCTTCTCGATCGTGGTGAACGCCAGATTCCGGGCCAGCTGCTGCGCGCGCCAGCCGTCCAGCATCGCGGTAAAGACCTGCTCGTCCGGGCGCAGCAGCGCCACGCCATCGACCAGGTGCAGCGCCGCCGTACCCGGCCCGCCAGCCTCTCGCACCATCGACGATCACCCTCCGCCGCTTACATCAAACGAAGGGATCTTTCATCAGATGAAGGATCAGCGCAACCATGCAGGTCGCAGCGTCGGCTCGCCTCGCGCTGCCGGACGGGTGAACCTCATCGCGCCAGCCGGAAACCGGCGCTACCGTGCAGCGGTAGCGCATGAACGGCCAGCTCAGTGACATGATCGACTGGAGTGCCGGCAGCTCCTCCATCGGTGCTGATCGTGGAATGACCACGATGGCGAGTGCTTCATCCGATGAAATCTGCACTGGTGCTGGCAAGATATGGCTTCGCTGACTCATTTGGCGCCCCTCTGTGTCAAGGCGTGGTGGAAAGCAGTGTTCTAGGCTGGGGTTCGACGGGTCCGGGAAGTGACTTTTCCGAAGTGTCGATCATGGGGTTCGGGTCGACCGCGCTGGATTGCAGAGTCGCCCCCACGTGTCCTCCTGGGCCCGTCCCGAGGCGTTCGGCGTCGGCGGTCATCTGCCGGTAGACGACGTCGGAAAGCCGCCGTTTCAAGGCGCGCATGGCTTCCATCGTGGTCTTGCCTTCGGCGAGTCTGCGCCGGTAGTAGCGGCGGCCCTCAGTGTCGTTGCGGAGTTGAACCACGGCCATGATGTGCAGGACCCGGTTGATGCGCCGGTTCCCGGCGCGAGAGAGCCGGTGCCGGTTCTGGTCACCGGAGGACGCGTCCAGCGGTGCGGTGCCGTTCCAGGAGGCGAAGTGGGCGCGGCTGGCAAACCGGCTGATGTCACCGATGTCGCCGAGTAGGCGAGCGGCGCCGGAGGGTCCGATGCCGTGCAGTTGCTGCAGCTGGCTGCCTGTCGAGGCGACGAGTTCGGTCAGTTCCTGGTTCGCGATTTTGATCTTCTTGTCGATTGTCACGAGCTCGTGGATGAGTTCGGAGGCCAGCCAGCGGCGGGTCTTGCCGACGACGTCTCGCGGTCGGACGGTGTTGAGCAGTGCCCGGGCCTGCTGCGCGGACAGGAACTTCTTCGCTCCGCCGGGCACCAACTCGAGTAACAGGTGATGCAGCCGGGAGACGATGTCGGTGCGGGAACGGCCGAGTTGGTCACGGCGATCGACCAGCAACCGCAACGCCACCGTGGTGTCGTCGATGACGACCTTCCGCAAGCCGGGAGTCCGCAACGCCACCACGGCGACGCTGTGCGCGTCGACCGGGTCGGTCTTGCGGCCTTGACCGGTCGAGAACACCCGCGCCCGCGCGGACAGCTTCGCGGGCACGTCGAGGACATTCTCGCCGTCGGCGACCAGGCGCTGAGCGACGTGCCGGCCGATGCCGTTGCAGCCCTCGACCGCCCAAATGCGGTCGGTGTGCTTGCGGCCGGCGGCGAGCATGGCCTCGTAGCCGTCACGGTCGGTGCCGAACCGGCCTCGTCGAACGACACGTTCCCGCTGATCGATGACCTCGATGGTCGCGGAACGTTTATGGGGGTCCACGCCGATGATGACCTGAGCCACTCGATTGCCTCTCCCTGATCCGACGGTGTGTCGGCGGGAGGGCAGCGCTACTTTGAGCTGGGCAGTCCCCTCTGGAGCCTCTCCGCGCCGCGGTGACCGGCAAGGCGCAGGCCAAATGAGAGCCACACCAAACCGCGGTGGGCAGCCGCCGATAGAGCGTCCCGCCAGTCACCTCGACCAAGCCTGGCCGGGCTGCGGTCGTAGATCAATTAGATAAGTAGCCGCTGATACTGCTCGGAGTCAGCCCGAGGTTCGGTCGCCTGCGGCTCGGTCCTCCCGGCTACCGTCTGCGTGGGTCGAGCAGCGTGACGAGATCGGCGTCTTCGGGCTCTTCGGCCGGCGGTGGGAGGATTTGGCGTAAGTCGTCGTCCACCTCGAGGTTGTACCGGTCGGCCAGGGCGGCCACGTAGAAGCCGAAGGTCGAGCGAAGTTCACCGACCGCTACTAGGAATTCTGGCGCGTCTACCTGGAAGCCGCGAGGATCTCGTGCGGCGACGTCGAGGAATCGCCGGCACGCGGCTCGCATCTCTTGCAGTGCGCGGGCGAGCTTTACGCCTGGGTCGTGTAGCTGTAGCTGCTCGCCTAGGAACTGGCGGATGGCTTCGGCTGAGTGCACGCAGTCTCGCGGGTCATTCGGGTGCTGGCCGCGTGGCCCGAACAGTAGCCGGCGGTCTTCCAGGAACCGAATAGTGCGGCGGGCGATGTCCTTGTTGGCCTTCCCGAACTCCCACTTCGCACCAAGGCCGAAGATCGAGAAACTCAGCTCCTTGGGTTTCATGCGAACACTTTAGGGGCCGGTGCTGGTGTCGTACACCGACACTGTCGCCAACCTCTGCCGTCCAACTAGCCATCAGCCTGCCGTCGGCCTCGGCGGGTCGCGCTTGATCATGAATCCGTGCATACGCTGGGTGCTCTGCGGGGCGGCCACAGCCAGAGCGATTCCGGCGTCGGGCGCCACGCGGCGCTCTGGTGCACAGCCGTGACGCCATCGTGGTACTCAACGTGAGCCAGTGAGGCTGCGACGCGCTCCCGCTTACCGCGCGGTGGGCGACTCAACCCGGCGGGATCGGCCGTCGCGTTGCGCGAAACGGTTCGCAACCTGCGCGACCGGCATCCGACCCGGCCGAGCATCTGGGCGCAGTACACCCAACTGGGACCGTGATGTCCAGGGCCGCACAGTAGATACTCGCGACCTCAATCCGCCGTGTCCGTCCAGGCCGCACGAAGACGCCGTCCGAGTGAACTCACTCGGACGGCGTTCCTGGATCCTCACTACAATGGAATAATGGTAGTTAGAATCGGTGGGTTATTGGTTTGTGTTACCCTAGAGACACACCAATAACCAACACCGAGGTCAGACCCCGTTTCACTCGCGGTCTCCCCCAGCGACTCGAACCCCCACGACCGAGACTCCCACGAGGCATCAGGCCAGACGCACCCGCCCGCACGGCCCTTCGCTTCATCCTCCCGCACTGTCCAGCCAAGAGACCTCGAGCCAACAGCAACACGACCTCGACAGCCCGCAGCGCAAATCGGGAACCACGGTCGCCTCGTCAGCCGACACATACCTCACATCGACCGACGGGCTCAGTGCCGATGAGAGCGAGATCTTCATGATCAGATGCGCGGATCTAGCCGAGATGAGAGCGTTCACGGGACGCTACGTACTCGAGGCGGCATTTTGCTCAAGAGGTTCTCACGCAAATTTGGATCGCCTCCGCCTGGCCCCAATGTCACACTGCCGCTGTGGCGAGGTTTCGGGTGTGCAGAGTGCGGGAACGCGCTCAGCCTCCCGGTCCGGCTGGTGGAGCTGCCAGCGCAGCCGCACTGGTCGCTTCTGGACGATCATCACGTCAACCCTCCGCTCGTCGCGCCTGGCACCTACGCGATCGACAAGGCCGCCTACGGTCGTGACGGAGTAGTCAGCACCGTCGTCCTTTCACCCGGCGACGTACGCGGCACCCGAATCGTTCATGACCTCGTCGGTACAGGCTGCTGGTCGCTGGTGGGCTGCGACCCGTGCGTCGCCTGCCAGAGCTGCGGCGCCTTGGTCGCTTCCCGGATAGATGACTGCAACGTGGCCCAGGAGACCCGGCTCTTCCCGTCCATGGTCGTTCCCGAGACTTGTGACGATGAGGCTGACCGCGCCACCGATCCCTTCCCGCTGATCGCCGGCTGGGACAGCGCAGCGCCCGAGCCCGGCAGCACGGCTGGGCGTCGGTGCCGACCCGCCCTCGGCCCGAGTTAACGGCAACGCACTGGCGCACCCGACGGGTGAAAGAGGATCTCTATCGAGACGATCCACCGGCCTGAACGGCTCGGTCGACGTCGGATCTCGATAGCGACGTCATGGCTGATCTGCCGGACGCGCTGAGTTGCCGCCGACCGTGCGTGCCGACCAGTGGCGATCCATCACACTCGTGATCAGGAAATCTGCGTGCCTAGTTGAGCTGTCGGGATCTACGAGATCTGCCTAAACGCTGCGGCTATACGCCGGTAGTGGCGTGCATGCCGGCCAGCCGAGGTGTAAATGATGGCCTTCATCCCCCGATCGTCGCGCCCGGGGGATTCCGTCGCCACGCCAACCCGTGCCTGGGACAATCGGATCCGATGACCAACAACAGCTATGGCGTACAGGTCGGCGACGGCAACACTCAGCATAACCACTACTACGGGCTCCCCACGCCCGGCGTGCCGCTGACGGAGTGGTGGAACGACACGTGGTTGCCGTTCACCGATCCTCCCCTCGGCGCGGAGATCGTGCTGGCCGGGCGCCAGGAGCAGGCCGCCGCCCTGCGCGCGGCGCTCGACACCGGCCCGGCCGTCGTGGAGGTCGGGGGCGAGCTGGGCACGCTGGAGCTGAAGGCGTTCATCGCGGCGGCCCTGAACGGCACGCCGCTGGGCGATCGCACGCTGCTGATCGACGATCAGGCGGCCCTCCGGGCCCACCTGGCGGCGCAGGAACCGCGGATCATGGCCGTGCCGACCAGCCTGCCGCTGAACGAGATCCCGCTCCGGCGCCCGCACACCATCCTGGTGTACGGCAAGCTCGTGCCGAACCCGGCCGTGAAGGTGCCCGCGCTCGACGAGGAGGAGGTCGAGAGGCACTTGTCCGCCCTTATCGAGCCGGACCGGGCCCGGTCCCTCGGTATCCTCGCCCGGCGTGGGCTGGGCCAGCTGTGGCGGGCCCTGGCCAGACACCGCTCGCTCGCGATCCCGCCCTGGGCTCGGTCGGCCGACGTCCGCCTCCGGCGGCTGGCGCTGCTGGGCGGCTGGCACGGCGACCACGACGGCGATCGGGCGATCGTCAGTGAGTTCACCGGGGTGGATAACGCCGAGATGGCCGAGATCTCCGCTCAGGCGGCCGCGGACCCGGACACGGCGATGCTCGGGCACCTGGGTCAGCGGTGGTACGTGCAGGCGCCCGAGGACACCATCGTCCTGCTGGCGCCCAGCTTCACCGAGGAGGACCAGGCGGCATTCGCCGGCCTGGCGGTCCGCGTCCTAACCACGCACGGCGGGTCGGTGGCGATCCGCCGCGGCATCGCGGAGTCGCTGGTCGTCCTCGCGGTCCGCAGTGGTTCGGCCGACCTCGTGCACCGGGTGGTGCGCGAGGTTATGAGCCAGGCGAACGTCTCCCTCGCGGACGTGCTGACGTATCTGGCCGAGGCATCCCCCACCGCGTTCCTCGACGCCGTGCGGACCGGTCGCCCCTCCTCCCAGGCGGCCCTGGAGCTGCTCGCCTGGTCGACCGAGCATTTCGGCGGTGCGGTCGAGGCTCTGGCCCTGATGGCCGCGGCGGATCCGCGCAGCGATCAGCCGGACCGGCCGGGCGCCTCGCTCGCCGAGATCTTCGAGGTCACACGACCCCAGACCAACGCACCCCGACCGGTCCGTCTGCGCGCCCTGAAGCGGATGCTCCGCAACCAGCCCGAGGTCGCCCGGACGCTGCTGCTCGACCTGCTCCGGTCGGCCCGGCACGGAAGCATCGGCACGGTCCACCCGACGCCGCTCCTGCGGGACTGGCCAATACCGGGGGCACCGCCGCCGGCCGAGACCTACGCCGCCTTCCGCGACATCGCCGGCCTGGCCCTGGACGACCTCGACGACGACCCCGAGCGCTTCCTCGCCCTCATCCCACTGTCCGACAACCTGCCCGACGACCAGCGCTCCGACTTCGTGGAACGGCTGACGTCCCTGTCCGAGTCAATCGACGACCAGGACATGCGGCGGCGTCTGTCCGAGGCGCTCCGCGAACTGATCGCCCTGCACACCGACGTCGGCGACGCGCCGTGGGCGATGTCGGCCGACGAACTCGCGCCGTTCCGGCGGGCCGCCGACGCGCTCGCGCCGTCGCAACCGGCCGACCAGACGTTCTGGCTGTTCGCCAACCGATGGCCCCAGCCGGAGGGGGTCACGAGGAGACGGTCCAGCGCGGCATACTTCACCGAGCTAGCGCGGCTACGAGCTGAGGCGGTGGCGCGGATCGTGGCCTCCGGCGGTCTCGACGCACTGGTGGCGCTGGCCGACCGGACCGGGACCGGCGACCTGATCGGGGCCGCCCTCGCCCAGTCGCCGTCCACCGAGCACGACGACGTGCTGCTGACCTGGCTGTCCGAGGACCGCCCGGCGAGCCGGCCAGACATCGCGTTCGAGTACTTCGCGCTGCGGATCCATGGCGGCGCCGACTTCCTCGACCGCACCTCGGATCCGACTGCGCGGGCGAGGCTACTGCTGGCGCGGCGCGATCCAGAGAACACCGATCCCGGCCCCGAGGAGGCCGCCGTCTACTGGCGCGAGTTCGGGGTCAACGGCCTCGGCCCGGAGTTCACCGGTGTCGCGAAGGCTGCGGCCGGACTGATCAGCGTGGGCCGGTTCTCGGCGGCCCTGGATCTGATCGCGATCTACGCCGAACAGGTCGACACGCCCGAGGTCGCCGTCGAGGCGGCCATTGCCTGCGAGGGATTCATCCGGTCGGCCGAGGAGGACCGCCAGCTGTCCGGTTACGAGCTGCAGATCGTCGTCGAACTGCTCGAACGTCACCGGGACGCGCTCGGGCCGCATCGGGTGACCGAGATCGAGCTGAACCTCGTCCCGCTCCTGCGCTACGACGCCCGTACGCCGACGATCCACGCCCGCCTCGCCGAGGACCCGGCCTTCTTCGCCGAGCTCGTCGAGACCGCCTTCCGGCCCGAGGGCTCCGACGAGACCGTCGACGACCCGGACCAAGTCGTCCGGATTCGCGCCGTCTTCCAGGTCCTGCGTTCGTGGCGCCGTTGCCCGGGCACCGGCCCGGACGGGACCATCGACGCCAAGGCCCTCGCGGCCTGGGTAGAGGAGGCAAGAGGACGGTTGTCCGCCTCCGGCCGGCTGCGCCTCGCCGACGGGAAGATCGGCGCAGTCCTCGCTTTCGCCGAGCCGGACGAGGACGGCTCGGTGCCACCTCTGGCCGTACGCGAGGTGCTGGAGGACGCCGACAGTGACGCGATGGACAGTGGTCTCTGGGACGGCCTCTACAAACGGCGCGGGGCGACGATGCGTGCTCTCCGGGACGGCGGCGCTCAGGAACGGACGCTGGTCGAGCGTTATCGGGAGTACGAACGTCAGGCCGAGGGCTGGCCTCGATCGCAGCGGATCCTCCGGCAGCTGGCCGACACGTACGAGCGGGAGAGCCGGGAGCATGACCACGACGCCGAGGTCTGGCGACGCGGAATCGAGTGGTGACAATGGAGATGACATGGACCCGATCGACGTTCTGATCGTCGCGGCGATCCCCCTGGAGCACGAGGCCGCCAAGGCCGGCATCGAGGACTGGACGCTCTGCGACGAGGACGACCCGCATCCCTACCAACGAGGCGAGTACCGATGTTCCGACGGCCGGCGATTGTCGGTGGCGCTCGCCCGGCCGGCCCGGATGAGCGGTCGCCCGACCGGCGTCGCGGCCACCGCGCTGGTCGACCGACTTCGTCCGGGCTGCCTGGCCATGCCCGGCGTGTGCGCGGGCAATCCGGGCCAGGTCGCGCTGGGCGATGTAGTAGTGGCCGAGATGACGTACGAGTACGACGAGGGCAAGCAGACCAGGGACGGCTTCGTCGGCGACCACCGGCAGTACCAACTCGACCAGAAGTGGATCCGCGCCGCGCAGGAGCTGAATCCTCCGAGCGGGCTGCCCAGCTACGGCCCCGCAACCGAGGAGGAGGCCGCCCTCTGGCTGCTGGAGCGACTGCTCCTCGATCAGGACCCGGTAAAGCACCCGGCGTTCGAACGCTACTTCCCACCGGGCACGTGGCCGCAACGGCCGGAAGCGATCGAGGCCCAGGGGCACATCGTCCGGCCCGCGGTGGCGTGGGTGCTGACCGAGGAGGGCCGCACGTTCATCGAGCGCGCCCGCTACGACGATGTGCACGGGCCCGCGAAGCTGCCGTTCGCGGTGGCGGTGGCACCGATGGCCAGTGGGAGCTACGTGGCCAAGGATGGCCAGGCCTGGGCGCGGCTGTCGGCGATGGGCGTACGCACCGTCACCGGCCTGGACATGGAGGCCGCGACCATCGCCACCGTGGCCGAGACCCAAGGTGTACCGGACTGGCTAGTGGTTAAAGGCGTCATGGACCACGCCGACCCCGCCAAGGACGACCGCTACAAGCGGTTCGCGGCCCGTGCCTCGGCCGAGGTCCTCTACGCCCTGCTGGACAGGCGGGCCGGCCGATCACCGAATCCGGCCCCACGCGACGTCCGGCTAGAGAATGTCCAGGGTCTCCAGATCGGCGACCACAACGTCCAGCACAACACCTTCAACGGCTGAGTGGTGCGGCCGGAGGGATTCGAACTCCCTAGGCGCTGAGCAAGCGGTTTACAGCCGATCCCGACCCTTCCGCGTCGGCACACCCGCATGAGGACTGGCCGTCTCCCAAGACTGGGTCTTCGACTGAGTCTCGTCGGTGTGCATTGGCTCATGGCGCACGGGTGGCAAGGAGCCCGTGGACGTGAGCGCGGGCAATCAACAATGCCTCAAGGTCCGGGCGGGACGCGTCGTCGGCCTCCGCCAGAAGCATCTCGGCTCGATGCTGGTGCTCGTCGGGGGTCATGTCCCTCGTCGTTGCAGCGGCCGGCCAGGCGGGCCACCGAGCAGGCCCGTGCAGCCCCGATGATCTTGGTGGTCATAGATCTTCTGCGGTTGCTGCCTCAGCGCGCCAGTGGGCGAGGTTATGGCGCGTGATCTCGACGTCCGGGTGGTTCGGTCCAAGCGCCCGCACCCGGTCGACCAGCAGTTGTTCATACGCGGCGGCGGCACCGGCCGGATCGCCTGCCTCGCCCCGCCACCGAGCGAGCTGGCTTCGAGCTGCCAACGCGGATGGGTGGTCCGGTCCGAACATTCGCACCCGTTCCGTCACCACTTGCTCGAACGCAGCAGCGGCGCCAGCCAGGTCGCCTGCCTCACCCAAGAAGTAGGCACGGTTGTGGCGGACAGTCAGGGTGTCCGGATGGTCGGGGCCGAGAACCCGCACACGGTCGGCCAACACCTGCTCCAACTCGGCGAGCGCACCGGCAGGATCGCCCGCCTCGCCTCGCCACCGGGCGAGTTGGCTTCGGGTGGTTAGGGTGTCCGGGTGGTCAGGGCCAAGCAGCCGCACGCGGTCGGTCAGCACCTTCTCCAACTCGGTGACGGCCCTGGCTGGATCGCCCGCCATACCCCGCCAGTAGGCGACGTTGTGACGGGTGTTCAGGGTGTCCGGATGGTTGGGGCCGAGAGCCCGCAGACGGTCGACCAATACCTGCTCCAACTTGGCGACCGCCCGAGGCGCGTCTCCTGCCTCACCTCGCCAGGTGGCGAGTAGGCTTCGGGTCGTTAGGGTGTCCGGGTGGTCAGGGCCAAGCAGCCGCACGCGGTCGGTCAGGAGCTTCTCCAACTCGGTGACGGCCCTGGCTGGATCGCCCGCCATGCCCCGCCAGTCGGCGAGGTTGTGGCGCGTGTTCAGGGCGTGCGGATGATCGGCGCCAAGGATCCGAACTCGGTCGGCCAGCAGCTGCTTATACGCGGCGACCGCCCCGGCGGGATCTCCTGTCTCACCCCGCCAGTCGGCGAGCTGGCTTCGAGCCGCCAGCGTGTACGGGTGGTCGGCGCCAAGCATTCGCACTCGGTCGGCCACCACCTGCTCGAATGCGGTGGCGGCCCCAGCGGCATCGCCCGCCTCACCTTGCCACCGGGCGAGCTGAGTTCGGGTTGTCAGGACGTCTGGGTGGTCCGAGCCGAGTATTCGCAGGTTGTCAGTGAGAAGTCGCTGGTAGTAGTCGCGGGCGGCGGCAACCAACCCAATTTCCCCGAGACTTGAACCGATGCGGAAGAGCACCAAGTGAGCGCTGCGGGTGCCGTCGGGGGTGTACCACAGGTGGTCGCCGGCGACGGCGGCCAGCGTGGTGGTGTTTGCGCGTAACAGCTGCCCGAGCCGGCTGGAGGCGGCGTCCCGTTCGGTGTCTGGCCACAGCTCGATCAGGGCCGTGGCGGCGGTGTACGCGAGTTCCGGCTGGTGTTCGGCAGGGGTGCTTTCGCGCACGACCCTCTGCACCAGGGCGTGCACGCGCAGCAGTTCTCCCCCGTCGGGGTCCGTCGTGGCGTCGGCCAAGCCGAGTCGGTACAAGGCGCGGACTGCGTCGCGGGCGTCGTCGTCGTCGATTTCGTGGCCTGCACGATGTCCGTAATAGCTGAGCGCGATGGGTGTAGCGAACACAGGAGCAGGGATGCCGTTCGGGTCGAGGATCGCGGCCAATTGCAGGACGACGCCGGCTAGCCCGCCGGTCTCGATGTCGGCTAGCTCGATTGACAATGCCCATGTCTGGGCGACCGCTTGTTGCTGCCCGTCGGGCAGCACTGTGGGACTCAGGCGGGCTAGCCGTCGCTTGCGCAGCCGCTGCCGGTAGTCGACGCAGGTGAGGTCTTGGTCGCGAATGTAGGTGGCCGCCTGTGCCAGCGCTAGCGGCAGCCGGCCGAGGTCTTCGGCCAATAGGTCAGCCTCGTCAAGGCGGTCTGAACTGTCGCCGAGTTGTCCGTGCAGGTAGGCGTCGGCTTCTTCCTGGGTGAACACAGTGACATCGACGAGGCGGCGGCCGTCAAGCATCGCGGTATCCCGACGACGGGTGGTGATCACCGTTCGGCCGAAGGCGGTGTCCGGCGGCCATAGGCCAGCCAGGTGCTGAGGGTCGACGACGTCGTCGAGTACAACCAGCCACTTCCGGTCGGTCCCGGCAAGCCACGCCAACAGCCGACTCGCGGCCTGTTGCCGATCCGGGTCCTCGGCCCCGGTGATGTCGGCGGCGGCCTGCGCGTATGTGTTGACCACGTTCTCGCGGCTGGTGGCGGTCACCCACAGCAGCAGATCCACTGCACCGACCTTCCACCACTGCTCGGCCAGGTTCGCCGCCACCTGCGTCTTGCCGACGCCACCCATCCCGGCCACAACCTGACAGACCACCGCTGTGCCCCCGCCCGCCATCGCGGCGGCGATCATGTCATCGGTCGGCCGCTGCTGCCGGTTGAACGCCAGCCGAGGCACGGCCCCGACCCGGCAGGGCCACGTCACGACCCGTTGTCGTCCGAAGTAGTTGTTCTGGACGTTACGGTCGCCGGCCTGCACGCCTTCGGCGTGTTGGGCGTTCACCGGGCCGACCGGGCGCTCTCCGCCCTCGCGCGGGGACGTCATCGCGGAAACACCCGGCTCGGCTTAGTTGAAGGTGTTGGTTTGTGTGTTGTGATGCCCGACCTGGACACCTTGGGCGTGCGACGCATCCACTCGAGGATCCCTACCCGCAACTGCACCGGCCAAGGCGAGCAGTTCCCGCGCTGCCGCCACGATGTGCTCATCGGCGGCTGCGCCCGACTCGGCCAGATCCGCGCCGATCGTCGCCTGCCATACACCGGGCTCGGTCTCCTCGGCCTTCAACGCAGCCCGCGCATCGTCACGACCGGCGAACTTACGGCGGATCAACGCCTTCGGCACCCCGAAGCCATTGTTGACCGACTCAGTCGCGGTACCCGACACTCCGGCACCCGCACCAGAGGCCAGCGCCGCCAAGATCTCATCCACCACGTCGGCCGCCACCTCCAAAGTCGATCACCTAAGACTATGAGAACACCACGTAGGGTCGCAGATTAGCGGGTAGGAGCAACCGACACGACAACCGACGGCCGACGCCAAACCGGACGTGTGACACGAACGGACCAACAGACGGTTCGCGCTATCAAAGGCACCGTCGGTAGTGGAGGCGATGACTTGGAAGAGTCGATTTGGATTGGTGACGACTGGGCCGAGGACCACCACGACATTGAGATTCAGGGCGATAGCGGCCGGCGGTTGGCCCGAGCCCGGCTGCCCGAGGGCCGCCGCTAGCCGCGCCAAGGCCGTACGTACCTCGCCTACCTGGTGCCGACTGCTGAGGGTGCCCGTCGCCAGGAGGGCGCCGCCAGGGGACCTTTACGATGCCACTCGTCCGGCGCCGCCCAACGCGCGCGTGATTTCACTAGAGGCAGCGACGTATGACTAGGGCGCCCCACCATGGCTGAATTTCGTCATCGTGTCCGGCTCGAGATCAGAACAAATGCCGTTGCACCCACCATTGCTCGATCAGCACTGTGTGCAGATCGGTTGTCGGTTTCTCCGGCGTCGTCTGCTGGTTCAGGTAGCCTGCGAGGCCCCAGAATCCAAAGATCATCACACCGACTAGGCACAACGTCACGGATAGGCGAGCGGTGTTAAGCCGAGCGAGCTGCCAGCCTCTGAGCCGGTCGGGGTGGAGATCCGCCCAGGTTCCGTCGTCCATCAGGTCAAGCTGTATTCGAGTGGGTTCCGGATCTGCGGCCGGCACGGACCGGCGACTTGCTCGGGCGACGGGTGGCTCGTGATCCTGCTGGTCGCCGGTCTCCGTCTCAGATGTGAATGTGGTGCTCAGTGGCCCCGCGGGAATCGCGGCGAGGTGGATCTGGCAGATCCCGGCGGTGGGTCGGCCGAAGGTCGGTTCCGGGGACTTGCTAGCCCCATTTTTGAACATGAAGGCGTACAGGCCGCCTACGCCGCCTACCACTAGCATACGGCTATCCGGGCTCCATGCGCAGGCGTACACGGCCCGCCCCAGCCGTGTCATCGCGATAACACAGCCGGTGAGAGGATCCCAGATCCTGACCGCCCGATCGCCACTGGTGGTAGCGAGCCACGATCCGTTGGGCGTAATCGCCAGTGACCTGACGGAGACGACGTCGCCGCTGTGGTCGGTCAGTGTGATGGGTCGCCGGTCGCCCGCCGTGTCCCAGATCCGGGCGGAACCGTCGCCACCTGTCGTCGCCAACCACGTGCCGTCCGGCGCAACCACGATGGACCGCACCGGTGGAAGGCTCCTGATCCGGTCGCTGAGGGTGGGACCTCGCCGGCCGGTCGCCGTTTCCCAGATCCGCACGGAACCGTTGCTGTCGCCGCCGGCGACCCAGGAGCCGTTGGGGGCGAACGCGACCGCCGCGATCGATCCGGCACCGGCCGCATCGGTCAGGGTCATCCGGGGCTGACCGGTCGCCACGTCCCAGATCCGCACGAGCCCGTCACTGCCGGTTGCGAGCTCCCGGCCGTTCGGGGCGACTGCGACCGACCGGACCATCCGGAATGGGTCCCGCAGGAGAGCACGCTGCCAGCCCGTGGCCAGGTCCCATATTCGCACCGATTGGTCGCCGCCGGAGGTAGCGAGCCAGGTGCCGTCCGGAGCGGCCGCCATTGCTCGTACCGACGTCACGGCGGCACCCATGCGCTCGGTCAGCGTGACCGGCTCCCGGTTGTCACCGAGACTCCAGACCTGCACCGACCGGTCCGCGCTGGTGATGATCAGCCGTGTACCGTCGGGGTGAAACATCACCGATGCCACAGCACCTGTGTCGCGGCCGAACGGGGGAACCCGTCCCGTCGCCGTTTGCTGGCGATCTACTGTCAAGTCCCAGATCCGGACCGAGCCGTCGCCATTGTTGGTGGCGATCCATCTACCGTCCGGTGCGATGGAAACCGATCGCACGGTAGCCATCCCGCCAGTATGGTCGGAAAGCGCCGCGTTTCGCCGTCGGCCGGTGGCAGCGTTCCACATCCGGACCGATCCATCGTTGCCGCCCGTGGCCAGCCACGACCCGTCCGGTCCGATGGCCACCGAGCTGATGAGCGTTACCGCATCGGTCTGGTCCACAAGCGTACGGAGTTGCCGGCCGGTGGCGACGTCCCAGATCGATCCGGAGCCGTCGCTGCTAGTGGTAGCCAGCCAAGTACCGTCAGGAGCAATCGCTACGGATCTCAACGACGTCATCGTTCCCCGACGGTCGATCAGGGTGGTGCGTCGCCGCCCAGTGGCCGCGTCCCAGATCGAAACTGAGCCGTCGAGATCAGTGGTGGCCAGCCACGTGCCGTCGCAGGCGATGGCCACCGAGCCCGCCACTGGGTCGGTAGTGCCGGTGTGGTCGATCAGGGTGGTACGTCGCCGCCCGGTGACCGCGTCCCAGATCGCCACCGGTCCCTCAAGGTCGGTGGTGGCCAGCCATGTGCTGTCAGGGGCGATCGCCACGAAGCCCGCCGAGGAGGGGCGACTGATGCTGGCGTTATCGGTCAGCACGGTGCGTCGCCGGCCGGTGGCCGCGTCCCAGATCGAAACGGATCCGCCGTTGATGGTAGCCAACCAAGTGCAGTCGGGGGCGATGGCCACAAAGCCTTCCGTACCGGAGAGGGTGGCGCCGGTGTGGTCAGTCAGCGTGGTGCGTCGCCGGCCGGTGGCCGCATCCCAGATCGAAACGGATCCGCCGCTGATGGTAGCCAACCAGGAGCCGTCCCGAGCGATCGCCACCGAATCGGCCGAAATCGCCACGCCGGCGGAGTCGGTGAGAATGTGGCGCAGGGCTGGGTCGGGCAGGTCTGGGAGTGTCCAGTGGTTGATCAGGCCAGGCAGACTGCCCTCATGAGCGAGCGATCGAGCCTGCTCGGCCCAGTCAGGATCGTGCGCCACCCGGCTCCACAGGACATCGAGCCGTGCATGCGGCGGATCGGTGGGAGTCAGCAAATGGGCCGCGAGGCTGAGCGTGCTCTGCAGCCGCACAGCGCGAGCCGACTCAATCCGGAATTTGTCAAGTCAAATTGAGACGGTTTGTGCCTCGGTTGTTGGCTGGTTGATCCAGGCTTTTTCGGGGAGCTGGGGTGCGCGGGGCCGGCGGGTGAACCGGTCGGGGTGCTGCGCGTAGGCG